>JAYUSD010000084.1:0-26247 GCA_043755865.1 Variovorax sp. | reverse complement strand
GCTGCCACCCTTGCTCGCGCAAATGCGGCTGGCATTGCCGGAGATCACGGTAGAACTGGTGGTGAGCAATGCGGTGAGCAATCTGCTCAAACGCGAAGCCGATATTGCGCTGCGCATGGTGCAGCCTGAGCAAGGCAGCGTGATTGCCAAACGCGTGGGCCAAGTCACCATTAGCACCTATGCGCACCGAGACTATTTGCGCCGCCGAGGCGTCCCCAAGCAACCTACAGATCTACTGGCTCACGATCTCATCAGCGGCGATAAAGACGATGCGCTCGAGCGCGGCGCGGCCGCAATGGGCTTGCCGTTGCCGCTTGAGCGCATTGTGCTGCGCACCGACGATTTGATCGCCTACTGCGCCGCCATTCGCGCCGGCTTAGGCATCGGCTTCATTTCAGACTACGTTGGTCGTGCAGATTCTATGCTCGTGCCTCTGCTGCCCATGCTACAGATCCCACCGCTTCCCTTGTGGCTCGTCGTCCACCGAGAAATTCGCAGCAACCGCCGCATCAAAGCGGTGTACGATTTCCTCGGTAGCCATTTACCCAAGGTTTTGTAAGCATGATCCAAGAATTCATCTCGCGCGCGAACGCCCATGTGCCCATCCGCTATAGCGCCTTCATTGCCTGTATTTTCTTCAGCCTGCTGAGTTTGTTTTGCATCATTGCCTATGGTGTGGGCTGGCTCTGGGCTGCGCTGTTTCTGGGCTTGAGCGCTTTGGGCATTCGCGATTTACGGCAAGACAAGCATGCGGTGCTGCGCAACTATCCGGTGATCGGGCATGTACGCTTTTTGATGGAGGCCATTCGCCCCGAGCTTCGGCAGTATTTTTTAGAGGGCGATCATGAAGCCGCGCCTTTTTCGCGAGCCCAACGCTCCTTAGTCTATGCCCGCGCCAAGGGCGATAGCGATAAGCGGCCTTTTGGTACGCAGCTGGATGTGAGCGCCGATGGCTATGAGTGGATCAACCATTCCGTGGCGCCTACCAAAATTGCTACGCATGACTTTCGTATCAACATCGGTGCACAGAGCAATGGCTGCAGCCAACCGTATTCAGCGAGTGTGTTTAATATTTCTGCCATGAGCTTTGGTGCACTGAGCGCCAATGCAATTCTTGCGTTAAATCAGGGTGCTAAGGCTGGCGGCTTTGCGCACGATACGGGCGAGGGCTCAATCAGTGCGCACCATCGCTTGCATGGTGGTGATTTGATTTGGGAAATCGGCTCGGGCTATTTTGGCTGCCGCAATGATGATGGCACGTTCAATGCTGAGAAATTCCAAGCCAATGCGCGGGATCCACAAGTCAAAATGATTGAGCTCAAGCTCAGCCAAGGCGCCAAACCAGGCCATGGCGGCTTGCTGCCGGGCTCTAAAGTGACAGCGGAGATTGCAGCGGCGCGTGGCGTGCCTCAAGGAAGGGATTGCGCATCGCCTGCTGCGCACAGTGCATTTTCTACGCCACTGGAGATGATGGCCTTTATCGCAGAGCTACGCCAGCTCTCAGGCGGCAAGCCGGTGGGCTTTAAGCTGTGTATTGGGCATCCATGGGAATGGTTTGCGATTGTTAAGGCCATGCTGGCCACAAATATCGTGCCAGACTTCATTGTGGTGGACGGCGCAGAAGGCGGCACGGGTGCTGCACCCGTGGAATTTACCGATCATGTGGGCGCACCTTTGCAAGAAGGTTTGCTCTTGGTGCACAACACCCTCAAAGGCGCTCTCTTGCGCTCTCGCGTACGCATTGGCTGCGCGGGCAAGGTGGTGAGCGCTTTTGATATGGCGCGCATGATGGCGCTTGGCGCTGATTGGTGCAATTCAGCACGTGGCTTTATGTTTGCGCTGGGCTGCATCCAAGCGCAAGCTTGCCACACGGGCCAATGCCCGACCGGCGTGACCACGCAGGATGCGCATCGCATGAAAGCTTTGCATGTGCCCAGCAAAGCTGAGCGCGTGCATCATTTTCACGCGCAAACTTTGCATGCGCTTAAAGAAATTGTGCAAGCAGCGGGCTTGCAGCATCCCAGCGAGATTACCGCGCATCACATCGTGCGCCGCGTCAACGATAACGAGGTGCGCCTGCTGGCCAATCTCGTGCCGCAAATAGCAGCGGGTAGCTTGCTCCAAAATGATTTGAGCGAAGTGCACCATGTTTTTCGTCTGTATTGGCCCCGTGCCAGTGCATCTGGTTTCGCGTTGGCGACAACGTCTTAAGACGTATTTGATGTCATGCGAGTTGCCCGACTGGTTAAAGCAATGGCTGCAACTGGGCGCTGATGGTGGACAAGACTTTGTCGCCGCGCAGTGCGGATGCAGGCGCCGTGTTGTCAAACATTTGCGGCAACGAAGACAAGCCAGCCGATTTGTCTGCGGGTGCAGCGGTCGTAATCGAGCGCACCAAGTAAAGCGAAAACAAATCACGCTCTAGCCAATGCGCTATGGCTGGTAGCTCCTGCCTGAGTTGCTCAAGCGTCGCACCGCCGTGGCATAAACGCTCCAGCACAGCGGCATGTCTTGCGTAAATGAGCGACGCGCGCACACGCGGGCTGTGGCGCACATAGATGCGTTTGCTTGCATAGCGCTTTGGCAGCGCAACTTGCTGGCTGTACAAGCCAAACACCCACGCCAGTTCGTCTGTGCTGCATTCCAAAAAATGCGCGGGCGGATAGTTGGCGGACTTTGGACGGCGCTGCCATGCATTGGTGTGTATATCGACCGGCCGCGCACCGGGGCGTATCAAAGCGCGGCGGCGCGGCACATCAACGATGGCATCTAAGATACCGTTGCGCTCCAAATGAAACGTATGCTGCGCATCAAGCTCTTCGCGCCGCTCATTGAGCTCAACTGCCAGCGCAAACAAGGTGCGCAACGGGCGCAAGACGGCTTCAAATATTTGCAATGTGCGCTGCATCTCGCTGGGCGATTGCAGGTCAAACACAGGGTAGTTTTTGACATCCATGCCCAAAGATTGAAGGTGAGCAACATCACTGATTGCAAAAGGCTGCTTGATGCTCTCCAAATCAGCGCCCAAAGGGGCGCCGTATTGCGCGGCTTGCAAATGCAGATGAAATTGGAGCTGCGTTTCGCATCCTGTGGCCACGCCGGCGCCGCAAATGAGCAAGGCATCCGCTTCTCGAAAATCCACCACTTGCCACACCGGATGCTCGCTACCCTCAGCTAAAGCGCCATCAACTGCATTGGCCGTCAACCAGCTTCGCACCCGCGCCTCAGCCGGGGCATCAAAGCCCATCAAACCCAAATAGAGCCGAGGATGTTGCATTGTGGACAAACGCGCTACGTCATGTAATAGCTTTACTTATAGGGCAACACAGCACGAACCGCAACCCCTCATTGGATGAGATGAATACTTTAGGATGAATCCTTCTTGACCGCTGTGTAGCGGCTCGCCAACGCCACCAACACAATCACGGGCAGCCCAAGCAGGGCTGTACCGGTGAAAAACTGAGCGTATCCCACGCTGTTGACCACTTGGCCCGAGAATCCTGCAAGGAACTTGGGCAGCAAAAGCATCAGCGAAGTAAACAGCGCATATTGTGTGGCTGAGTACTGAATATTGGTCAAGCTCGACAGATAGGCTATGAAGGCAGCTGATGCAATGCCGCTGGACAAATTGTCGGCCGAGATCACCCAGATCAAGGCATTCACATTCGCGCCTTGGCTACCCAGCCAAGCAAACAGCAAATTGGTTAGTGCGCTGAGAATTGCGCCCAGCATGAGCACGCGCATCACACCCAAGCGCATCGACAAGATGCCGCCAATGAATGCGCCCACCAAGGTCATGATCACGCCATAGACTTTCGTCACACCTGCGACCTGATCTTTGGTAAAGCCCATATCCACATAAAACGGATTGGCCATCACACCCATCACGATATCACTGATGCGGTAAACAGCAATCAGAGCAAGGATCAACGCAGCCTGCCATTGGTAGCGCTTGAAAAAATCGGCAAACGGCTCTACCAGCGTGATGCGCAACCAATCTTGCATGTTTTTTGCTTTTTCTAGTCGTTGCGCTGCTGGCTCTGGCGAAAGCAGCACCGTAAGCACGCCCACACTCATCGAAGCGGCCATCCAAAGATACGCGGTACGCCATGCATTAGAGTCATAGTTACCCACTGCAGCCACCTCGGCTCGCGCCGCAATCCAGAGCACGCCCGCGCCCGCCCAAATCATGGCCAAGCGATAGCCTGTTTGATAAGCAGCCGCCAACGCGGCTTGCCGGTCAGCATCTGCTGATTCAATGCGGTAAGCATCCAGCGCAATATCCTGTGTGGCCGAGCCGAAAGCCACCACCAGTGCGCACCACACCACCGGCATCAACGCCAGCTTCGGATCCGACACCGCCATCCCCACCAGCCCACCAATGATCACCATCTGCGACAGCAGCAACCAAGAGCGCCTGCGCCCAAGCCAGCGCGTGAGCAACGGTATCGGCAACCGATCTACAAGCGGGGCCCAACACCACTTAAAGCCATAAGCCAGCCCCACCCAAGTCAAAAACCCAATCGTTGCCCGATCAATGCCTGCTTCGCGCAAACGGAAGCTCAGCGTGCCCAACACAAGCAGCAAAGGCAGGCCAGCAGAGAAACCTAAAGCAAGCATGCGAAGCGTGGGGACTTCAGCATAGACTTTGAGAGATTGCAGCCAGCTCAGTGTGTGCGTATTGTCTGGTGTAGGATGGTTCATACGAAGAAGATGGCTTTAAATTCAAGAAAGCGTAGACGACGCACCGGCTATTGCCTTATGTTATGTTTTCTCGTGCGGTGTGACATAGCTGTTGCAAGGGCCGCTATCAATATAAAGAAGTGACTTTCTCTTGAACTGAAAAGAGATGTGTTGACCAAACTGTTAAAGATCAGAAATACACTGACACCAAACAGCAACAATTTCGCCGTCGGATCTGCGCTCCTCGCTGCAACAATCAGCATACTTGCGAGCAACGCCAAATACATCATCAAGCCGATGAGGCCTTGGCCCAAGGCAAATGCAATGTATTGATTTTCAGGATGCCAATTGATTCTGGGGCAATAGCTCTTAGGTTCGACATAACGACAAATAACGGTGTGATAGCTGCCTGTGCCGTGTCCGATCCAAGGGCTATCAGCCATCATTTTAGGAGCAGTCACGTAGATGAATGAGCGTATACCCAAAGAAGAGTTTGGCACTGCAGGCTCATTCAATAGTTCAGAATACCCTTTAGCAAAGCGGTCGCGCATTGCTTGTGAACTTGTTACCGTGACACTGGCGAGTAGCAGCATCAAAAGCCCCGCCCATAGGAGTTTTTTTCCACTGAGCAACGTTACCGCACTGACTATAAAAGCAAGCGCTAAAAGAACGTAACCTGTGCGGCCAAACGACAGATGTGTCACGCTTACGCTTGCCAGCACAACCAAGCACCCTAGGCCAACTAGCTTTAAAACTCTGCGTTTACTACTCGCATCTTGCCAATTGCGCCAAGTCTGAGCAAGAAGAATCAGCGCAAAAAAGGCCATCATGATGTTCTGGGTAATGTGGTCGCCGATCACATGATGCGACAGGCCCCATCCAGGTGTTTGCGTGACCGACCAAGGCAATCGTATCCAGACATTCAACCAAGTGCACACCACAATGAACAGCATCGCAGCGCAAAATGCAAGCAAGCAACGCCGCTGCCACATGCGCTCATGCAATGCGCCAATCAACAAAGCGGCAAACGCAAGCTTGGAGTATTTAGCGACGTGCAATAACCGATCACTGGTGGGCACATCACCCCAAAAGCAAGCAAGAACAACGATGACATACAAAGCCAAGAAGCACAAAGCAACGGGGCTTGCAACGACTCTGTTGCCAAGCGCTTGATACCCGCCTGCCAGCAGCCATGCCAACAAAACCAAAAGCATCAGTGTGTTGGCCAGCCCCAAAGCAAGCGGAAAAGACAAGAATATTGCCACGATCAACCACAGGCTGATTTGTTCGGCGCGAAGTCTGAAAGTCATCACGAATGCTCTCTTTTTTTGCTGTTGGTTCGCCAAGCGATCAAACCGCAGATTCTTCCTATCAGTCGCACCACGTAGCGCGGCTGCGGCCATAAAAGACGCAATGGCAGGCTAATCACCGCCAATAGAAGAACTCGCAAGCGCAAGCCCTGCACAGCCGAGGGGAGCCCATGCTTCAATTCAAAAATAAGCTTAGATTGCGCATGATGATACCCACGAATGTACTCTGAGCGCCAAGGAAAACCTTCTTTGACAGAGCTGCGCGCTGCGTGCACGGCATGGGCTTGCGGCTCGATCAACATACTGCGCTTTGCTTTGAAAAGACGTTGGCACAGATCATCGTCTTCGTAATAAAGAAAATAGTCCTCATCAAACAAGCCCACATTTTGTATTGCTGAAATCCTTAAAAGCATCGCAGCGCCAGAGACAAAACCCACGCTGCAAACCGCTTGCGCAGCAGGCCCTTTGCTCACCCAAAGGCGCGCCGGCCAGCGGTAGCTGATTTCAAGTGAGCCATTGGGCCGTGCTATTTGCGGCGCAACGATGGCTGCTTGCGGAAATGCAATGGCGGTGTTCAGCAAACTCAATGCGGCGGCCTTCGTCAATGTGCAATCAGGATTGAGCAGAAGCGCAAACGGCGTCTGCAACTGGCGCAAAGCAATATTGTTTGCTGCGCCAAACCCTCGATTGGCGGGCAGGCGGATCAGCTGCGCGTGTGCAAGGCACTGCTGCTGAGCGCTGGCGATGTCATCTTGGCTTGCGTTGTCAACGAGCACAATATGAGCGAAGCCATTTAAGCTGCTGGCGAGCTGGCGAATGCAATGCGCACTGTTGTAGGTGACGATCACCACCGTGATCTGATCAAGGTCGGGAGAGCGCATCAACGTTTAGTCGCTCGACTGTGCTCAATGCACGTGAACTTGCTCGCCCGCACGAAGCTGGTACGCCGTACCGCAATACGGGCATTTAGCATGGCCTGTTTTTCCTATGTCAAGGAAGACGCGAGGGTGGTTGTTCCACAGTTCCATGCCGGCTTGTTTGCTAGGGCAAAAGATGCCGCCTTGTGGATTGAGTTCAGTGGCGGCGAGTTGAATGGCGCTTTTCATGCGTTCGCGCCTTGCTTCAAGCCTTGCCGACTGGTGTGAGCCAGTGGTGGTATTTCGGATTGCGGCCATTGACGATATCAAAGAATGCGCTTTGCACTTTCTCTGTGATCGGGCCGCGGCGGCCGGCATATTCACCCTCGCCTAGTTCTATGCGATCCAACTCGCGAATCGGCGTGACTTCAGCGGCTGTGCCGGTAAAGAAAGCTTCGTCGCAAATATAAACTTCATCGCGCGTGATGCGCTTTTGCACAATCTCAAGCCCCAAATCTTTGGCGATATGAAAGACGGTGTTGCGCGTGATGCCGTTCAATGCACCGGCAGACAAATCAGGGCTGTAGATCACGCCGTCTTTGACGACGAATAAATTCTCACCCGCGCCTTCACTGACAAAACCGGACGAGTCGAGCAGCAGCGCTTCGTCGTAGCCTTCATCGGTGGCTTCCATGTTGGCCAAAATGGAGTTGGTGTAGTTGCTCACGGCCTTGGCTTGCGTCATGGTGATGTTGACGTGGTGGCGCGTGTAGCTGCTCGTCTTGACGCGGATACCGCGTTTGAGGCCTTCTTCGCCCAGATACGCGCCCCAAGCCCATGCGGCCACCATCAAGTGGATTGAATTGCCTTTGGGCGAGACGCCAAGCTTCTTGTCGCCAATCCATGTGAGCGGGCGCATATAGCAGCTCTCGAGCTTGTTCACGCGCACGACTTCGAGTTGCGCAGCCATCACCTCTTCTTTGGTAAACGGAATCGCCATGCGCAAAATTTTGGCGCTGTTGAACAAGCGATCCGTGTGTTCTTTCAAGCGGAAAATCGCCGTGCCGATTTCCGTGTTGTAGGCGCGCACACCTTCAAACGCACCACAGCCATAGTGCAATGTGTGGGAGAGCACATGAATTTTGGCGTCGCGCCATTCAACGAGTTGGCCATCCATCCAAATTTTGCCATCGCGGTCTGACATGCTGGGCGGTGTTGCGGTCATGAAGGTGTTCCTGCAGAAATGGGTTTATTGATTTGATTTTACTGGCCTGCCGGCGTGGCATTGCTCAGGAGAAGATCGCGCTCCGGCGGGCGATACAGCTCCCAGTTTTGCAGCTTACCGTGAAGGAAAGTGCAGGTGACGTGCGAAAGCCCGTTGTCTTGCCAACGGAAAATTTCTGGCTGCGCTTCTTTCTCGGTTTGCAGCAAACCGATGCTTCGCGTAAGCGCCATCACGTGCAGCAAATTCACGCCTTTTTTCAGCTTAGCGTTGAGCATCACGGCGCTGGCCACGTAGCCCACCGGCGTGTTAGCAGCGCGTTTCATCACGGTCATCATGCGGGTGAAATGCAAGAGCATCCAAAACACGATGCCGCCCGCAACCACAGCTATGCCCGCCCAGCCGTATTTTTGAAAGCTCAGCGCAATCAATGCTGCGCCGCCTATCCACAAAGCCATGCTTTTAAAATTCATAGCTGGATTTTAAAGGGAATTCCAATGCGCTTTTTATGCGTTTGAAGCATTTACCCGGCATATCTACTGCGTACAGTGCTATGAAATTAATACTAAGCAGACATTCGCCCTGTGCGCAGCGGTAGCGCCCAATCAGGGCGGCCACGGCGCTCAGCGAGCTGCGCCATGGGCGCGTATTCGTACGCCACACTGCGCAATTGCACGCTCCAGCCTTGCGCCGTTTTCTCCATCAAGGCGTAGCGCGCATGGGGGCTGCCGGTTTCGATCCAGTGTTTGTGCGGGTGAATATCGTCGTAGCCGGGCAGGCCGACACTGCCTGCGTTAACGATCGTGATGACATGGCCGTCATCGGGAGAATTGACTTGCATAACGCGCGGCACATGTGTGTGGCCGCAAATGATCAGGCTTGCGCGGCGTGTGTGTTCGCCTTTGCCGAGGCGTTGCGCTACTTCTTCATGCGAAGCGGGGCGAACACCCACCGAGCCGTGTTGACCAAAATCGTCGGTGATCGTTTCTAGCCAATAGTGCAAGTCGGACGAAGGCGTGCCGTGGCAGACGAACACATCGTCGGCGAGCCACATCGTGGGCGGGGCGTTGGAGAGCCATGCCCGGTGGGCGGCATTGATCTCGCTGGCTGTGCACGCATCACTGCGATTGAGTTTTTCTTGCGGCAGCGTGAGCAACTGCCGCTCATGGTTGCCCGCAATCATAGGGATGCCACGCCCGATCAGCAGGTCGGCTGTCTTCGCAGATTCGAGCGGGCCGCCGAGGGTGTCGCCACAGTTGATGATGGCGTCAATACCTTCGCGGTCAATTTCAGCGAGCACGGCTTGCAGAGCATTCAAGTTGCCGTGGATATCAGATATCGCTGCGATTTTCATGCGCTTTCCTTTGGTTACCGGCATGTATTATGCGCAAGACGCTATTTTATTCATGGCGGGTGGTTGCCGGCTTTGATGTTCGGAAGTTTTGTTTTGGATAGAGCGGCTGTGAGTTTGGGGCATCTCCCCACCTTGATGGTGGGATACCACAAATCAGTCGGGGAGATGCCTCAAACTCACAGCCTGTTAGCTATTTGAAAGATCTTCGCTCGCATTTGGTGGCGTCCCACAAAACTGGCCTGCGGGAGCGGTGTTCGGGCGGGCGATTTGTTGGACGCAGGATCAGGAAATGCGCAGCATTTCTGTCGTCATTTCAGGCGACGCGTGTCGCCTAACTCCCGAGGGAAACCATGAGCCCGTCCGAATACCGCTTCCGCAGGCCAACAGCCGCGCCAACAAAATCAGGAACGCTTTTTCAGCAGAGAGCGGCATTGCCGGCATAGAATCTGCGCAGAGCGCTATCAAAAGATGAGTGACATTACAAACGCTGCAATTCCCGCATCAACTCCATCGCCTGCTCGACGCGCTCCACCGCATGAATCGTCATGCCTTCAAAATCTTTCATTTGCGATTTCTTAGGCGCATTAGCTTTAGGGATGATGGCGGTTGAAAAACCTAATTTTGCGGCTTCTTTCAAGCGCTCTTGCCCGCGCGGGGCAGGGCGCACTTCGCCTGCTAAGCCAACTTCACCAAACGCGATAAACCCTTTGGGCAGGGGCTTGCCGCGCAAGCTGCTGGTGATGCTCAGCATCACAGCCAAATCCGCTGCGGGCTCGGTGATGCGCACGCCGCCCACTGCATTAACGAACACATCTTGATCGGCGCACGCAATGCCGGCATGGCGGTGCAAGACGGCGAGCAGCATAGCTAAACGATCACGATCTAAGCCAACAGAGAGGCGACGCGGAGAAGGCCCGCCGCCATCAACCAAAGCTTGAATCTCCACCAACATCGGGCGCGTGCCCTCCAGCGTCACCATCACGCAACTGCCGGGCACCGGCTCGCTGTGTTGGGAAAGGAATATCGCACTCGGATTGCTCACGCCTTTTAAGCCCTGCTGCGTCATGGCGAACACGCCGATTTCGTTGACCGCGCCAAAACGATTTTTGATCGCGCGCACAAGGCGGAAATTGGAATGCGTATCGCCCTCGAAATACAGCACGGTATCGACCATGTGCTCGAGCACGCGCGGGCCGGCGAGCGCGCCTTCTTTCGTCACGTGGCCTACCAACACAATCGCCGTGCCGCTGGCCTTGGCAAAGCGTGTGAGATGCGCGGCGCATTCGCGCACTTGCGCCACTGAGCCGGGCGCACTGGTGAGCTGCTCGGAATATACCGTTTGAATGGAGTCAATCACAGCGATGCGCGGCTGTTGCGCGGCAAGCGTAGCGATGATTTTCTCCAACTGCGTTTCCGCTTGCACTTGTACTTGGCTGTTGTCTAGGCCAAGCCTGCGCGCTCGTAGCGCAACCTGCGCCGCGCTTTCCTCGCCCGTGACGTAGAGTGCTGATGTGCCCGCGCGTTGCAGCGAATCCAGCGCTTGCAAAAGCAGCGTCGATTTCCCAATACCCGGATCGCCGCCAATCAATACCACGCCACCTTCCACAATGCCGCCGCCCAGCACACGATCCAGCTCTTCATGGCCGGTAGGCGTACGGTCAATATCGGAGGCTTCAATCTCGCCGAGCCGTTGTACGGGAGAACTGCCAGTCAGTGAATGGTGAGACGACATCGGCGCGGCGAAGCGATTTTTGCCCGTCCCAATGCTCTCCGCCACGCCCTCAATCAAAGTATTCCAAGCGCCGCAGCTGGGGCACTTGCCCAGCCATTTCACGGAGCTGCCGCCGCATTCGGTGCAGGTAAAAAGTGTTTTGTCTTTGGCCATGGGGTGATGATACTGTTTTTATTGTCAGCAATTTTGGCGATACCAAATACAAATTTCCGGACGCGAAAGGCGCAAAAAAGAGAAATAGAAAAGTGGATCTCATAAAGTTGATTGCTCGTGCAACAACGCGGCACAGCTGTGTATTCTTTCGCGCTTTTCGCGTAACTTTCGCGCCTTTCGCGTCCGGAAATTCGTCTTTATTCCAAATGCACGACTAACTTATCCGCTAACACCTTTGCCACCTCATCCCAACTCCCTTGCACCCCACATGTCGCCATATCCACCGTGCGCAGCCCCGCATAGCCGCAGGGGTTAATGCGTTCATAAGGCGACAAGTCCATCGCCACATTCAGCGCCAAGCCGTGATACGTAATGTGGCGGCTGACCTTAATCCCTAAAGCGGCGATCTTGCCAAGGTCGCGTCGCATGGCCAGCTCAGCCTCGGCCAGCGGCAAACCATCCGTACCGAGCAGCCGTGCATGCGAAGCCGGCTCATCAAGCCGCACATAAATCCCCGGCGCGCCGCGCACGCGATGGCCTGTTAAACCAAAGTGCGCCAATGTGCGAATCGTCGCTTCCTCCAGCCGATACACATACTCTTTAACGAAATAGCCACGCGAGCGCAAATCAATCATCGGATAAGCCACCACCTGCCCCGGCCCGTGATACGTGATCTGCCCGCCGCGATTGGTTTGCACTACGGGGATATCGCCGGCAGCAATCACATGCTCCGCCTTGCCCGCCAGCCCCTGCGTAAAAACTGGAGGATGCTCACAAATCCATAGCGCCTCACGCATATTCTGTGCCGGCAATACATTGTTTTCACTTAAAAAATGACTCTGCAATGCCCCTCGCTGCGCCACCTGGGTCTGCATGGCCTCATACAGGGGCGCATAGGGTTGGAGGCCTTTGAATTCGATTTGCATGGCTAGATTGTCATACGAACGCCAGCTTTGCTCACGCGAGCTACTTACCCACCGGCCGTCTTGCGAAATTTTTCCATGCGCTCTTCATCCAGCGGGTGGCTGGAGATGATGGAAAAGCCGAGCGGTGTTTTTTTGATTTCTGGGGGCTTGGCGTCATTGGGTTTTGCGGCCGATTCTGCTTTGTCTGCTGGTGCGTCTGGCAATGGCGATATGTCGTTGCCGTCTTTGTCTTTTTTTGGCGGGCGATAGCTTCTCGCGGCTTGGAAAAATTTCACCATCACAAGCGGGCTGATGTTGGCCGCTTTCATGTAGGCAATCGAATCATCATCGGCTTCGCGCTCATGGGCGCGGCTATACGCCATGCTGCCGAGGATCAGGGGCGCTGCGGTGATCAGGCTGCCGTAATCACCGAATGCAATGGAGAGCACGCCTTGCAACACGCCGACTTGCACGAGCTGGCGCATACCGTGGCGGCGCGTGATGTGGCCCAGCTCATGGCCGAGCACGCCGAGCACCACCTCGTCGTCTTTGACAAGTTGCACCAGCTCATCGGTCATCACCATGATGCCGCCGGGCAAGGCAAAGGCATTAGGCCCGATGGAAGATTTTCTAAATTCCAGCTGGATGCTCGGCGTGTTGCTTGGATATTGCGCTTTCACGCCCGCGAGGAAGCGCTCGCGGATGCGCGTTTGGTCTTCAAGAGCGAGCTTGCTCGGCTGCATCAACCGGCCATCGATTTGGCCAAGCGCATTGCGGCCAATTGCCTGATCAGCAGCTTGGGGCACAAGCGCTGTGATGCCGCGCGCGGCAATGGGCAAGCCCCATGCATACATACCCGCAATCACGGCCATCAGCAGCGCAAAAGCGGCTGCCACGCCGCGCCAGCTTTGCTGCGCCCGCACTACCCAACCCGCCGACGGGTTCGCTTTGCTGCTCACATGCTGCGCCACCCAAGCATCGAAAACCTTTGCATCAAGATCTGCCGGCCAAAGAAGCTGCGCGCCCTGCCATTGCAGCGGGGCTTTGTCAGTCAGCTCAATGATGCGCGCGCCGCGTGCTGTGGCTTCAGGCCAGCGCATGTGTTTGCGAAGCTTGTCTAGCGGGATCTCCAGCAACAATTCACCCACTGAATCAACACTTTGCCGGCGTAGAATCTGCGCAAAGTGCTCTGTTATTTGTAGCACGACGGGCTGCGCCATAGCGCTGTGGCCATCGAGCAGATTGAGCGCAAGGCGCGGCGGCTGGGCCAATAAAGTGGGGCTCACACCTTACATGCCCACATCAAAACCAAAAATATCCGCCGCCATATCGCCCGCCGCATCATTTTCCCGCGCGCGCGCCGCGCTAGACAACTGATCCAACGCCACGCGCGTTTTGAGGCTGATCGCCTCAAGCTGCATGCGTTTGGTGGCCACCACAGCAAACGGCCAATAAAAGCCGAGCGTGATCAGAATCAAAAAGTAGTTTTTAAATTGCAAACCAATAAACTTGCCCACCGGCAACTCACTCTTGAAGCGCAAATGCTGATTGCCTGTGCGTGACCAAAGCAGGTTTTGCATCTTGGCGGTGAAGTAGGCGCGGGGTAGGATATTAATCAAGATCATGAACACGAAAAACATGGGCACAAGCAAGCTGAATATCAAGCCCAGATTGCGAGACAAAGAGCGTGTGCTGCCGATATTGCTAGGCAACATCGCAAACACTGCTGCTGCGAACACGACCACAATCAATACGGCGATTAAAAATGTCTTGCCAAACACTTTGTAAGTCTCAGGCACCGGGCTGCGGTATTCCGTCTTCAGCGGGCCCCAGGCGTAATGGTTGTGTTGATAGCGCTTAATACGCCAGAAGAAATACGGCAACGCAATCGCGAACACCCCAAACATTGCCAACACCGTTGTCCCCATCGCATTGCCAGCTTCGGCGCGGCTCTTTGGATCGCCGCCATCTGCGAGCAGCCCAATCAACAGGCCCGGCAACAAAACCATCGCAAGAGGTACCACCACACAAGCATAGGCCTGCGCGTAGCCTTGCGCCACAAAGCGCATGCGCATGCCGCGCCAGCTCGTATTGGCCAGCCGAAAGCGCATCGACGCTCGAAACAGCGCCGGAGCGACACCTAAAAAAACCAGCGCTGCAATCACACCCGCCATGACCGAGTAGTCAGAAGCTTGACTGAATGCAATGAAAAACACGCCCACGATCAATGAGCCGCGAAGCATTTTTTTCGGCTCGCCATGAAAATCTAGCGGGTGATCATCAATGCGCGTGTTGTTATAGAAATACTTGAGCTTGCGCACTTTCGCCCATGGGTAGTAAATGCCTAATGTCACCATGATCAGCAACAAATTCACAATCCAAATGCGGAAATATTCGCTGCCTGCGCCGCTGAATTCTACCGGCGTGCTCTCAATGCGCTCATGGGGCGCTGGCATGCCGCGCGGCTTGCCAGCCATCGCGGTTGCACCCGCTTTTTCTAGCGGCATGGGGTGGCTCAGGCTGGTGTTTTGGCTGATCAAAGCGCGTTCTCCTTGGGCTGGCTTGGTATGATTAATTTCTGCCGCCGATTATGACCCGAGGCATCGTTAAAATAGATTTTTATATTCAAGAGTATTTCGCATGAAATTGATCGGCGCCATCACCAGCCCCTACGCACGCAAGGTGCGCATCGTTATGGCCGAGAAAAAGCTTGAATATAAGTTTGTGCTGGAAGATGTTTGGGCTGCCACCACGCAAATCGCTGAATCCAACCCGCTAGGAAAAGTACCTTGTCTAGTCATGGAAGGCGGAGAAGCTCTGTTTGACTCGCGCGTGATTGTGGAATACCTAGACACACTCTCGCCAGTGGGCAAGCTCATTCCCGTCAATGGCCGCGAAAAGGCCGAGGTAAAAACGTGGGAAGCCTTGGCTGATGGCTTGTGTGATGCGGCAATTTTGCTGCGCTTAGAAGCCACTTGGGCCGGCCGCACAGATGCGCAGCGAGCGCAACCTTGGATGGATCGCCAAATGGGCAAAATGACAGCAAGCCTCAAAGCCATGAGCCAAGGTTTGGGCGAGCGCCCCTTTTGCGCAGGCACCCATTTCAGCCTTGCCGACGTGGCCGTGGGCTGCGCTCTGGGCTATTTGGATTTCCGCTTTGCGCAGATTGATTGGCGTGCAGATTATTCCAATCTTGCCAAACTCAGTGAAAAATTGGCTCTGCGACAAAGCTTTGTTGATACGCGACCTGCCTGAGCGCAGATGAAGCGCAGGCTAGCTGCGCATCGTGTTTTCTGACACGATGGCCAAATCGACAAAGCGCGAGCCGGTGCGGTCTCCTGCGCCATAGCTCACCTCATAGCCGCCAAGGTCAAATTTACCCAAGCCTTCGAGAGCGGCGGTGAGCGCCGCAGGATCATTGCCACGCATGCGCGTAAGCCCTGCCGCCAACACTTTGGCTTCAGCATAGGCCTCTAAGCCGTACAGGTTTGGCGTTTTATTGATTGCCCGTGTTGCCTCAAGGTAATCGCGCACTAACGCGATAGACAATTTCGCTGTAGTCGGTACAACAAGCGAGGTCGACACGCCGCGCGCCTGATCTTTGAGCTTGGCAGCCATCACAACGGTGTCCACAGCAGACAAGCACCACAGCTGAGTACCGGTTTTAAGCGCCCGCACGGCTTGCACCATGGCAACGGCACTGGGTGTGTGCAGCGCCATCAGCACTACCTTCGACTGCGAGAGCACTTTTGCCGCCTCAAGCATGTTGCTGCCATCGGCCTTGATCTCGAGCGGCGGATTCAATTTAAAGCTCTGCGCAAGCGCCGCCGCTTCAAAGCTGGCGCGTGCCAGAGCGCCAAACGGAATGTTGACAAAGGCAATCGTGGCGCTGTCTAGCCCAGTCGTTTTAAGATGCCGCACGATCGCTTGCGTCTCTTGCACAAAGCTCGCGCGCACCGGAAACACCTCGCGCTGCGGCTTAGCACGAAATGCGTTCGAGCCCGTTGTAAAACCCACTGCTGGGAGCTTCAACTCGGCAAGCACCTTAGCTGCCACCACGCAATGCGGCGCGCCGAAAAAGCCGCTGAATGCAATCACGCCCTCGTTTTTTGCCATCGTACTTACGAGCTCTGCCGTTTTGGTTTCTACATACGCATCGTCTTGCGTCACAAACTCTAAATTGCGGCCGCTGATGCCTGCCTTGCCGTTGATACGCGCAGCAAATGCATCTGCGCCATCGCGCTTGGCCTCACCGTAGAGCGCCTGCGCACCAGACAAAGGCAGCACGCGGCCTACGCGCCAAGAGGCGCGCGTTTGAGAGTGTGCGAGCCACGGCATGCACACTGCGCTTGCCGTGATCTTTAAGCCAAGGCGGCGCGTGACGGACATGGTTGTTCCTTTTGTTAAATTACTTTGCTGCGCTGTGCTTTATCGCAGCAGATTTGCTAGATGAATAAATCACATCATGGCTGAGAAGCGAGCGGCTCGCTACCGTGCAAGCCCAACGTATGCGTATAAGCTGTGAATGACGCTCATTCACCAAAACGATTTATTTACCAATACAAAACTTGGAAAAAATCTCTCCAAGCAGATCGTCAGATGAAAAACTTCCGGTGATCTCACTCAGTGCGTTTTGCGCGAGGCGCAGCTCCTCAGCAAGTAGATCAAGGCCGCCCGCGTTATGAATCAGACTGGCATCAAGATGATGGCCAGCCTCATGTAGATGCGCCTGCACAGCAGCGACAGCTTGCACATGCCGCTTGCGGGCGATAAAGCTGCCTTCGCCGCCACTCGATTGCCAACCAGCAACTTCCAGCAGTTTGGCGCGTAGCGCATCTATGCCTTGACCGGTTTTGGCACTGATGAACAAGCCTTCTCTGATCATGCGCCCTATTTGTGTTTCTGCTGGCTGGGCAGTCATGGCCAAATCTGCTTTGTTCCACACATCCAATACGGGCGTGTTTTGAGGCAGTTTTAGCTTGATCGCCGGCATCAATGCTGCGCGAGCAGCTATTGAATTCATAGCAACACCTTCGTCGGCCGATTGCTCAGCATGCAGATCGTGCAGGTGAATCACGCAATCGGCTTTCGCTATTTCTTCCCACGCACGCTCAATGCCGATGCGTTCAACCACATCTTGGCTCTCGCGCAGCCCTGCCGTGTCGATGATATGAATCGGCACACCTTCGATTTGAATGGTTTCTTGCACCTTGTCGCGCGTGGTGCCCGCTATGGGCGTGACGATCGCCAACTCTGCGCCTGCAAGGGCGTTGAGTAAGCTGCTCTTGCCAGCATTGGGCTGGCCAGCGATGACGACTTTGATACCTTCTCGCAGCAAGGCACCTTGCTGAGTTTTCCTCTGGAAACTCAATACGCCTTGCTGCAGATTTGATAGCTGCTCACGCGCTTTGTGTTTGCTCAAATGCTCGATTTCTTCTTCCGGAAAATCAAGCGTGGCTTCGACCAACATGCGCAGATGAATGAGCGCATCGCGTAGCGTGTGCACCTCTTTGGAAAATGCACCCGAGAGCGAACGCGCTGCGCCTCGTGCTGCGGCCTCGGTACTGGCATCAATCAAGTCTGCCACAGCCTCAGCCTGCGCCAGATCCATCTTGTCATTCAAAAAAGCGCGTTCTGTAAACTCGCCGGGCTGAGCGACGCGCATGCTCTTGAGTGCGTCAAACTCTTTCGCAGCTTCGATCACGCGCGACACAAGCAACTGAAGCACCACGGGCCCGCCATGCGCTTGCAACTCGATCACATCTTCGCCAGTGAAGGAGTGGGGCGATGGGAAATAGAGAAACAAGCCTTGATCAATAGATTGCTTTTTTTTATCCAAGAATTTTATGTATTTTGCTTCTCTGGCCGGCGTATTACCTGCGTGGATTGCTCCTAAAAGAGGAGTAAGCAGCAGTTGGAGATCTTTGCCCGACACGCGCACAATGCCCACCGCGCCGCGGCCGGGAGCAGTGGCAATAGCGACGATCGGGTCTTGGTGTCTGGGGAGCATGGTTGGCGAATTAAAGATTGAACTTCCGGTACGCGAAAGACGCGAAGGTTACGCGAAAAGCGCGAAAAAAATACAAAATCAGAGTTGATTCGCTGTGCGGTTAGCCAGTCGTGACGGCTCTCTTTTCTTTTTTGCGTCTTTCGCGTAACTTTCGCGCTTTTCGCGTCCGGTATTAGCATTCTGCCCCATGCAAAAACAAAAGCCGCAAAGAAGCAATTCCTTGCGGCTCTCTTGAAATCAGAAGTGTTAAGCCTTCTTCTCTTCGGCTTTCTTCCACGGTAAATTAAATTGCGGGGGCACGCCCATGCTGGTGTTGATCATCCATTGCTGGGCAATCGAGAGCACGTTGTTCGTGATCCAGTAAAGCACGAGACCGGCGGGGAAGAAGAAGAACATCACCGAGAAAATCAGCGGCATGTACCACATGAGCTTGGCCTGCATCGGATCGGGCGGTGTCGGATTAAGCGCGGTTTGTAGCATGGTGGTAGCTGCCATGATCACAGGCAGGATAAACCACGGATCAGGCACAGACAGATCAGTGATCCAGCCGATCCATGGCGCGCCGCGCACCTCGACAGATGAGAGGAGCACCCAATACAAGGCGATGAACACCGGGATTTGCACCATGATCGGAAAGCAGCCACCCATGGGATTGACCTTTTCCTCGCGATACATCTTCATCATCTCTTGCTGCATGAGCTGTGGCTTGTCTTTCAAGCGCTCGCGCATTTCCATGATTTTCGGGTTGATGGCTTTCATTTTGGCCATGGAGCGATAGGCCATGGCATTGAGCCAGTAGAAAGCCATCTTGAGCAAGAGCACCAAGGCCATGATCGTCCAACCCCAGTTGCCGATAAAGGTGTAGAGCTTATCCATGAGCCAATACAGCGGCTTGGCAAGAATCGTGAGCCAGCCGTAGTCTTTGATCAGCTCTAAGCCGGGGTAGAGGGCTTCGAGTTTGTTTTCTTCTTGCGGGCCGATGAAGAGGCGCGTTTGTGTGCTTTGCGTCGCGCCTGCAGCGACAGCTTGCATCGGTGCTTTCATGCCCACTGCATAAAGATTCGCACCCGCTTTGCTCATGTAGTTGTCGCGAACAATGCCATCGGGCATGAGCCAAGCGCTGCCAAAATAATGTTGCACCATGGCCACATAGCCAGCGTTGGTTTGTAGCTGAAATTCTGCTTTGTTTTTCTCAATGTCGGTAAATTCAGCTTTTTGATATTTCTTCTCGGTGCTGTAGACCACTGGGCCAGTGAAGGTGCTGTAAAAAGCGGATTCACCGGCGGGCTTGTTGCCATCGCGAACCAGCTGCATGTAAAGCTGGGCTGAGACGGGCGCGCCGCTGGCATTCACAATGTCATGCTTGACGGCCATGTCGTATTGACCACGCTTGAGCGTGTAGGTTTTGACGTATTTGATGCCGCCCAACTCTTGAGACTCAAATTTGAAAGTGAGATCGTTTTGGCCCTCTTTGAGAGCGCGATCGCCGCTAAAGCTCATGGTTGCCAAATGGCTGGGTAAAGTGGGCTGGCCATTCATGCCGAGCACGCCTGATTGCGCCTCGTACGCGCGGCCTGTGCTACGGTCTAGTAAGACAATGTTTTTATTCGGGTCGAGTTTGTCTTTTGATGCATCAAGCTCGCGGTGCTTTAAAAGCTCAGCGCGAATGATGTTGCCGCCTTCGCTGGCAAAGACCAATTTGAGAACATCCGTGGTGACTTCCCAAGTCTGCGCGGAGGGCGCGGACGGGGCTTGTGCTGGGGCGGGCTGCGCTCCTCCAGCGGGGGCCGGCACAGCAGCCGGCGCACCGCTTGGCGCGGGCACGCTTGCGCCCGAATTCACACTGCCCGTTGCTGGCGTGGCCAAGCTGGTGGCTGGATTAGCCGATGCGGCTGCTGGAGGCTTGGTTTTTGGGAAAAAAGTGGCGCTTTTGCCGTTGTGCACCTGCCAAGCATCCCAAAGCATCACAAGAGAAAATGCGAGAACCGCCCAAAGGATGGAGCGCCGAATGTCGTTCATGGAGAGGTCTTTTCAGAAGAAGCAAGAGAAATAAAAAGTGATGGCTTTGCCGACTTTTTCGGTGTGGCAGACGAGACCTCTGGCACAGGATCGTGACCGCCTGCGCACCAAGGATGGCAGCGTGCCAAGCGATGCACTGTTAAATAACTGCCGTGACCCGCGCCATGCTGCTGCAAAGCCTCTAGCGCATAGGCAGAACACGTGGGCGTGAAGCGACAAGCGCTTCCCAACCACGGGCTTAAAAACCAGCGGTAGCCTAGGACAATACCCGTCAGAATTTTTTGCAAAACGGTCATGCAGATTGTTCCTTTGAAGCTGTTTGCTCCTGAGAAACTGCAGGCTCTTGCGAAACCTTCAGCTCTTGAGTAGCGACTTTCGCTGCTCGGGCAGAGATGCAAGGCAGCTTGCCCAGCAGACCCAGCAGCTCTTCCCGCAAAGCGCGTTTTAACGCGAGCGATGTCGCGCTTGTAAATTGCTCGCGCGAAAAGCCAGACGCCAAACGCAACACCAGGCAGGCAGCAGGCAATTGGGCTTGGAGTTCACTGGACACGGCGTAAATCTGGCGCTTAATGGTATTGCGAGTCACTGCGCGTTTAGCCCAGCGCTTAGGGCAAATCACGCCGACTACAGGACTTTGGCTTGCTGAGGCACTTTGCAATACGCTGAGCGGTGCCAAATGCAACGCAAAATGCGCGCTGCGCCAGATGCCGGCAGGCTGCGTCGCTTTTTGTTTGCTCGCGTCCAGCACGGCAGCAAACTGCTCGGCGGTTTTCAGGCGAGGCAACAAAGTAGCGCTAGCGTAAACTCAAATAGCTTAGACGGCCAAGCGCTTGCGGCCTTTGGCGCGGCGTGCGTTGATCACAGCGCGGCCACCTTTGGTTTTCATTCGCACGAGGAAACCGTGGGTGCGGGCGCGACGAGTTTTGGAGGGTTGATAAGTACGTTTCATGATTCGTTCATCCAGAGCATTTCAAATGCGTTGAGGTTAGCTTTGTCCTCTTGGCTTGAAGCTAATGCAGCAAGCCGCGCAAAGCGCAACCCACGATTATCGCAGATTCCAACCACTTTCTGGCTGCCAATTTCTGCCCTTTTCTTGCCCTGACAAGCAGTTGCCCGCGACACTGCCTGTATTTTCGCAAACTATTTGTGACCCTCCATAAGATCCGGGGGAAAACCGCTTTGTGAGCGCCCACTTGTACAAAGAGTCCGCGTATTTATTTGTAACTTAGCCTGTGGATAAGTGCAATGGCCGCCTACAATATCAGCAGTATTTTTTAGATTTATCCACAATTATTTTTATAACCGATTGCGTTGCTGTATGACCGAGGGGCAAGCCTTTTCATCACCTGCTTTTTCAAGCGACCCGCCGCTTGGTCTGATGCCAAGCGAAGTAGCGTCTAAGTCGGGTGTTATTCCTCTGGAAGCGGCGCAGCTTTGGCCAATGTGCTTGGCGCAATTGGCTCAAGAGCTGCCTGAGCAGCAGTACATCACATGGATCAAGCCATTGCAGGCAAGCGTAAGCGGTGATCTCTCCACGCTCACCGTGCTGGTTGCCAATCGCTTCAAACTCGATTGGGTGCGAGCGCAATATGCAAGCAAAATTGCCGTGTGTGCTGAGCACATTTGCCGCAGGGCCACAGGTCAAGGCATTTCTCTTGAGTTAGCACTGGCTCCGCGTGAATCTCAAGCCAGGCCGAGCTCAGCCAATTCTTCTTTGTCTCATTTCTCGTCTGCTTCTGGCGTTTTGCAACACACCGGCGGCGCGCTCGCGCCTGGCCAAATCATGCCAATGCTGACCGAAGATGAGGCTGTCGGTGGCTTTAAATCGCGCATCAATACAGCGCTGAGCTTTGATACATTGATCGAAGGTTCTGCCAACCGCATGGCGCGTGCGGCCGCCATGCACATTTCAAACAACCTTGGTAGCCTTTACAACCCCTTGTTTATTTATGGCGGTGTTGGCCTGGGTAAGACGCATTTATTGCATGCGGTCGGCAACCAATTGTTAGCCACCAAACCAAACGCCAAAGTTTTGTACATCCATGCGGAGCAGTTTGTCTCCGATGTGGTGCGCGCTTATCAGCGCAAGACCTTTGACGAGTTCAAGGCGCGTTATCACCAGCTTGACTTGCTACTTATCGATGATGTGCAGTTCTTTGCGAACAAAGACCGCACGCAAGAAGAGTTTTTCAATGCTTTTGAAGCCTTACTGGCCAAAAAGAGCCATATTGTGATGACTTCTGACACCTATCCCAAGGGCTTGACAGATATGCATGAGCGTTTGGTCTCCCGCTTTGATTCGGGCTTGTCGGTGGCCATCGAGCCGCCTGAGTTGGAGATGCGGGTGGCTATTCTGATCAATAAAGCCATTTCTGAGGGCTCTTCTATGCCTGAGGAGGTGGCCTTCTTTGTGGCCAAGAACGTTCGATCCAACGTGCGCGAGCTTGAAGGCGCTTTACGTAAGATTTTGGCGTATTCGCGGTTTAACCAGAAAGAAGTGTCGATTCCTCTGGCGCGCGAAGCCTTGCGTGATCTGCTTTCCATCCAAAACCGACAGATCGGCGTGGAAAACATCCAAAAAACCGTGGCCGATTTTTACAAAATCAAAATCGCAGACATGTATTCCAAAAAGCGCCCCGCCTCGATTGCTAGGCCACGTCAAATTGCGATGTATTTGGCCAAGGAACTCACGCAAAAAAGCCTGCCTGAGATTGGCGAGCTCTTTGGTGGGCGCGATCACACGACCGTGCTACACGCTGTGCGCAAAATCGGCACGGAGCGCCAACAGTTTTCTGAGCTCAACCAGCAATTGCATGTGCTGGAGCAGACTCTCAAAGGTTAACGGGGATAGCTTGGCTCGTTTTAATCAATAACGGCAGTTAGCCGGCAAATATATTGCTCTAACTGCTATCAATTTAGGACTTTTCGGGTGAAAATGGGATATAGGAAAGAGACGCGTTGTGCAACTTGGGATAAAGCTGGGGATAGTCATAGAACAAGCCATGAGTTATGCACAGGGCTGGCTTATTTTTCAAAGTTGTTCATCGTTTTCCGTGCGTAAAAACACGCTTACACACAGGCGTTCAACGACGCTAAACCCATGATTTTTCAGGCGAAAATACGCTTATCCACACAAAAGCACCGCCCTTACTACTACTACTATCTTTATTAATTGATTTAAAGAACAAGAGGCTGAACAACATGATCGTACTCAAGGCAACCCAAGAAAAGCTACTCGCGCTTTTACAATCCGTCTGCGGCATCGTTGAACGTCGTCACACTTTACCGATTCTTGCCAACGTGCTTTTGCGTAAGACCGGTGAGAGCATGCAGCTCACCACCAGTGATTTAGAAATCCAAATCCGCACATCAGCTGCTATGGATGGTGATGCTGGTAATTTTTCTACCACCGTGGGTGCCCGCAAACTGATCGATATTTTGCGAACCATGCCTGCTGACCAGACAGTGACTTTGGAATCCAGCGCGAGTAAACTGATTTTAAAAGGCGGTAAAAGCAAATTCACGTTGCAAACCTTGGCCGCAGAAGATTTTCCGCTTGTGCAAGAAGCTGCCAATTTTGGCCCGGCTTTTTCTGTGCCGCAGAAAGTACTCAAGGCCTTACTCGCACAAGTCTCATTTGCGATGGCGGTGCATGATATTCGCTACTACCTCAACGGCATCTTGTTCGTCGCCGAAGGCAAGCAGCTCGCGATCGTGGCCACGGATGGCCATCGTCTTGCGTTTTCATCGGCGCAGCTTGATGTCGAAGTGCCCAAGCAAGAAGTGATTTTGCCGCGCAAGACAGTGCTGGAATTGCAGCGCCTGCTGTCTGACGGCGAAGGCGAAATCAACATGCAGTTTGCGGGAAACCAAGCCAAATTCAGCTTCGGTGAAATGGAATTCGTGACCAAGTTGGTCGAAGGTAAATTCCCGGATTACAACCGCGTGATTCCGAAAAACCATAAAAACATCATCACCGTCGGCCGCGCTGCCTTGCTTGCAACCTTGCAACGTACAGCGATCTTGACGAGCGATAAATTCAAAGGTGTGCGTCTCAACATCGATCCAGGCACCCTGCGCGTTGCTGCGAATAATGCTGAGCAAGAAGAAGCCGTGGACGAGATCGATATCGACTACACCGGCGATAGCATTGAGATTGGTTTTAACGTGACGTATCTCATTGATGTGTTGGCCAACATGGAGCAAGAGATGGCGCGCATTGAGCTGTCTGACTCCAACAGTTCGGCATTGTTTACGCTTCCCGACGACAGCAGCTTTAAATACGTTGTGATGCCGATGCGAATATAGATTTGAACTGAGAAAACGGGGGCTTCGGCCCCCTTCAGTGTTTTATAGGGCGCTTAGATTTGAAAAATAATCCACGCGCCCTGAGCTTATCGACGGGTTGTGAGGGTGAAGCGGCTTCGACAAGCTCAGCCCGAACGGTTAGAAATGTGTTTTGAAATTGAAGTGAGAAATTGATGACTGAATCTGATAAAAAGCCAAACAAATCCACCGAATCCGTTGATAACAGCAAAAACAACGAAGTTAAGGCCAGCCCATCCACCGCAGCTGGTAGTGCAGAGTACGGCTCAGAGTCGATTCAAATTCTTGAAGGTTTGGAGGCTGTGCGCAAGCGTCCTGGTATGTATATCGGCGATACATCGGATGGCACAGGGTTACACCATTTGGTCTTTGAAGTGGTCGATAACTCAATTGATGAAGCGCTCGCTGGCCATTGCGACGATATCGTTGTGACGATTCATACAGACAACTCAATTTCCGTGGTTGATAACGGGCGTGGTATCCCTACCGGCGTGAAGATGGACGATAAGCATGAGCCAAAGCGCTCTGCTTCTGAGATTGCGCTGACTGAATTGCATGCCGGCGGTAAATTTAACCAAAACAGCTACAAGGTTTCAGGAGGCTTGCATGGCGTGGGTGTGAGCTGCGTGAATGGTTTGTCTAAATGGCTGCGGTTAACCGTGCGCCGCGAAGGGCAGATGCATCAGTTGGAATTCGCGCAAGGCGCGGTACAAAACCGCATTATTGAAAAGCGTGATGGTGTGGAAGTCTCGCCGATGCGTGTGGCTGGGCAAACGGAGAAGCGCGGCACCGAAGTGCATTTTTTGCCCGACACTGAGATCTTCACGCAGAATCATGAGTTCCATTACGAGATTTTGGCCAAGCGCTTACGCGAGTTGAGCTTTTTGAACAATGGCGTGCGCATCCGCTTGCATGACGAACGCAGCGGTAAGAGCGATGATTTTGCAGGCGCGGGTGGTGTGAAAGGTTTTGTTGAATACATCAACGGTGCAAAGAAGGTGTTGCACCCCACCACCTTCTCAGCCATGGGCGAGCGCCCTGCAGACAGCTACGGCGGCATCCCCGGCACGCATATCGGCGTGGAAGTGTCGATGCAGTGGAACGAGAGCTACAACGAAAACGTGCTCTGCTTTACCAACAACATTCCCCAGCGCGACGGCGGCACACACCTGACCGGCCTGCGCTCGGCGATGACGCGTGTGATCAGTAAATACATTGAAGTCAGCGAGATGGCCAAGAAAGCCAAGGTTGAAATCTCAGGCGACGACATGCGCGAAGGCTTGTGCTGCGTGTTGTCGGTCAAAGTGCCCGAGCCAAAATTCTCCAGCCAAACGAAAGACAAACTGGTCAGCAGTGAAGTGCGCGCGCCAGTGGAAGACATTGTGGCCAAAGCGCTTACCGATTATTTGGCCGAGCGCCCGAATGACGCGAAGATCATCTGCGGCAAGATCATCGATGCGGCTCGCGCTCGCGATGCAGCCCGGAAGGCACGGGAGATGACCAGAAGAAAGGGAGCTTTGGATGGCTTCGGCCTGCCCGGCAAGCTGGCGGATTGCCAAGAAAAAGATGCCAGCCTTTGCGAAATTTACATCGTCGAGGGCGATTCCGCCGGCGGCTCAGCCAAGCAAGGCCGTGATCGCAAATTCCAAGCGATTCTTCCCTTGCGTGGCAAGATC
>JAYUSD010000083.1:0-26297 GCA_043755865.1 Variovorax sp. | reverse complement strand
CATTGATGCGCACAAAGCGCTGCGGATCGGCCGCCACTCGCGCCGCATAGCCGCTTGCGACGCGCTCAAAAAAAGCCACGTCTTGCGATTCAAATTTATCGGGCTGCCGAGCCGAGGCCAGCCTCAGCGCAGCGACCTGTGGTGGCACCTCAAAAAGCAGCGTCAAATCCGGCTGCAAAATCCCCTGCTGCAGACGAATTCTTGAAGCCAAATCAGAGGGTAGCCGGCGTATATCCTGCGCAGAGTGCTCTAGTTTTGATAGCAATTCGAGGTCAAAGCCGCGCCCTGCTCCTTGATACGCAAAGCTGGCATCTGTGAAGCGATCACACAACACCACATCCCCGCGCGCCAGCGCCGGCGCAATCACCTGCACGATATGCTCGCGCCGCGCCGCAAACACGAGCAGCGCTTCAGTCAGCGCATCCATGGGCTCATGCAAGATCAGCTCGCGCAGCCGTTCAGACAAAGCCGTGCCGCCGGGCTCACGGGTGAGCACAACGCCCCGGCCATCAAGGCGCGCCGCTTCAAACGCCTGCGCCAACGCTTGAATATGGCTCGACTTGCCCGCGCCGTCGATGCCTTCAAAACTGATAAAAATGCCTGTCATAGATCCAAGTATTGTGGCTTATTCGCACCGCGTCCCGTTTCAATATCGCCCGGAGATGCCACAATATTGCTATGCAACGTGAGCCTGCCCTTGAATTTGAACTGCCCGATGATTTTGTCATTGGGACAGGGCATGACGACGAAGCCGACGCTCGGATGGGAGCAGGCTCTACGCTGCCGCAAGATTTATTTCCTTTGGGGCATCCCAGCGGTGGGGCGTCTGGCAAACGAGGCCACGCCGATTTCGCTGATACGCGCCCCTTTTTTGAGCCAGCCAGGCAGCCCGACAGGCAAGCGGACGGTTTGCCCGATGGCTTCAAAGTGATGCCTGCTGCGCCCGCAGTGCGCGTCTCTGATGTGCAGCCCATCATTGCGCCCATGCAAAGCGCGAGGCGCTTAGCCGGCGATGGCCCGCAGCCTAAGCGCGTGCTGGTGGTCGATGACGACGCCACGGCACGGCTGTATATGCGCTCTCGGCTGATGCTGCGCGGGCATGTGCAATTGTTGGAAGCAACGCACGGCGCCCAAGCGCTGGAATTGGTGAAAGCGCAGCGCTTTGACGCGGTGCTGCTGGATGTGGATATGGGCGCACAAAATGGCTTCGAGGTCTGCCGCGCGGTCAGAAGCCATGTGCGCAGTGTCGGCGGCAAGCAGCCGCGTATCTACATCATCACCAGCCGCAGTGGCATGCTCGATAAAATGCGGGCCAAGATGGCCGGAGCAGATGCTTTTTTATCTAAGCCGCCGCATCCCGGTGAGCTCGCTGAGCTGCTCGCGCAGCTTTGAAATGAGTGCCGCTTACAGGGTTAAGACGGCTGATCACAGACCGACGCTCTTGCCACGCGCGTAACAAAAGTGTGAGATTTATCACAAAGTCTGATGTCTTGCGGCTATGATTTACGCATGATGCAAAGAGTGTTCGTCAGGGTCGTCGGGTTCAGCAGCGTGGAGCGGCACACGCTGAACACCGTGTTTCGCCTGTCGCAAGACCGCCAATCCGCCCGCGAATGGAGCTACGAGCCATGGGTGTCCAGCAGCTCGCCCACCGCACCGCGCTTGGCACTGATCGATGGCGCCAGCCCCGATGCAAGCGAAGCCTTGGCCGAGATTGATGCATTGGGCGGCATCGGCATCGTTTGGGTCGGCTCCATCTCGCCGGCTAAAGCTTGGGGCGCTTTTCAAAGGCCCATCGTTTGGCCTGATCTGCTGCGCCAGATGGACGATTACTTTACCCCGCGCGGCAACCAGCTGGATGTAGATTTTGGCGATGACACATGGCCTTCGGTGCTCGAGTCGACCGGCGCACACATGTTTCCCGAGCATGATCTGCGCCGCGTGCTGCTGGCGGACGCCGATGGCGAATCTCGCCTGTATTTGCGCACCAAACTCTCCTCGTACGGCATCAACAATATTGATGAGGCAGCCAACGTTTTAGAAGCCAAAGATTTCCTCTCGCCTGAGCGCATACAGCGCATGGGCTACGACATCGTCGTGGTCGACCTTGATTTGCCCGGCGGCGATCCTTGGACCGTATTGGCCAAAGCCGGCAACCCGCGCTTGAAACTATTGATTCAGCACCGCCTAAGTTTCACCAGCCGGATGAGCGCAAAAGTCAACGGCTGCGTCGCCATGGGCAAACCACTCGATCCTTCACGGCTGAATGAATTGCTTTCTAAAATTCAATAGAAAAAAGCATCTAGCCGGCGTATTGATTGCGCGGAATGCTATTTAATTAATAGCATAGGAAATCCAATCAAGTCGATAAACTTGTACCGAAAGCGCCGATCGCTGCATCGCAAGCTGTGGTGAATACCCGTGCAGCGTGCTCTAGCGTCGGGATATCGCCTTCGCTAATTTGCATGCGCAAATACACTTTTCCGCGCAACACCATGAGCACGCGCGGCACGCCGGGCTCACTGCTGGGCCAGGCCAGAAGTTGGCCGGCGAGCTCTGGGGTGATCCAATTCACGGCATGGCTTTTCTCATCGGCCAAAATCGCATAGCGGTCTAAAAATATCTGACCGAGTTCCTCCCAGCCCACTTCTTCATACATGGAGAGCCAGCGCATTTCTTCGGGCAAATGCGGATCGATTTGAGTTTGCAGGGTGTCGGTGTAAAGAGAGAAAGCGCGCTTGTCGAGATCGTTTTTGAGCTCGCGCGACATGATCATCACGGCCACATCTTCATTGACCCCCATCTCGCCGCGCGCGCGCAGTTCAATGCCTTTGATGAAATCCCGCGAAGGCTTGCCCTGCTCTAGCTTCCACGGCTTACCATTGATCGTGCCATCCATCTGGTAGCCCTTGCCGCGCTCGGTATACGCCAAGCCCTGAAGAGAGGCCCATTCAGAAGCCTTGCCCTGCTGCGAGCCGCTGCCCTGCCCGGCCAAATACGATGATGGCGAGCGCGTGATGGCTGAGGCATCGGCATCTTTCTGTTTGCCGATACCGAGCGCGTTTTTAAGTGATTGGAACATTGTCTGCGTGAGTTTGTATGCAAAGCGTATTATGAAAGCACTTTGAGAAAGCGGCAAATTTCATTTGTGGAATGGCTGCAAACTGCGCAAAATACCCATACCGGACGCAGAAGACGCAGGGGTTATGCAGAAGGAATGCAACGAAACACCACAATGCAGTTTCTGAGAATCCTACTGCTTGGTACTTTTTCTTCTCTTTTTTCGCGTCTGCTGCGTTACTTTGGCTGTTTCTTGTGGTCCGGTGTCGAGCTTGCGATGTTTCTCTTAGCGCCCACTGAGTGCCAGCAAAACAATCCCCACAACCACCGTGACAGCACCTGCCAGCTGCAAGATGCTCATACTTTGGCCAAGCAAGCTCCAGCCCAAGATGAGAGCTGCAACGGGCTCGATGTTAGACGCAGGCGCATTTCGCGCCATATTAAGGCGCGGCATGAGCGCGAAAAGGAAGGAAAAAGCGCTGCCGTAGCACAGCGTCAGGCCGGCCAAGCCGATCCAGCCAATCCAATCGGATGGCCAATGTAAGCTGCGCGTGAGCCATTGGCCAGCAGACAGACCTGCTCCGCCGGTCAGCACGATGATGCTGAGTGTGCAGAGCATCAATGTCACCAAGCCCATCGTCCAGAAACTGCGCACGGGGCCCGTCAGTGCTTTAAGCTTGAATTCCGTCACGCGCAATGCCACGGCAAACACGCTCGCCGCGCCAAAGCCAAAGGCCACGCCCGCCCAGAATGGGGCACTGCCCGCGCCAGGCTTGGCAAGCTGGCCGGGCAAATCTAGAGCAAGCGAGAGGCCGATGATGATGAGCGCAATCAATCCTGCCGAGCGAGCCGTGGGGCGCGGGCCGCCAAGCAACCAATTGAGCAAGGTAAACAGCGCGGGAAACAAGTTAAACACCAACAGCGCCAACGCCACCGGAATGCGCGCCACAGCAGAATAAAGCAGCAGGCTTTGCAACGCAATGAGCGCAGCCAGCGCCCAGACCCAGCGCTTGGGCACGTTGTAAGCGGAGAGTTTTAAAGGCGCTTGCAGCCAAAGTACCACAGCCAGCAAAATCAGCGCCGTCACACCCGAGCGCACAAGCACGGCCGTGACCAAACCCGTGCCGTGGTCAAAGGCAAAACGGGCGGCGATGTGGTTAGACGCAAACACCACACCCAGCAACAACAAAATGCCAATAGCAATCAGCCTTGGGAAAGGCTTCAATAAGGTTTGCGATGCGCTCATGCTTTGAGCGCGTTCACCACACGCAGCAGCTCCGGGGGCAGTGGCGTTGGGCGGCGGCTTTCGCGGTGGACCACCACATGCACAAAATGCCCTTTCGCGGCACACACATCCTGATCATCCGCAAACAAACCCACTTCATAGCGCACACTGCTCTTGCCAATGTGCGCTACGCGAATGCCCGCAGTCACCTGCTGCGGAAACGCAATAGGTGAAAAATAATGGCATTGCGTCTCCACCACGAGGCCGATGCTGCTGCCCGCGTGAATATCCAAAGCGCCATTCGCGATCAAATGGCCATTCACCGCCGTATCAAACCAAGCGTAGTAGACAACATTGTTCACATGCCCATAGATGTCGTTGTCCATCCAGCGCGTGCTGATGCGCACGAAGGCGCGATAAGCGCTGCGGGCTTCGGGTTGAGGGCGAATCGGTTCAGTCATATGGAGCGGGTGATGGGAATCGAACCCACGTTATTTGCTTGGGAGATAAGAGTCCTACCATTGAACGACACCCGCCATAAATAAAGTGTACGCTGAAATCAAACGAATCTGCCAGTTTGATCAAACACGCATTCTTACGCGCACCGAGTGTTCATTTTATTTTTCCGAGCAGCTTACTCGGCCTGTTGTTGCTAACAAGCAAAGTTAGATTTTTTTTGGCACGCGTTGCCGCTACGTACAGTAGATTTTTTTCCTCCTGAAGGCCAAGCCCGATGTTGAGCGGGAAAACGCCATCCTCTAAATACGGAATCACGACATTATTAAATTCCAAGCCTTTTACCTCACTGGCCAAAGAAATCTTCAATGTTCGATTTTCCAGTTTTTGGTTTTTTAAAGCGCGTGTATTTTCAGATCTAGACAACCCGACGCGTCGATTCTCATAGTCGCTGAGCCAAGAAAAGTAATTGTTGATACTTTTGTTTTTCAATATCGCCGTTTTCAATGCATCAAAGTACTTCAAAGCATCGGCTTTTCTTTGATGCTCGATAAAGACTTCGTCAACCCATTTTTCAATTTCGAGAGAGTCAAGAATTTTTTCAAAATCATTTTTTGTTAAAAACTGCTGTGAAAAAATGGACATTGCACTCGTTACGCGTCTTCTGATATTTGGCGAACATTGCACCAACAAAACATTCTCTACAAAGAGTCGCATGTTTCCGTCTTTTATAGCGTGACTCACTGCAATCTCAAGTCTTTCATCCACGCTTTCAGATTTGGATTCTTTGTGCGGTAAGTCAATACCAAAAAAGAACGCAAGCGACTCGACCATCAACCCGCGAAGAGCCGCATTTCCCAAATTGCTTTCGTTGTCCGTTGCAATAGCGTGCAAAGCGCGAACTAAAAGTATTTCCGGTTGCTCCAAATAGCTCACAAATCCGCGAATTGCGTAGTGAATGTCAGCTTCAATCAACAGGTTTTCCAGTTCCACGGACTGCCACGAATGGCGTAACAAGATGGCGCTGCCTGACACATCATTGCCATCAAGCTGCCGCCATTGCTTGACTTGAGCCAAAAGCAACTGATTGCAGCTCGCTTGTCCAGCGTCATCGTAGAACTTAATGACGACTGGAGTTTTCAAACCGGGAAGGCATGCGTAGTCTTTGTCGCTTGCAAGCCTAGACGCAAACTGAGCGAGTTCAGAGCCACACCGGTAGCTGACCGTCAAAGGCAAGGATTTCATTTTTCGGTTGCCATAGATTTTTGCCGCAGACATGAACTCCTCTTGCGCTCCGTGGTCACTGAAAATGACTTGATCGCGATCTCCAACACCACAAAATTGAGCGACTGTAGATTCCAGCAAATTCTCAATAATTGTGAACATTGCAAAATTCAAATCATGCATCTCGTCAACCAACAATGCATGGAGCTGCTGAGGCCAAGCGCCCATTTCGAACAGTGGGGTTCTTTTCTCGGGATCGGCTAAGAGCCATGCCAAGTCATAAGTCGCGTCGAACTCTGACCGAAACAGTGGGCGATCAAACCCATCGCACTCATGGTCAAAGCGTAGTTTTTCGTAACGCAAGTACAGCCTAACCATCTCAGGCTCCACACCGTGGTTGTCGGAAAAGTCTTGAATGTTGAAATACTCATTCCATTTGGCACGATCAATATCCATGCGGCCCTTAAGACCGCGACTTCTTTTTAGAAATCTTTCTATGAAGCCACTGTCTCCACGAAGTGAGAGCTCTGTCATCGCTTGTCTGACGTATGGTGCGACGCTTTCTACAGTAGATTTATAAGGTACTGCTTTTCCTTCAATACTGCGAAGTATTTTTTGCGAAAACTCATCGAATGTCAGCACATCTACGCACCTCATCTGCGTTTTTGACAATCCCACACGCTCTAACGCATCAATTGCTGCTTCTTGGGCAGTCGTCGTAAAAACGAGAAATAGAACATTTAAATTGTTAGATGATTGATTTAGCAGATGTCTGGCTTTTAAGGCGAGGGTCGTTGTTTTTGCTGCTCCGGCATTGGCTTGGATTATCAAATTCTGGCTTGTTGATTGAATAATCGCCTTTTGGTCGTCGCTAGGAACAAGCACAGAATTTAGTCTTTGACGATCCACTCTCGCACGCCCCGTGTCCATACGCTTGGCCTTTATGTAATTGCAGAGCTGCTGGCTTTAAAGCTAGAAATTGTCTCCACCCATACCCGCAGCCAAATTCTCAAACTTCGTGATCGGCTTCAAGAACGCGAGCTTGCACGTACCCGTGGGGCCATTTCGCTGTTTGGCAATGATGATCTCGGCTATACCGGGTTCTTTGCTGTCTTTGTTGTAGTAATCATCGCGGTAAATGAACATGATCACGTCCGCATCCTGCTCAATCGCACCCGATTCACGAAGGTCGCTCATCATCGGGCGCTTATCGGTGCGCTGCTCTACGCCGCGATTGAGCTGCGAGAGCGCAATGACCGGGCATTGCAGCTCCTTGGCCAGCATTTTCAGGCCGCGAGAAATCTCGCCCAGTTCAGTGGCGCGGTTGTCGCCATCGCTGCCTCGGTTGCCGCTCATGAGCTGCAAATAATCCACCACAATTAAGCCAAGCTTGCCGCCCATTTGCCGCGCTAGCCGCCGCGCGTTGGCGCGTAATTCAGAGGCGGTGAGGCCAGGCGTTTCATCAATGTGCAGAGAAATATTACGCAGCTTTTCAATGGCTTCGACCAAGCGCGGCCATTCGTCATCACTGAGCTTGCCAGTGCGCAAATGCCCTTGATCAATTCGCCCAATCGAGCCCACGATACGCACCGCAAGCTGGCTTGCGCCCATCTCCATGGAGAACACAGCAACCGGCAAGCCTTCATTGAGCGCCACATGCTCTGCAATATTGATAGCCATCGCGGTCTTACCCATCGACGGTCTTGCGGCCAACACGATCAAATCACCCGCCTGCATGCCGCTTGTCATACGGTCAAAATCATAAAAACCGGTGGGCACGCCGGTGATGTCATTTGGATTTTTTGACATCTCCTCAACACGGTCAAGCAGCGCCACGACCAAGCTCTCCATTGAGTGGAAACCTTGTTTTAAGCGTGAGCCTTCTTCGCCGATGGCGAAGATTTTGCGCTCGGCTTCATCCAAAATTTCCGCAACTGGCCGGCCTTTGGTGGTGAAGGCACTGCTGGAGATTTCATCGCTTGCGCCAACCAGCTTGCGCAGGATCGAGCGCTCGCGCACGATCTCGGCATAGCGGCGGATATTGCCCGCGCTGGGCACGTATTGCGCCAAGCTGTTGAGGTAAATCAGCCCGCCGATTTCTTCGGCTTTGCCCTCGGATTGCAGGCGCTCGTACACCGTGATCACGTCTGCGGGTTTGCTGCCGTTGATCAAATGCGCAATCGCGCCATAGATCAAGCGATGCTCGTAGCGGTAAAAATCAGTGTCAATCAGCAGATCGCCCACGCGATCCCAAGCGCCGTTATCGAGCAGCAAGCCACCGAGTACGCTTGATTCAGCTTCTACGCTGTGCGGCGGCACGCGCAGCTGGGCGATCAGATCGTCTTGCGAGAAATTGGGGGAGGACAAACTCGCCGTCGAAGATTTGGTCGTTGGGATATCGTATTCAGACGGTGCGATCAAATCGTCGTCAGTTAAATTGGATTCAGGAGACATGCTTTGATTGTGAAGCAGCTTTGAAGCCGCACGGCGCTTGTCCTGTGGATAAGTCTGTGCAAAAACGGTGCACCTTTGTGTATGACCTATTGATCCGGCGAGATGTCGCCCCAAACACCCGTTCGGGCTGAGGTATCGAAGCCCTTGCGAGCCCGTCGATACGCGAACCGTACTCAGTCGTCGGGTGTTGAAAGATCGGGGCGAACGGTCAAACTATTATCTTAAACAAGATCAAACGCTTAAAAATCAAAAATCGAAACTGCCTTGCTGTTCATCTTCCACAGCTGCCACCATCGCCGCCACGGCCGAGGGTTTGCGCTTCACACCCGAACGCCCCCTCACGCCCTCCCGCGCCGGATTGCGCGAGCCATGTTTGTCATACACCTTTGCCGCCGTCTCGCGAATGCCGGGGCGATTCTTCCAGCCGAAAATTTTCTCTTTCGCCTCACGCGTGGCGGTGGCGAGTTCAACGATTGCCACGGGATAGCCATTCGGCAACACAGCACTCTTCCAAGGCTCGTGCAAAAACGCCGCCGGCACGTCGCGCAACTCTGGCACCCAGCGCCGAATGAAATGCCCGGCCGGATCTTGATCTTGGCTTTGCTTGACGGGGTTGTAAATCCGCACCGTATTGATTCCCGTCACGCCGCTTTGCATTTGGCATTGACTCCAGTGAATGCCCGGCTCGTAATCGGTAAACATCCGCGCCAGATGCATGCCGCTGTGCCGCCAATGCAGCCAGAGCTGATAACTCGCAAAGCTCATCAGCATGGCGCGCATGCGAAAGTTGATCCAACCTGTGGCGGCCAAGCTGCGCATGCAAGCGTCGATGAAGGGATAGCCCGTGCGCCCTTCGATCCACGCGGTCAGCCGCTGCGATTCATCGTCGCTCAGTTCACCTTCATTGCGCATACCGGTGAAACCACGATGCACATTGCGCCATTCAATCTCGGGCTCGCTTTCCAGCTTTTGAATAAAGTGGCAATGCCAATGCAGCCGCCCTTCAAAGCTTTTGAGCGATTGCAAATAGCCTACTGGCCGCTCGGGCGCAGAAAGCGCCAAGAGCTGTGAGCGCCGAGCCCATGTCGCATAAACAGCCTCTTTGATCGAGAGATGCCCCCAAGCCAGATAGGGCGAAATTCGCGAGCAAGCCAGCGCGCCGCCCTCAGGATTGGCCATCTCAGAGCGATAGTATTGGCCGCGCGTGTGGAGGAAAGAAGACAATTCCTCTTCAGCCTGCGCCCGCCCGCCGCGTTGAATCTGCTCGTACACTTCACCAGCCACATTCAAATCTGAGGCATTGAGCTCACCGCAATCCTGCAGCGCAGTCGGTATCAGCTTCATCCAAGGCACGTCTTGCGGCGCAGGCAGTGGCGCCTCATTCATCCGCGCCGCCCAATGCGCGCTCCACTTATTGCGCCCCCCGCCATGCGAGAGCAGCCGCCGCACCACCGCGTTAGATGGCGCTTGATGCCAAGCCACAGCATTCGTTTTGCACCAACGCATCACCGCTTGATCACGCGCGTAACTCCAAGCATTACCCGTCTCTTCATGGCTGTGCAATTCAAACGCGCCAAACGAAGCTTTCAATTGCTCCAAGCTCTGCAGCATCTCGCCATGCAAACGCAGCAGCCTGCCGCCCTGCTCTTTAATCTGCGCCTCTAGCTCTCGCAAACCATCATTGGCAAAATGCAAATGCCGCGCGCTCATATCCGCCTGCGCCCACATTTGCGGCTCATAAATCCAAAGCGCCAGCACCTTGCTGCTAAGCTCCCGCGCTCGATTCACCGCAGCCATTAAAGCCGCTTGATCCGACAAACGCACATCTTTTTTAAACCAAACAACTTGCAGCACAGACGAGAATCCCAAAGAGGCTGTCAGTATATCCAGCACATAAAAGTCACAGCATGCACAAGTGCTTTTTTATATAAGCAGCGGGCGCCGCGCATCGTGCAGTCACATTTAAAAACAAGCCATTTTTCGCAACCTGTCAGATATGACGCAGATTGACGACAGACACACTAACATCATTCAAAAACCTCTGGAGACTCTATGAAACTACAAACCATCGCCTCTGTCTTTTGCCTAGCAAGCATCGCCCTTACCAGCGGCTGCGCCTCAACGATGTCTGCCCCCGCCCCTGCCCAAGCAGCCGCGCCTGCTGCCGCTGCAGCATCTTCCACGCCAGAGGGCTTGGTCACCCTGAGCAGCCCGCGCAGCGCCAAAGAAACCATGGACAGGCTAGAAGCCAGCGTCAAAGAAAAAGGCTTTGCCGTAGTCGCCCGAGTTGATCATGCAGCTGGAGCAACCCGCGTCGGCAAAACGCTGCGCCCCACCGAGCTCCTCATTTTCGGCAACCCCGCAGGCGGCACGCTGCTCATGGAATGCTCGCAAACGGCAGGCATTGATCTGCCCCTCAAAGCTCTGGTGTGGAGCGATGCCGCAGGAAAAGTCATGCTCAGCTATAACGACCCCACCTACATCACCAAACGTCACAACGCGCCTCCTTGTGCGGCGGCTACGGGCATGGGTCAAGCGATCGGCAACGTGATGAAGGCAGTTGTTGCACCTTGATCACCGAATTCATAAACTCCTGATTTGATAGCGCTTAACGCAGTGTGCACGCTGGTCAACTGCTCAAATGCTTGTGATTAATGATCAAACATCGCCTTAGAGCTGCAGTAGCCCTTGATCTCGATGGGATTGCCGCTTGGGTCTTGAAAAAACATCGTGCCTTGCTCGCCGGCTTGGCCTGCAAAGCGCAACGAGGGCTTGAGCAAAAACTCTACGCTGTGCTCTTCAAGCCGCGCGGCTAGTTTGCGCCAATCGGCCATGCCAAGCGCCAAGCCGAAATGCGGCATGGGCACGAGGATGCCATCCACCTGCCCGGTCTTTGCGGTTTCAAAAGGTTTGCCCAAATGCAGCGAGATTTGGTGGCCGAAGAAATTGAAATCAACCCAAGTTGCGGTAGACCGGCCTTCTGCGCAGCCAAGCACTTCGCCGTAAAACCGGCGAGCATCGTCTAAATCAAAGACGTTAAAAGCGAAATGGAAAGCGGATTGCATGATTCTTCAAGCGCTGCATTTAGTCCTTGAATTTCACAGTGGTTTGCCGCGAGCGATCCACGATCAGCTGCGTCACATCAGGCCTCGCATAGTGCCCGGCCAGATCAAAGTTCTGCCGCTCTTGACGCACTTTGGCGTGATCAATCTCTGCGGTAAAAAGCCCCTCTTTGCCCACTTGCGGCTCAATGATCCAATCTCCATTCGGCGCAGCAAGAGATGTGCCGCCGTTGGCGAAGAATTCTTGGCCTGAGGCAATCATCACATCTCTAAACTGCGTGCCTTCAGGAATGTCTGATGGCCGCAGCAAGCCAGACACGCCGATCACATAAGAGCGGCTTTCCTGCGCAATAAAGCGCATCAAATCTTTCGTGTTGTGCAAGCCGCCCGGCCAGACCGACACATGCAAATCCTCGCCTTGCGCATACAAAGCCGAGCGCAGCAAAGGCACCCAGTTTTCATAGCAGTTCAGCCCGCCTACTTTGAAAGCTCCGAGCTCATGCACCTTCAGCCCATGCCCATCGCCCGCGCCCCACACCAAGCGCTCCTCATAAGTCGGCTGCACCTTGCGATGCACGGATTGCACCGCGCCGCTTTTGTCGATATAGACCAAGCTGCAATACAGCGTATGCCCGCCCCGATCAGGCGCGCGCTCCATCACGCCAAGATACATCGCCATCTTGCTCTGCTTGCAAAGCTTGCAAATCGCATCCAGATCGCCGCGCTCCACCACCACGCCTTGATCCAAATAATGCGCAAACATTTGCTTCTGCGCCGCATTGTTAAATTTCGCACCATCAGTCAGCTCCACCCAAAACGGATAGCCCGGCACCAAGGCCTCGCCAAACGTCACCAAATCGCATTTCTGCGCCGCAGCATCCGCCACGTAAGAGGCTACTTTCTCCAGCGTCTTCGCGCGATCCAGCCACACGGGCGCCATCTGCACGAGGCCGACTTTTAAGAGATCTGGGTGTGCCATGAGGAAAGCTTTCGTTGCGTTGAGATAAAGTAATAGTTTAAACACGTTGAAGCATAGGTAAAGTACGATTGAATATCTTCAAACACTACAAAATCTATGGATCTGTCATTCCTCCAAAGCTTGATCTGCATCGTAGACAGCGGCTCGATGGCGCAAGCAGCCCGCATTCAGCAGCTCACGCCAGCCGCGCTGCGCCAACGCGTCAGCGCCCTAGAGCGCGAGCTCAGTGCGCCCCTGCTCACTAGATCCGGCCACACTTCGCTGCCCACGCAAGCCTGCATCAATCTGCTGCCGCGCGCCCGCCATATGCTGCGCGAATGGGCTTTGCTGCAAGAAGATATTGACACCTCTGGCATTTCCGGCCAGCTAAAAATCGGCGCCATCTCCACAGCGCTCACCGGCCTCATGCCCAAAGCGCTCAAAGCCTTGGCAAAGCAAGCTCCCAAAGTTACGCCATTTTTAAAGCCCGGCAGCTCAGCCGATTTGTATGCCGCTTTGCTCTCTGAGCAGCTCGATGCGGTTTTGGCTGTTGCGCCACCATTTGCGCTGCCAAAGTCGATTCACGCTGTCCGTCTGCGGCGCGAGCCTTTGGTCTTGATCAGCGCCAAAGCATCGACCAAACCGATTACTCCAATCAAACAGCAATTCGCCAAAGAGCTTTACATTCGCTACGACGCAGCCTCGTGGGGCGGAAGATTCGCACAGCAATACATCGCCGATCAGCGCCTCGCGCCCCGCCTGCTCTGCGATCTCGATGGGCTTGAAGCCATCGCGCTTATGGTCGCGCAAGGCCTAGGCATCAGCCTCGTGCCGCAGTGGCCAGGGCTGAGTGATTTAGCAAACAAGCTTCATATCACACCAATTGCAGGCCAAAAATACCATCGAGATATCGTGCTCATGGTGCGCCAGCCGTCGCTGCAAAACGAGAAGATCAAGCTGCTTTCGTCGCTGCTGAAAGAGCAAAAGCAAGCTTGAATGTCTCTGTTGATGAATCAGCTAAAACTATCTAATTGATAGCACTCTGCGCAGATTGCATGCCGGCTAACTGCCAATTTCATTCAAAATTTAGGCCTTCCGTGCCGTAAACTGCCACCTTGACAAGTTGCTTCAAAGGTCAAGCATGAAATTTCTATCATAGTTTTCCATTTGGCGGCAGTTGCGTGCTCGCCCCCGCTTGATCGCAGCCGTGTTCATCGGCATCATCGTGGCGCTCGGCATGCCGTCGTCGTTGGCATTGCACGAAGCCACGCGCCTGATCCTCGGCTGGAATGCCACCACTTGCATCTACATCGCGCTCAGCAGCCTAATGATGCTGCGCTCCACAGATGCACATATCAAGCAGCGCGCCAAGCAGCAAGCGGTTTAGCGTAGAAGCCGCGACGCCTAAGGCAAGTGCAAGTTCGCGCCGGCTGAAGTTGCTGGCGCTAAGATAAATTTCTTGAATGAATGCGCCGGGATGGGGCGGACAGGGTGAGTGGGCATCGTCGTCATCATTGTCATGTGCTTTATACACGCAACACATTCATTGATCGCGCTGACCTAGAGCAACCGCTCCTCATCCAGCAAAGCCTGCACGGCTTGCGCCTGCGCCGCGTCGCGTTGGCGTTTGATGGGTTCTCTATCGCGCAGAGTTGACATCCAGAGTTTGAATTCAACGAACACTTTTGGCTGGATCGTGCGCATGAGCGCCATGCGGCCATTGCGATCCACGATCACGGCTTCGAAGCTGGGTGTGTTGAGAAACACGCCAGCTCTCGCGGCTTGCACGACTGATAGCTCCTCCAAGTCCGTCGCCTTGCCCGGAAACCATTCGCCAGAAGCCGTGCGCTCGCTGATTTTGATCGGATGCGGATCGTCGCCTTCGCGCATGCGCCGCAGCACATCCACTTCAAAGCCTTCTGCGTTGACTGCGGTGTAGCGCTGAGATTGCCTTATGCGGAAGCTGGAATCCACTTTTTTTAGCAACGCTAGAAACGAAGAATCCAAGCGTTCCATTTGTGTCCAAAAACTCATGCGTTTGCGCACATCCCAGAGCAGATCAATATCGCGCGTGGCCGTCACGCTCGCATCAAAGCGCACGCCAGCGGCTGTCTCATAGGCATACAGCGCATGTGTGCCCACCACATGGAAATGCTCGGCTACTTCTGCCGTTTCTAACCGAGCGAGCAGCTCAATTACCGTAGGCTCAATGCGCCCCACATACAGCGCTTTGTTGACGCGCTCATGGCGGCGGATTTGCAGCTTGAGATCATCCACGCGCTGCGTAAGCTCGGCTTTGCGAGCCATGAAATCCGTGTAGATTTTTTCGTTCTCAGGCGAGCGCTTGCCCAGGCTCTTTTCTGCGCCATAGGAGGATGTTCGAATCAAGCTGTCCGATTGGCCATGCCAATACATACCGCCCCGCACTTGCTTTGCCTCGCGCTGCGCATCACGCAAGCTAAGAAAGGCTTGCCGCGCGTCGATGTATTGACGGGCTGCGTCGTTGCTGATCGGCAAATAGGCTTGGGCTTCGTTCATTCGGTATATTTTATGATATTTTTATAAATTACCGAAAACTCAATTAAATCATGTATTTACAATCTATTTTTAGCCATGCTTTACTGCGTGTGATTGTTACCCACATGATCACATATCCCCGCTCAGAGCAGGCCACATAGAGCACGGGGCAAGTGCTTCACATGAATGGAGGGCTCTCGCTTTGGGTGCATCAGTGCATGATCATCCGAGTATTGCCCCAGCTCAATTTGCCACACAGTGTGTAGCAAATCCCCCGATCCATTCAGAGCAGAAGCAGTTACTCTAAAAGCAGGTGCGCGATTGGCGAGTTGATGTTGGATGGGAACGCGATAATCAAGCGTCAACACAAAAGGCTAGGCATGCGATTCAGCTCAAAGTTTTTTGTATTGCGACAAGTTCGCGCGCGCCCACGGTTGACTATTGCCGTGATGCTTGGCATCGCTGTGGCTCTATGCATTCCGCAATATTGGGCGCTGCATATGGCAACGCGGCTGATTCTGAGTTGGAACGTCACCACTTGTGTTTACCTCATCCTCGGCGGCATCATGATGATTCGCTCCAGCGATGCGCAAATTATTCTGCGGGCAAGCCGAGAAGACGATGGCAAGTTTTTCATACTGATCTTCGTGATCGCATCAGCGATAGCGGCTTTGAGCGCGGTGGTCGTCGAGCTGACGGTGATCAAAGACATGAAGGGCGCTTTGAAATATGGCCATATTGGCTTGGCATCGCTCACGATCGTGTCTTCATGGGCTTTTACGCACATGATGTTTGCGCTGCATTACGCGCATGACTTCTATGCTGCGCGAGCCAAGGGCTTGCCCGGTGGCCTAGACTTCCCCGGCGAAGATTCGCCTGACTACGGCGACTTCTTGTACTTTGCATTCGTCATCGGCACATCTACCGCAACAGCCGATGTGAACCTCACATCAAAAGCCATGCGCCGCCTCTGCTTAGCGCACTGCGTCTTGGCTTTTGTGTTTAACACCACCGTGCTTGCGCTCACGATCAATATCGCAGCCGGATTGATCTAGCGCAGATTGCGCGAAGGCGTGAAGCGCATAAGCGTCTTGAGCAGTTAGCCGGCGTATTTACTGCGTGGCGTGCTATACTATTCATAGTATTTTCACCGTTCGCCCTGAGGTATAGAAGGGTCTTGGCACTCGAAGGTTTCAAGCAAACTTTTGTACCTGCGTCGTACCATCGGGCAGTTGCCTCAGCAAATTTTTTGAAAACACACGCGATACCGATCGTCGCAACACAACCCTCACCCCGCGCGCAGTTGCCAAAAAATTTCTGATTCAACCACCCAATGGTTTCCAATAGCTTCTTTCCATGCAAGCACTGCTGTAAAGACTTGCTTGCGTTCCGCGGTCTTTTTCTATTCATCTTTCCCGTACCAAACAATGCAAAAACGAACTCGAATTTATGATTCGTTTGATTGCGACGCTTTTTCTGCTCAGCAAATGCAGCGGTACTATTTAGGCGACGCAAGCTTTTCGGTACAGACAACAGCAGGAATCATCAACCATGACCCCACGTAAGCATCTCGCCCTCTTGCTACAAGCAGTTTTTGTCTGGGCATTGTTTTGGCTCGCTGGCTTGCCTAGCTACTACCAACAGTACTCCGTCGTCACACTAGCAATCGGATGCATCTTTTTGACAGTTGGAATTTCTCTGGCTGCGGTCTTGATTCTGCAGCGCACAAGACCTGAGATCAGGCTTACCCGTGCCTTTTGGCTTAGTTTTTACTACACGCTGCCACTTGCTGTACTCGACGCGTTGTACTGCGGTGTCTACCTCGGGCACGGCGCAAACTACCTTTACAAGTATTGGTATCTCTCCGTGTTCTACGCAACGCCGTGGTTAACCTTCATCCCCACCGCATTGCTGCTGCGCGACAACGTGGCAGGTTCTAGGGCACCGGCTTCCTAAGTGCCCAACAGCGACCATTGGGCGTTTGGATCAGAAATTTTTTGACAAATGCGCGCGGGGCGAAGGCATTCCTAACGCGGCGGCAACGCATCAACAAAGTCGCTAACCGCAGCGGCAAATTTCTCGGGCACTTCCGCTTCAATAAAGTGACCGACGTTTTCAAAATCAATGAGCTTGGCATTCGGCAAATATTCAAGGATTGTTTTGCGATCTGTGCCGGCGCGAGCATGCGATTTATCGCCCATGCCCCAGATGGAAATGGTAGGTTGATTAACCTTTCCCAGCCAGCCGGGTTCGCGTTTGAGCATGTAGCACTGGCATGCGCTGGCCAATGGATTGTTAGCGCCTTGTTCAAGTGTTTCCTTGCTCAATTCCGCCAAAAATTCCTGCCGCTGCCGCGTGATGATTTTGTGAACATGGTGTGTTTTACTTCGCAAAAATCTGCCAAGCACCTGCGCCCAAATCGGCCATGACAACACGCCCCATTTTTCCCACGAATGCAGCCAATGGCGCTCCTGCGTCCAGGAGGGTGTCTGCGTCGTTACTAGTCCGTCCACCATCTCTGGATAGCGCCTCGCAATCGCGATGGCAGAGAAGCCTGCGATGCAAGGAATCGCTAAAACGTACGGGCCCATGTTCATGCGGCGCAGAAATTCAGCAATCGTTTCTGTCAACGCCTCGAATGAAAAATCAAAACTCGGTTTGGGCACTGAAAAACCGAATCCCGGCGTTTCAAAAATCAGTACACGGTATTTTTTAGACAAGCGGTTGATCAGCTCTTCATAAGCCTCCATCGTGACGGGTGAGTCGGGAGCAATCACTATCGTCCGCTCTCCCGTGCCCTTAACGATGTATCGAATCCAGCAGTTGGAAAGCTCCATGAACTGCACACCCGACAGCGAATTGCTTGGCGGCCCGTCAAAGGCACTGCTGCGCCTGAAGTAAGGAATGAGCGTGTCAATACGCGTGCCCAAATACTTAAACATGTTGTAATTACTTTTTAGGAAAGACGTTGATTAACTCGGCGCTGCTTGAAAAACTCTGCGCAAAAATCAACACAAACTAACGATCAAATCATTTAAGAGTACGATCATACTCTATAAAAATCACAGCATGGCACGAAAATCAGTTCAAGACACTTTGGAATCTCGGCTGCGCATCCTAGCCAGCGCCGCGCGGCTCATGCGTGAGCAGGGTTATCACGGCGTGGGCATCGATGAAATCATGGCTGACGCGAACATGACACCGGGCGCTTTTTATCGGCATTTCGCGTCAAAAGCAGATCTTTTTAATGAAGTCATGAAAGATGCACTAGATGCCGCTGAGCTACACCTCCCGCACATGCAAACGCTTAGCGATGTGCAAGAGTTCATCAACTTCTACCTGAGCAACAAAGCAGTTCGCCAGCTTGGAGATGGCTGCATCGTGGCGGCGATGTCGGCTGACGTCGGCAGAAACACAGGTGGTGTGCGAGAAGCTGCTGGGCTTTATTTAGCGCAGATTCAAGAGCGCATAGAACATGCACTAAGCGCGACACACGGCGAGTTCGCACAGGAAGTTGCGTGGCGAATCGCCAGCCAGTTGATTGGCGGAATGATCATGGCGCGGATACTTCCGCCTGCTATAGCAAAAGTAGCGCTAGCCGCCGCAAAAACGATTGCATCGAAAGACATCTCTTCATAACAAACGTTGTCTTGCAACTATTATTTTCATAGCACTCCGCGCAGTAAATACGCCGGCTAATTGCTCAAAATGCATCTTTTTTCTGAGTATTGACGCCCGATGCATTCGCAGCCTCGCGTAAATACGCACTCGTCATCAGAACCAGCTGCTCCTTAATGCCGGCCACAAAACTTGCAGGCATGTCGTATTGCAGCAAGCCTTGCACAGGCCCGACCAAAGCTGTGCTGAGCACGTAGCTGATTGTTCGAAGATCTTCAAATTTTGCATCTTGCGCGGTTGCCAACATATCGCAGAGCGCAAGCTGTGAACGCTGCGTCATCGTGCCTACCAACTGGGCGCTCCCAGCCTCCGAGGCCACTGCATAAAACGCTTTGGACGCGCGCGCATCAAACAGCTTCGCATTGACAAACGCCTCCACCACTGAAGCAGCCATGACTTTGAGAGGTTGATGTTTTGCCAGCGCGCATGCTTGGCTTACCTTTTCCACTATGCCCGCGAGATGCCTCTCAAGCGCCGCTGCGAGCAACGACGATTTGTTTGGAAAGTATTGATACAGCGTACCAATAGACACCCCCGCTCTTGTCGCCACTTTCGTCGTCGTGAGTTGATGCAAGCCCAGCTCCACCAAAACCTGAACAGTTGCTTGAAAAATAACCTCAACGGTGTGAATTGAACGTGCCTGAACTGGCGTTTTCATTGGGTGAGCGTAGATTTTTGGGCGATTCATAAAATGCGAATTCACAAGCTGAAGGAATATTCATATTATCGATTCTTTTACTTTGCTAATCAAAATCATGCTCATCAAATTTTTAGTGTCTCCCCTTACACGCCGTTCAAGCAAATCACTCATCGCCGCCACCCTGTTCATCAGCCTAGCAGGGTGCGCTGCCATTCAACAGATCCCATCCAAGACAAGCGAAACAGCCATGCCTGCTCATGAAGTTGCCATCACCCGAACGATCATCATTGCAGAGAAGCCCGAAGTTATTTTCAAATTCATAGCCGCAGAAGACGTATTGCCAAAAGTGTTGACGGGCTACGGGCCCTTACCCGCCGTGCTCAGAACATCAGAAAACACCGGGCCATGGACGACCCCAGGCTCTGCAAGGCTCATTCATTTGGCTGACAAAAGCACGGTGCGAGAGCAGCTCACGCATTACGAGCCATCTCAGCGCTTTGCCTACCGCGTTTGGGAATTCGGCAACCCGATTATTCGCAGCTTGGCAACTGAGGCAAGAGGCGAATGGACGTTTACCAACGTACCTGAAGGAACACGGGTCACTTGGACCTACACCTTCACTGCCAAAAACGCCGCTACCGCACTTCCTTTGTCTGGCATCACGCAGCTCCTGTGGCGCGGCTACATGAATGTCTGCCTAGAAAACACGGTGCGCATTTTGGCATCGAAATAGCAACGATCCATCACTACGAATTCGATAGCACTACACGCAGTAAATACGCCGGCTAACCGCTCAAAATGCTCTTAAAAAGCAGTGAAAAAGCCCGCAGATTGCTCTGCGGTCTGTTTACTTTCTGAAGCGCTGAGCAGGTTGCATGAAAAACATCCGAGTGAGACGCACAAAGTCGATGCTGATGCCATGTTTATCTGATCTAGCGTGCATGGCTTGGGTAGCATCACTCAGGCCAACGTGATTAAACATTTGTCGCCAAACGAGGATATGCGCCAGCAGCCCCAAGGTATCTCGTAAATAGGGTGTCACAAGTCTTGACATCCTATTCCAACGAAAGCGTTTGGGCTTACGCTCGGTAATGTTCAAAAAATACTGGTTTTTTGTCACAAAACTGGATGTGATCTTGTCTAAATCAACACACGCATTTTTCTGCGTGTATTGAACCAAGGATCAAATCATGCGTTTTTCAGCTTATCTACCTTCCCTCGCTTTGCAGTTAGCTAAAACAACTCTATTGACTGTAGTTTTAGCCTCATCAACTTGGGCCCAAACCCCACCCCAAGTAACTGCTATCCCCGTTTTGGTGGTGGTCAAGGTCGCCAAGCCTTGGTATGCACCTCGATCAGCCGTGGTGAGCAAAATGCGCGAAGCTGTGCCTCAATACACCCGCATCCCCGGCTTATCTTACAAAGCGTTTTCATTGGAGCAATCCACGGGTGCATATGGTGGTATTTATTATTGGCAAAGCAGCGCCAGCGCACAAGCTTGGTTTAACCCGGCATGGTTTGCTCGCGTCAAGCAAGAGCGGGGCACAGACGCAGATGTGCGCTATTTTGAGGCTCATGTCTCATTGGACAATATGCCCGGAGGCACACCGGCCAGCATGGACAGCACATCAATTGTTACCGTGGTCAATCTTAAAACCCCTCCGGGCATCAGCCGTGATCGTTTGATTGCTGAATTCAATGCCACTGTACCGACTTATCAAAAAATTCCAGGCTTGCTGCGCAAACACTTCACCATGACTCCAGCAGACTCAGCCAGCAACAGTTTTGGCGGCATTTATCTTTGGAAAGATGCTGCTAGTGCGCAAGCTTGGTTTAACGAGGCTTGGAAAGAGCGTGTGAGAAAAAGCTACGGTCAAGATGCCGTGATTGAATGGTTTGACACCCCGATTTTGACGCCTACCCTAGATGCCAACAATGCTGCGAGCGCGTCAACGATGAAGACGATAGCACCATGAAAAACCGTGATTTAGCGCTGATCACAGGCGCATCGGGCGGCTTAGACTGGGAACTAGCGCAGATCCATGCCGCTCGGGGCGGTAACGTGCTGGCCGTGGCTCCATCGCAAGATTGTCTGTGACTTTGCATACTAAGCTTCAAGCGAAATATCCATGCCACGTGCATGTGAGAGCCATGGACTTAGCGCAACCCCATGCAGCATTGTCAAAAACCACCCTGCCTCGAAACCGTCGTATTCTGCCTCGTATGGGCATGAAAGCAGTCTTATGAAAATCATTTCTCCAAACCCTTTGCAGGTCGAGCGTGCTGCTCAAGGGGATTTGGCAGCGCTAGATGCCGTGATTGTGTGTATTCAACCTGGTGTGTTTAATCTTGCAGTGCGCATGCTGGGCAACCGAGAGGATGCTGCCGATGCCACGCAAGAGATTTTGCTTAAAGCGGTGACACACTTGGGCAGCTTTCGTGGCGATGCAGCTTTCGCCACCTGGGTGTTTCAAATCGCGCGCAATCATCTGCTCACAGTCTCCACCAAAAGCCGAGAATCGCCCGAAGTGTCGCTGGAAGGCTTGGCGGATCGCCTGCAAGACGGGCTAGCTTATGAGGCATCTCTGGGAGCGACTGCATATCAGAATCGGCAGCTGACCCCCGAAGAAAAAGTCTCTGCTATGCAAACTGCGCTGGGCTGCACACAGAGCATGCTCATGGCGTTGGATCGGGAGCATCGGCTGGCCTTTATCTTGGATGCCATCTTTGGTATGTCATCCAAAGATGCCGCTTTTATCTTGGATCTCAGCCCAGAAGCCTTTCGGCAGCGCCTCTCACGTGCACGTGCCAAGCTTGATGCATTTACCAGCAAGACCTGCGGCCTAGCCAACCCAGAAGCGGCTTGCCACTGCGAAAAACAATTGCCCGCTTTGGCGTACGTGAAAGCTAGCGGGCAGCGCGCTGCGCCCTCTGTCATCGCAATCCATCGCAGGGAAATGGCGCAGGCTCAATTACAGTTGCATGCTATTGTGCGAATGTCTGATGCCGCTGCCCTGATGCGTGCCCACCCAGACTATCAAGCGCCAGAGGCACAGCGCAAAGCCATTGCGGCTGTGCTTAGCGCAGAAGGCTACTTGGCTGGGCCGCCCGCTTTGCAATAGGTTGATTTGATGAAACAGCTCACATTTACTGCGTCGGATGGCACAGCACTTTGCGGCTATCTGCACACCCCCAGTGGCTCAGCACGTCAAGCCATCTTGATCGCAGGCGGTTTGGGTGTGCCGCAGCGCTATTACAGAGCTTTTGCCAATTGGCTCGCTGCGAGAGATTGCTTGGTCATGACGTTTGATCTGCGTGGCATGGGCGAATCACGGTTGCCCGCGTACAAAAAATCTTTGCGTGGCTTAAATGCAGACATGCTCACTTGGGCTAGGCAAGATTTCGCTGCAGCCGTGAGCTATTTGTCAGCCTTGCACAGAGATCAGCCCATCGGCTTGATCGGACACAGCCTAGGCTTGCACCATGCCGCCATGACTGGCGCAGGCACTCAAGCAAAGATTGAGCGCGTCATCTCTGTGGCGGCAGGCTCAGGCCATTGGCGAGATTGGGCGGCACCGTCGCGCCGCGTTGCGCCGCTCATGCTTCACCTAGCGGGACCGTTGCTCACGCCACTTTTTGGGTACTTTCCCGGCAAACGGTTAGGTATGGTGGGCGATTTGCCTGCTCCAGCCGCGCGGCAGTGGATGCGTTGGTGTCGTCACCCAGAGTTTGCATGGGGCTGTCAACCTGAGCTGGTGTTGCCATGTCTGGCCAGCGCACGCTTTCCCATTCAAGCCTTCAGCTTCTCTGACGATGATGCAATGACTTTAGAGTGCAGTCAAAAGTTACTTGCCGCCTTACCCAATGCCCCCTCTCAGCTGTATCGCATTGCGCCCTGCGATGTTGGCATGCAGCGTATTGGACATGTCGGTGCATTTCGGCAAGAAGCCGCACATAAGCTTTGGCCAAGACTGGTGTCATCTATCTTAGTGAAGTAAAAATCATCAATTCGATAGCGATCCACGCAGTAAACACGCCGGCTAACTGCTCCAAACGCTTAGAGAAAATGCAAAAAGCCCGCAGATTGCTCTGCGGGCTTTTCGTTTTGAAGCGCATAAGTCTTATCAACTCAGCGCTTCAAATCATGCGCTCAATGCAACACGTTTTAGTGATGCGTGCCATCCATAAATTGCTCATCTTCTGTGGAGCCCTTCAAAGCCGCAGTCGAAGCATTGGCTTCAATCGTCGTGGTCACAGCGTCGAAATATCCTGTGCCGACTTCGCGCTGATGCTTCACGGCGGTGAAGCCGCGCTCGGCTGCTTTGAATTCTTTTTCTTGCAGCTCGACGAAGGCGGTCATGTTGTTACGAGCATAGCCATACGCCAGATCAAACATGCCGTAGTTCAATGAGTGGAAGCCAGCGAGCGTGATGAACTGGTATTTGTAGCCCATCGCGCCGAGCTCGCGCTGGAATTTGGCGATTGTGGCGTCGTCTAAGTTTTTCTTCCAGTTGAAGCTTGGTGAGCAGTTGTACGACAGCAGCTTGCCGGGGAATTTGGCGTGGATAGCATCGGCGAATGCTTTGGCGAAAGCCAAATCAGGCGTGCCGGTTTCGCACCAGATCAAGTCGGCGTATTCGGCGTAAGCCAAGCCGCGCGAGATGGCTTGATCCAAGCCGTTTTTTACGCGATAGAAGCCTTCCACAGTGCGCTCGCCGGTGATGAAGGGTTTGTCGTTGTCGTCCACATCGCTGGTCACCAAATTGGCGGCTTCTGCATCGGTGCGGGCGAGCAGCACGGTGGGCGTGCCCATTACGTCTGCGGCCAAGCGGGCGGCTACCAATTTACTGACCGCGTCTCTTGTACTCACAAGCACTTTGCCGCCCATGTGGCCGCATTTTTTGGCCGCTGCCAATTGGTCTTCAAAGTGCACGCCAGCCGCGCCCGCTTCAATCATGGATTTCATGAGCTCGAATGCATTGAGCACGCCGCCGAAGCCGGCTTCTGCATCGGCCACAATCGGCGCGAAATAATCGACATAGCCCGCATCGCCAGGGCCTTTGCCCTCACTCCACTGAATCTGGTCTGCGCGGGTGAAGGTCGCGTTGATTTTCTTCACGACTTTTGGCACGCTGTCCACGGAATACAGCGATTGGTCTGGATACATTTCGCCATTGGAGTTGGCATCGCCCGCCACTTGCCAGCCGCTCAAATAAATCGCCTTGAGGCCCGCTTTGACTTGCTGCATCGCTTGATTGCCCGTGAGCGCGCCGAGCGAATTGATAAATGGCTCGGTGTTGATCAAATTCCACAGCTTCTCCGAGCCGCGCTTGGCCAGCGTGTGCTCTACCTGCAGCGAGCCGCGCAGCTTGACGACTGCCTCTGCCGTGTAGCCGCGCTTGATGCCTTTCCAACGCGGGTTGGTTGCCCAATCTTGTTCGAGTTGCGCAATTTGCTGCTCGCGGCTCAGGTTCGTCCAGTTGCTCATGATGATCACTCCATTGAAGTTAAAAAAATCGAAATCCGATGGGTCAATGATAACTCTTCTATAAGACTTATTTTCAATCTTGTGTCTTATAGAAGAGTAAATTTAAATTCAATGAAATCAATGAGTTGCAGCAATTTTTCTTAATGTGAATTTATATTTCCCATATTGAGAAATTATGCGGCATTGCAGCAATACAAATATTTCTTATGATGAAATTCGAATTGCGCTTCGTGAAATATCTACTGCACTGATTGCCGTCATCATAAAAAGCCCTGTGCTCGCCATGATTTATCAGAGAATTTCAAGTCTTTTAAGCCGTTCGCCAGCAAGAATATTGCGCGGAGTGCTATTAAATCGATAGCTATGAAAAATCTTTTAGCCGTTGCAATGCCTGCATTGGGCTCAAAATCGGAATATCTTGAAAGTTACCGAGTGATATCAAATCCTCGTCGCCCGAAATAATGACATCGGCCTGTGTGGCCAACGCCAAAGCCAGCACAGCATCATCATCCGGATCACGACAGACGGGCTTGGCCAGCGGCTGTGGCTCAGTCACTTCCGCCAAAGTGCGTACTCGCGCCAACATTTGCTCGCGTGAAGAATTGGAGCGCTTGATGATCTCATCAAACTTGGGGCGCGCCAACACGTCCGCCAGCTCAGCAAGAAGCTCTGGGCTACTGATAAAAGTCAATGCACCGCTGCGCAAATGTTCCAACAGCGCATACGGTGAACCGCGCCAAAGTAATCCTGCTAACAGTACGTTGGTATCTATGACCGCTCGCATCCTTTAGCTCTAAGCGCGCTTAATGCTGCGCACCGCACGAACGATCTGCACGAGCAGCTTTGATTTCCGCATTGATCTCATACATTGACATCGGCGCAATTCCTGCATCAGCCACACGATCAACCACGGCAAGCAGTGAATCAGCAGCCTCACGCCTGCGCAGGGCTTGTGTGAGCAATCTATCCAAAGCTTGCGGCGTCAATAAACCCGCCGCGCGCGCAGCCACAGCGGTGGTGTCGGGCAATTCAATTTGAAGCGTCGTCATTGGATGACTCCTTATGCTTATTCACATCGGATAGATGCGAAAAGTCATTGTAAGGTCATCTGAAATCGTGTGCTGATTCACAAGATACCTGCCTATGAACAAAGAGCCTAAAAATCTCAGTTTTCACTGAGATTTTTAAGCCATTTGAGTAGTTTGCCGGCAAGGAATCTGCGCGGAGTGCTATTTAATTGATAGTGAATCAGTTGTATGCAGGCAGCGCAGCGATGCGGGCGCGAGCAGCGGCATATTCGCGCTTCAAGCGGGCAACGAGATCGCCTGCACTTGTGACTTCTTTGATCACGCCAATGCCTTGGCCGCAGCCCCAAATGTCTTTCCAAGCTTTGGCGGCGGCTTTGTCTCCGCTGCCGGCTTCGCCTGTGCCAAAATTCATTTTGCTGGGGTCGCTGTCGGGCAAGTTGTCTGGATCCATGCCGGCGTTTTTGATGCTGCCTTTGAGGTAGTTGCCGTGGATGCCGGTGTAGAAGT
>JAYUSD010000082.1:0-4282 GCA_043755865.1 Variovorax sp. | reverse complement strand
TTGTTGGCCATTTCAATTGCCATACAGGCGATGCACACTGGGCATCAATGCCAGAAATCGCGCTTGAGGCCCGTCTGTCCAAGCCCGAGCCGACTCCCCGGAGCCGCACCATGCAAGCCCCAATCCGCACCACCAATACAGCGCAATCCACCCGTCTGCCAGCCTCGCTGCACACCCGCTTTCTAAGCGCCGGCGATGTCGCCAGTCTCATCAAAGCGCACGGCATGGCGCGCAGCCTGCAGGGCATGGCGGCGGCCATCGAAGCCGACTTTCTGCGCTGGCCTGACTTCGACAAATCGGCCCGCCTGGCTTGCCATGGCCCCGATGGCGTGATCGAGCTGATGCCGATTGCCGATGACCGCAGCTTCAGCTTCAAATACGTCAACGGCCACCCAAAAAACACGCAGCACGGCTTGCCCACGGTGATGGCCTTCGGCGTGTTGGCCGATGTGGCCACTGGCATGCCGCTCTTAATTAGCGAGCTCACGCTCACCACCGCCATACGCACCGCTGCCACCAGCGTCGTCGCAGCTCGCGCGTTGGCTAGGCCGGGCAGCCGCAGCATGGCCTTAATTGGCAATGGGGCGCAAAGCGAATTTCAAGCGCTGGCGTTTCATCACTTGCTCGGCATCACCGAGATTCATTTGTTTGACACGGACGCGCGCGCCACAGCCAAGCTCATGCGCAACTTGCAGGCCAACCCAGATGCAAGCGGTCTGCGTGTGAAAGCCTTTGCTAGCGCGCGAGAAGCCGTGCGCGGCACAGACATCGTCACCACCGTCACAGCCGACAAAACCAATGCCGCCATCCTGAGCGCAGACATGATTGAGCCGGGCATGCACATCAATGGCGTGGGCGGCGATTGCCCCGGCAAAACGGAGATCCCGCCCGAGGTGCTGAATCTTGCCAGCGTGTTTGTGGAGTATGAGCTGCAAACCCGTATCGAAGGCGATTTGCAACACATGCCTCTCGATTTCGCGGTGACTGAGCTGTGGCAAGTGCTCACAGGCAAGTTGCCCGGGCGCACGAGCGAGGCGCAAATCACCATGTTTGATTCCGTAGGCTTTGCTCTGGAAGATTTTTCTGCGTTGCGTTATTTGCAGAGCGCCGCCACGGCATTGGGCTTGGCCCAGCCACTTGATTTGATCCCGCATTTGGAGAATCCTAAAAATTTGTATGCGCTGATTCGCCCAGCGAAACTCATGCAGCGCGGTGCCGCTTCGATGCCTGCCACAGTTGCGCAATCAACCACTAAATTTGTCGTTGAACCAGCCTGCGAAGCAAGCTCTGAAGCAAGCTTTGAATCAGCCGCTACAGTAGCAGCATGAAGCCAACCTCCACTTGCATCAGCCTGATCGGCGCGCCCACGGATATCGGCGCAGGCGCGCGCGGCGCGAGCATGGGGCCTGAGGCGCTGCGCGTGGCGGGCATACGTGAAGCGCTGCAAGGCTTGGGGATGCAGGTGAAAGATTGCGGCAATCTGCAAGGGCCCGCCAATCCTTGGCTGCCCGCTGTGAATGGTTTTCGGCATTTGCCCGAAGTGGTGCAGTGGAATCAACTGCTGCACGATGCGATGCTCGCAGAACTCACCGCAGGCCAGCTGCCGATCATGCTCGGCGGTGATCATTGCTTGGGCATCGGCTCTATCAGCGCAGTAGCCAAGCATTGCAAAGCGCAAGGCAAAAAGCTGCGCGTGCTCTGGCTCGATGCGCATGCAGATTTCAATACCGCCACGCTCACGCCCAGCGGCAATATCCATGGCATGCCCGTGGCTTGCCTCTGCGGCCAAGGCCCGGCTGAGTTGGTCAGCATCGGCGGCTTCTCCAAAGAAAAGCCTGCAGTACACGCAGAAGAAATTCGTCAAATCGGCATTCGCAGCGTCGATGCCGGCGAGAAAAAACTCGTGCACGAGATGGGCATTGAGGTCTTTGATATGCGCACCATCGACGAGATGGGTATGCGCCACGCGATGGAATTGGCGCTGGCGTTGATGGATGCCAACACGCATCTGCACGTCAGCCTCGATGTGGACTTTCTCGATCCCGACATCGCCCCAGGCGTAGGCACTACGGTGCGCGGCGGCCCCACGTATCGCGAAGCTCAGCTCTGCATGGAGATGATTGCCGACACCGGCCGCCTAGCCTCGCTGGATATCGTCGAGCTCAATCCAGCCTTCGATATTCGCAACCGCACCGCAGAATTAGCCGTGGATTTAATGGAGAGTTTGTTTGGCAAATCCACTTTGATGCGTCATGTATAAAAATTCGCTTAACTATTAATTTAATAGCATTCTGCGCAATATACATGCCGGCTAGACATCATTTTTCCTTGTAAATCTGATTCCATTCATCATTCATACGTGAAAATTGCAGCTTGATCCATTCTTGAATTAGTCGAATGGCTGGTTTGCTCAGAGCTTCTGGCCGCGAGATCAAATAAAACGATTCCGGCACTTTCACCGCTGCGCCAAATGGTCGTACCAATCGTCCTTCAGCCAGATAGCGATGGGTGTTGATGTTGTCACCGAGCGCCACGCCATAGCCTGACGCGCACATTTCCACGGCAATCAGCGCATTTCCTAAGTGATGCCGCGCACCCGTTTGCAAGCGTGCTTTGCCGGTGCCAGCCAGCCATAAATCCCATTCGTGGCCAGCGTCTGAGCAGAGCAAGGCCGTATTTTTTAAATCATCCACCTTGCGCATTTGCGACGCTTCATTAAGCAGCAAAGGGCTGCACACGGGGAACAGGTAAGTTTCGGCAAGTAGCTCTACTTGGCGGCTCGGCCATGCGCCATCGCCATAACGAATACACAAATCCACGTCCACCGAGCGTACTTCTCGGTCATCGCTGGAGGGCACTAAGCGCAAAGTGAGCTCAGGGTAGCGCTGCAAAAACTCTCGCAGTTGTTGCACCAGCCAGAGGCAAGATAAGCTGGGCGGCATGCTGATCACCACCTCGCCCCGCACGCCCGATGAAGAAATGCGCGTGGTAGCCGTGGCAAACAAATCAAACGCACGTGCCACGGGATCTTGCAGCGCCACGCCTTCTTCGCTGAGCTTCAAGCGGCTGCCCTGGCGCACAAAAAGCTTGACCTCCAAAATATCTTCCAAACTGCGAATTTGATGGCTCACCGCACCATGCGTAACTCCAATTTCTTGCGCCGCGCGCGAAAAAGAGAGATACCTCGCAGCGGCATCAAACGCTTTGAGTGCATTGAGCGGCGGGATGCGTCTCGTCATAGAAAATAATCAATTGAAAGTTTCAGTGTGAGAAATTCTCACACAAAGTAGATAATAAATATCGTTTGCTACGCAATTAATTTCGCTTTAAATTACAACTCTTCACCATGACATTCACTTCAACTACAACAGAATCTACTGCGCAGCGCACCAAGCACCTGTGGGGAGGCCGCTTTGCAACGCCGCCAGATGCCACTTTGCAGCGTTTGTCGCAAGCGCCTGCAAGCCACCTGCGTTTATTGCCCTATGACCTGACTGCTTCGCAGTCGCATACCAGAGAGCTGTTGCGCGCAGGCTTACTCAACAAAGACGAATGCGAGCAGATGTGTGAGTCATTGCGCCAATTGGTCGAGGAAAGCCAAAGCGGCGCAGCTTGGTGTCAAGCGGGTGAAGAAGATATTCATACTTTGGCTGAGCGCATGCTGGTGGAGCGCTTGGGCGAGCTCGGTGGCAAGCTGCGTGCAGGCCGCTCCAGAAATGACCAAGCAGCCAACGATCTCAAGCTGTATTTGCGTTGCGAGACGCGGCGCATGGCGCAGCAGGTGCTGGAATTGATATCAGCGCTACATGAGCAGGCGCTACGTCACGCAGACACTGTGACGGCTGGTATGACGCATTTGCAATCAGCCCAACCCATTTCATTTGGCCATCATCTGCTGGCGCATGCTCAGGGCTTGGTGCGCGATGTATCTCGCTTGATGAATTGGGATGATCGCCATGCGACATCTCCGCTGGGCGCAGCCGCGCTTGCTGGCTCTGCGATTGCGCTGCGCAATGATTTGTCAGCACCTGAGATGGGCTATCTCAGTGCTTGCGAAAACAGCATGGATGCTGTGGGCAGCCGCGATCATGTGGCTGAATATCTGTTTGCACTGGCCATGCTAGCCGTGAATTTGTCGCGACTTTCAGAAGAAATCATTCTCTGGACATCGCAGCCGTTTGCTTGGGTGCAGCTCGATGATGCCTTCTCCACGGGCAGCTCAATCATGCCGCAGAAGAAAAACCCAGATATCGCTGAGCTGGCGAGAGGCCGAAGTGGCCGC
>JAYUSD010000081.1:0-26504 GCA_043755865.1 Variovorax sp. | reverse complement strand
CCATATGAACTGACAACCCCACAGGTTGTGCGCCCTCAAGAGCGACCCACCCCTGCGCTAACCCGATGCGTATGGGCCAGCCCTTTGATGCCGCTGTTATCTGCATTTTATAGGCGGCTTCCATTGCAAACTGCGCGGCATGCTCGTGCGCTCGATCCGCTCCGAAGTAGCACATGCAGCCGTCGTCGCCTTGAGAAACATCAGATTTTCCTTGCGATGCTTGACCAATGCGAGCGAACTCAGTGTGCAGCTCTTTAATTAGCTCAAAGTACGGTTCTGCTCCTAAATCCGCCATAAGCTCTGTGGAGTTGACTATGTCATAGGACAAGCTCACGACATTGCGATAGCTGCGCTCTAGCTGCAAATGCTGCAGATCATGTGGGGCTTGTGAATCGCGCCAAGTTATATCTTTTTCCAACCAAGTCGCCCATGGCAACGAAGCAAGATTTTTAGGTGCGCAAATAGTCAAGGAGGAGTTCGCTTGCGCGAGCGCTTGTGCCACTCTTTCAGAAATAGGCGAATGCAAAATCATATCGCCAACTGCATCGCCCCATCTAACTAAAAACCCAAATGTCTCACCAACTTGCAAATCACCATCACCACTAACAAGCACCTGCTGCAGCGCCCCGTCTTGACTCAAGCTGAGCGTTAAGACAGGAGGTTCATTTTTAGCAGCTACCTTCGGGCTCATAGTCAGTTAACTGTGGTTTTCATTTGTTCAATGTTTAGTAGTTGCGACTTTTGCAAACGCAAAACTAACAATTACAGAACTCGTCAATTGTTCTTTGCGAAATGGCGACTCCTCCTATTTTGTGTAATAAGTCACGGCAACGCCAGCATTTTGTAGCGGCTCGATACGCGTTGTTGCTTTTTAATCAGGAAGCGCTCTTGTCTCATCAGAAGTGATGAGATGGTTTGTAGTACTTAATTATTCGCGAGCGATTTATTCGTATCGCAACGCCTGAATTGGCAGCAGCTTAGACGCTCTCCTCGCTGGATAAAAGCCAAAGAAGATGCCGACGAAGGCGGAGAAACCTACGGCCAAGAAGATGCTTGCTGCTGTCATGCTCACTTGCCAGCCAGCAAAATAGCCGACTGCCCAAGTGGCAATCGCACCAATGCCTACTCCAATCGCCCCGCCGATGATGGAGAGGGTAACAGCCTCTATTAAGAATTGGGCAAGGATGTCTTTGCCCCTTGCGCCGACTGCCATGCGCAGGCCGATCTCGCGGGTGCGCTCGGTGACGCTGACCAGCATGATGTTCATGATGCCGATGCCGCCGATGATGAGGCTGATGCCTGCGACTGCGGCGAGCAGCAGCGTCATGATGCGGCTGCTTGCCTCTTGCGCTTGCAGCATTTCAGTGAGATTGCGCACGCTAAATGGATCATCCGCGCCGGGTTGGACTTTGAAGCGCTGGCGCAGCAGCTCTTTGATGTTGTCTTCGGCCACCTTCATGCTTTGGCCTTCTTTGACCTTGACGCTGATGGAGCCAATGCGCTTGAGCCTGCCGGGGCTGCCGCCTTGGATGCGGTTGCGATACGTAGAGATCGGCACGATCACCACATCATCTTGATCTTGGCCGAGGGAATTTTGGCCTTTAGTTGCAAGCACGCCGATGATCGTGACGGGCACTTTTTTCACGCGGATAGTTTGATCAATCGGGTCCGCATCGCCGAAAAGCTGCGTGGCCACAGTCGTGCCGATGATCGCCACTTTCGCTGAGCCTTGGATCTCAGCCGCTTCAAACAACCGCCCGCTCGTGATGCCCCAATCGCGCGCTTCCATGTAATCGTTGGTCGTGCCGAAAATGGAGCTGCTCCAATTGGTGTTGCCAAACACGAGCTGCGCGCCCGTGCGCATGCTGGGCGCAGCCACTTGCACTTCAGGCACATCTTTCGCAATCGCCAGTGCATCTTCTTCGCTCAGCGCCTGGCCCGTTTGTGCGCCAAGCCGCACGCCACCTGCCGTGAGCCCACCGGGGATGACTAGCATCACATTGCTCCCCAGCCCTTTGAGCTGCTCCTGCACCCGATTGGTTGCGCCCTGCCCCACGGCAATCATCGTGATCACCGCACCTACGCCAATGATGATGCCGAGCATGGTGAGCATGCTGCGGAGCTTGTTCGATGCTAGGGCTCTGAGGGCGGAGCGCAGGGCTGCTAGGGTATTCATAACGACCAGTTTAGCTGGGTTCAATCGCCACGTGAAGCATGCATAATCCAAAGATACTCAATCTTTACTCGGAGATTCCATGCGATTGGTTCTATCTGCAAATATGCATTATTGGTTGAGTGCCACAGTTTTAGTCATGGCCATTTCAAGTCTTGGTTGCACTCAAACACCAATTGCACCTGCACCTGCAACTTCTCAGTTGCTACCCAGTACGCTCAAAGGGAAAACCATGGCAGGTCCAGCGACGAACAGAATCATGGCCCGTTTGGATGGTCTCAGCGGCGAAGCTGATCCGCGTGTACCTGCATTAAAAAATCGCATCGCGCAGCTAGGCATGACTGTGGTTTCCATCGGCGTTGCCGCTAATCCAAGCGCAGGTCAAGCAACAGCGCCATCTTCCTTTCAATTTACCGCTTTCATCGTGGTGGCGATTGACAGGAGTAAAGTTGACTTGGATACAGCTCTAGCCCAAATGCGCTCTTTGGAGACCTTTGCTTATGTGGAAGCGGACCAATTGTTGCAAAAGCGTTAAAGAAAAGCGTGACATTTTTCCTCTTTAGAGGCAAAAAGGCTTGATGGAACGGCTTTGATATGTAACTAGGCAATTCAAAGTTCATTTATCTGGAATAATACTTTTGAAGTAAATAAGGGGAAATCCAGATGTTGTCTCTACGCATGACCACTAAATTCCGCGTTGTTATTGGGCTAGTTCTTCTAACGGCGCTGGCCGCATGCGGAGGCAGCGATCCAACGGGCAATTCACCCGCTAAACCAGCCGCAAGCAGTTCGTTAGCTCAGCAAGCTCAGTCTGACCCGCTGACAGCTCACAATAATCCTGCTTCCGAGGCGCCGACCAAATCGGCGATTCAAAGCAAAAATGGCCTGTTGCTTGGCACACCCACCAGCAAAGATTACCATCCTACTCGCGTTTTAGCCAAACTGGTAAACAACCCGCAAGGCAAAGAAACCGCCGCGAAGGCGACCGCTTTTTCTTCGATGGGTTTACGCCAAATTACCGGCTTCGATGGTGCACAGTTGTTAACCAAGCAAGCTGGTTCAAAGCCTTTGCCCAATGGCATGGCTGTATTTGAGATTACCAATCCCGCTATGACCGTTCCACAGGCTGTAGAGCAGTTGCAGCGCTCCGGGCTTGTGGTGTATGCCGAACCAGATTACTACATAAAAAAGCGCTTAGCGCCCAACGATTCCTCATACGGCATTTACTGGCATCTCAAAAATACTGGGCAAGCATTTGGTACAGCTGGAAACGATATCAATGCCGAAGTAGCATGGAACACTTCGACCGGAAACGGGCAAGTGGTGGTTGCAGTGATTGACGATGGCGTGATGTTCAACCATCCTGACTTGGCATCCAACATGTGGACAAGCGCAGGAACCACCCGGGTCGTGGTGGCTGGCGACATCAGCGGCGCATCAGGCGTATTGGACGATGCAAACGGCGCTAATTTAGCAATTGGGCGCGGCATCGGTGAAACAAGCATCATGCCGTATGACTTAGAAGGCAGCGACCATGGCACGATGGTGGCCGGTTTTGTGGGTGCCGTTGGCAATAACGCCACCGGTGGCTCAGGTGTGAGCTGGAATGTGAAAATCATGGGTTTAAAGATCGAAGCCCCTGATCTGAGTACAAGCACCAGTAGCTTCGTCAATGCTATTCGGTATGCCATTGCTAAAAAAGCAGCTGGTGTGAATTTGCGCGTTATCAATATCAGCTACAGCGGTTACTTTCCTTCGCAAGCCTACAAAGACGTTTTGGAAGAAGCAAATGCCGCGGGCATTCTCGTTGTAGTCGCTGCGGGCAACGACGGCTCCAATGACGAGCGAGTCGTTGGATATCCCTCAGGCTACAAAACACCGAACTTGATCAGTGTTGGGGCGCTGAACCGATTCAACGGACGTGCTTCTTTTTCAAACTACGGCTCTTTGGTACACCTTTTCGCACCTGGCCAAAATGTGCCAACGACCAGCAGCCGCAATTTTCCTTCCACAGGTAATATCGCGCCTTACTATCGCTACATTGATGGCACATCATTTGCATCACCGATCGTAGCGGGCGCGGCTGCTTTGCTTTGGATGCAGTACCCCAACGAAACGATGCTTCAAATCAAAGCTCGTTTGCTCAACAGTACGACTCCCTTTTTGACCACAGCAGACAGCATGGCCGGTGGAAAACTCAATCTTGGTGCAGCTATTGCAAATAATGTTCCTTGCAACTTAGTGAATCCGGTGATTACTGAGCTGGCGAATCAGTTAGTTCAAGGCGGCACTCACAAAATCAGTGCGTATATTCGCGCCTGCCCAGTATTGCTTGGCTCCGTTACCGTGAGCGTTGACGGGGCAACCCCAATTCAACTTAAAGACGACGGTGTTTATCCAGATGAGTATGCAAACGATGGATACTATGGTGGTACGTTTGTCACCCCGGTTACTAACGCGTTGACAGCGGAAGTGAGAGTTGCGATATCTAACATTGTTGGGAGCGCAGCGGGTTCAGTGGCCGTATTTAAGCAAGTCAAGCGGGCTACCAACTATGCGCAGTCCAGCGTCTCGTATTCTTGGGATGCGCCGACTAACACGCCGAGCTATTTCGGGTTGGTTGGTAATCCAGCATCTAAATACGATGATGGCGCCTTGCCTGTCACATCACCATTCCCGGTGAACTTTGACGGGCGTACGATTTCTTCGTTTTATATGGCGACTAACGGGTATTTATGCATGGATGACGTGAACTGTCTTCTCGGCAATCCATATCCGCTCCCAACTGGTAAAGACGGCAAGGCGCTAGGCGTTACTCAAGCCTTGATTGCCCCTTGGTGGAACGATTGGACAGTTGATTGCACTTCTTCTAATATGCACAGTCAAACTTTCGGGACTGCACCCAACCGACGATTCGTGCTCACTTGGAAAAATATTCTCCCTTACTACGCAGGATTAAACTGCGCCACAGCAACAAACGGCGTCTCGTTCCAAATCGCTTTCTACGAAGGCCAAAATTACATCGATTTCCGATATGAGGACGTCGTGACTGTTGTTCCTTTTGGAGTGATCTCTCCTTCGTTTGGAGCAACAGGTTCGGGTGGAATTCAGCTGTCTGGTGGCAAGCTCGGAACTCAAATTTTTTATAAATCAACATCTGGCGTATTCGGCTCAACTGCCGTGCGCTTTACTCCCAGCTCGCCGTCTTTCTCTGATGTCTACGCTGCTGACTTTTTTGCCACATCGGTTGAAGGCCTTCGCGGTGCAATCATCACGACTGGCTGCTCAGCAACAGAATTCTGCGCTGAATTCGGCCGCGGCAGACCTGATGCTCAAATCAAAACAACGCAGCAACAAATGGCTGCTTTTCTGGCTCGCGCCATCAATGGGCATGATTTGTTAGCTGACTACGCGCCATACGCAAGCTCCGGATTTACCGACGTATTTCCCACTTTTACAAAATATGTGAATTACCTCAAAGTAAAGGGCATCATGACGGGCACTGGCACCTCTGCAACAAAATTCTGTGACCCTGACTGTGACAATGATTTCGTTACACGTGCGCAGATGGCGCGCTATTTGGTTAAGGCGGTGCGGGGTAGTGCCTATGTGCCGCCAGCCGGTACAGGGCTGTTTCCGGACGTGCCGGCTAATCATCCTGAGGCGCCATTCATCGAGGAGGTGGCGCGCATGAAGATTACCCTAGGCAAGGCGAACGGGACATATGCGCCTGATGAAATCGTGACGCGTGGTCAAATGGCGACGTTTTTACAACGTACCTTCAGGCCATTCGATCCACACTGATCAGCATTGATTTACGTTAGTTCACATCAATCCTCGCTGGCTCAAGATGGGTAGAGAGGATTTTTTTATGGACTCAAAACCAACTCAGAAGTAAAGGATGAAGGTGACATTTGCAATGGCCGGTATTGAACAGCTGCCCAGCTCTCGCTCATATCGCGGTATCGACGACTCCACACTAAGCCGCTTTGGCCGGTTTGGTACATGAAGCCGCTCTTTTCTAGGTCGGCTAGGTCGAAGACGTGTCGCAGGCTGGCCGCGTGGCGGTTTTGGTAGGGGTGTTTTTCGTTGGGCCAGTATTGGCCGACGTTGACTGTCCACGGATCGCCGCCGGTGGGTACGGTAACGTCGAAATATTGGGCCAATGGGGCGACATTGCCGAATGGGCGATGGATGGAGCGGGCGATATGAGCCTTGCCCCAATTCCACGATTTAACGTCTGCGCCTTGCATGGCTTGGATTTTGTCTAATGCGCGGCCAAGGGCTGCCGAGGAAACTTCCATGCAGCTTTGCGGGGCACACCAAAAATCGCTTACAGAAGGGCTGGTTGCTGCATCACTGCCGAGCATGACCTGCTCGACCACGCCACGGAAATGGCGCTTGCCATAGAGTCGCTTGAATTTTTCTTCGCCTATTTTGGGCGCAACGAGGCCTCGCGCGAGCTCGTCTGCCCAAGCGGCAAAGATCAGCGGCGCGGCGCTATTGGCTTTCATATCACCATCAAAGCCTTTGAATTGCTCAAAAGCGGCTGCGGCCAAAGGATGGGTTGACTTCGTTTTTAATAGCACTGGAGCCAAGCGCTGCGCCGGTGTGGAGACGGTATCGGCATGAATGCGCTGCATGCTGGCCCTATCGTGCTTGGGCGAAGCCGATAGCAGCGCCTCAATCCTTTCAAAGCGTTCGGGCGTGGCCCAATCTTGCCCCATGAAGTAAGGAAAGTCTTGCGTGTGGATTCGCTGATTGGCGGTAGCGATCCAGCCTTTTTTGCCATCATCAGTTGGATTTTTTTCATAGGGCACATAGCCTGCCCAATCATATTTGGCCTCCCATCCGGGCGCGGGAGCGATGCCGCGAATATCGTTGTCTGGTTTGCGCAGCGGGAATTTACCAATCGCTTTAAAGGCAATCGCGCCAGCCGTATCAGCAGCCACCACGTTTTGCATGGGCGAGTGATACTCGGCGTACGCCGAGAGAAGCTCGGCGACGCTGTTGGCTTTTTGCGCATTCCAGCCAGCAATCGTGGTGCGGTTGTCCGCATCGAGCGCACTCCATCGCAGGGCGATAGCGTATTTCTTTTGATCGATCACTTGTGTGTATTGCGATTGCGCATCGCTGACCACGGGGCCATGGCGCGTGGCGCGGTAGGTGTAGCTGACCGCAGGGCTGCCTTTGACGGGAATGCTCTCAGTACGCGCCTCGAAATCTTTCCAACCCCCACCTTCTGATGCAGGAGTTTGGTATTGCGCAGGGTTAGCCGGATTGATTCGCTCGATGTACAAATCCTGCACATCAGGCCCCGTATTTGTGAAGCCCCAAGCAACTTGACGCGTGCGCCCGAGCACGATGAAAGGCAAGCCGGGCAAGCTCGCGCCTATCACATCCATGCCGGAGGCTTTTGATTGCAAGCGTGCGAAATACCAAATGGCCGGAGCGCCTAAGCCCAGATGCGGATCGTTGGCAAGGAGAGGCTTGCCACTGGTGCTGTTGCTGCCTGCGACGACCCAATTGTTGCTGCCCTTGCCTTCAACGTTGCCAGCATCGCGAGAGAGCGCGGCCAGATCGGCTGGAGCGGCTAAAAACGAGGGGTTCAGTGCATTTGTTAAGCCAAGTAGGCCACTAGCCGGCATAGAATATGCGTGGAGTGCTATGGTTTTAGTAGTATTGTTGTACAAACCCAGATCACGATAAAACGCAGACAAATCCACCTTGGATGCTGGCTGCTCGCCCGGATATGCCGGGAAGAGCTGCCAAAGCTGCGCGGTGGGCACTTTTTGCGCCGCTGAAAGCCGAGCGAATTCCACACCCCAATTGCCTCCCAAATCCAGCGCCATCATCAAGCTCCAGCCCATGCTGTCGGAGGGCTGCCAGAGCGAGGGCTTGATGCCGAGGATATGAAACTCGGGCGGCAGCGCTTGCGAAGATGTGGCGTGAAAGCTGTTGATGCCATCAGTGTAGGCTTTCAAAATGGCTTGGTTGTCAGCAGGCAGCAAATCAAACTGCTTTTGCGCCGCGCGGATGATCCCCAAGGAGCGCATAAGCTGATCGGTCTCCAGTGTGGCTGAGCCAAAAATCTCGCTCAGCAAGCCACGCATCACACGCCGATTCGTCTCCAGCTGCCAGCTGCGCTCCTGCGCATGCGTGTAGCCCAAGGCAAAGGCAGCATCTTGGTCGGTTTGCGCGAAGATATGCGTTACATCCGATGCATCGCGCTTGATTTGCACGGCCTGCTGCAAGCCTGCCGCCTGCAAAGTACCTTCCAACTGCGGCAGGCTGCGCCACACGTACACCGCAATCGCCAGTACCGCTACACACAGCACAATCAGCAAACCGCCGCCTATTTTTTTAATCCAACGCATATGGAGTCTCCTGTTGCTGTGTACGCATTATCTCCAAGCGAGGCCTTAAGTGTTTTCCCACCCAAGTGAGCTTGCCTTATGGTGCAAAAAACACGGAAAATGCGTTTGATCAACGACTCAAAAACACAGGCAGGCAGAGATGATTTTGCGATGGATTCAAACCGAAGCACGCGGCAGGAAGGTGCCAGCCATACGGCGGCGCAATGCCGCGATTCAAGAGGGCCACGAGGTTGGTGAATCCGAATTCAATGCGATTTTGGAAGAAGTGTGCGATACGGTGATGCCGCGCAAAGCGCCAAAAAAATTGGCTTTGCCGCATGATGCAACAGCGAGCCACAAAAGCACCATCAACAGCCATGGCCAAGACATTCCTTGGAGCACGCTTTTTCTCAAGCTGGGTGAAGAAACCTCGGCCAGCTTGTCTCAAGCTTTGGCTCAGCTCCAAGAAATCGCCCTGCTGCATCCCAACGTTGCGCCAGCCATTGCCAACGTGACAGACCAACTCGACCATGCCCGCCGCGCTGCGATGATTGCCCAGCAATTCACGCAATTGCGTGGCTCGCGCGAGCTTCAAATGAGCGAATTGCTTTCGCTGCGGCAAGTCGTCTCGGATGCGATCACAAAGCGGGCGCGATGGCTGCATCGCCGCCAAGTCAAGGCTCGGCTTGGCTTGCTGGATGCGGAAATACAAGCCAATCCAGCAGCGCTTGCTACGCTGATTGATGAACTGATCAATTGGGCGGGCGGCATTGCGCGCGACATCGGCTTTGCTGTGCGGGAGCCCTCTGCTGAGCAAGCTACCGCACAGCTGATTGTGATGGCTCGGATACACACGGCTAGCTTGGAGCCCGCGCAGTGGCAAAACGTCGGTTGGTTTCTCTGGCATCAGTTGGCCAGCAGTCTTGGGGCGAGAGCGGAGTTGCAAGTTACGCAGGAGGCATTGTCTGTGACGGTGGATTTCACGCCGCCACCGCCAGCCAGCGCCCTCCTGCCCAGCCAGATCAGCACAGAAAGCATGACCGATAGCTTAGATACCGATATCAGCACAGTGATTTCTGGCTGCCGAGTATTGCTGCTGCTGGCCAGCAGCGACGTGCACGCCCAAGCGCATCACGCGGTGAGCCGCATGGGTTTGCGCGTGAGCGCGTGCGCGAGCGTGGAGCAGGCTCGCGTGTTGCTAGGGCTGCAATTAGACACACCAGCGCAGCCACTGCCGCATGCCATCGTGTTTGACAGCAGCGCCTCCATGGGCGACATGATGGTTTTGCGCGAACACATTACCGCGCATTATCCCGAGCGAAAAATGGCATTTGTGGAGCTGTCTGACAACGTGGGCAGCGATTTTCACGTGTCGCATATGGGCGATGTCTCGACAGCGCATGTCTCGGTGCAGGCAATTGCACAATCGTTGGCGCCGGCGCTGGTTTTTGAATTGTGCAAAGTCATTTGATTTGACGCGTTGGGGGCGTGTCATTTTTAAACCAAACTATCAATAAACTCGTTTAAACCCTTGATTTCATTGTAAATTTGCAACAAAGAATACTTTAGTGTGACTGATGTTCTTGATTTGTCACGTGGCTTGCTTTAATGTGAGGCATAGTTGAAAAATACAGGGTCAGTGGCACAGGGTTCACCATTAAATATGTGAGGCTTTTTCCCGATGAGTTGGCTTAAATCCGCGTCTGCTTCTTTTTTCGGTGCTGTGGGCATGACCCCAGCGCCGTCAGAGGCTTTGCTTGAAGAGCGCACCGAAGAGATTCGGCTGGCGATGCTCAGCACGCTGGGCGAATCGGGTGCGCAGTCTTACCCTGCTTTGCGGCGCCGGCTGATGTTTGCGGCTGATGCGGAAGCGATTTGGTATTTGCGCAGCGAATGGATGGGCGCTTTATCCACATTGCATGGCGAGCGCGTAGCGGCTGCCCATTTGCGCAGCGTCAATCTACAGTTTGAAGGCTTGCTCACCAAAGGTATGAATTCTCGGCCCAGCCCTTTGTCTTCTATCAAATAGGTGGAGTTTCAGGCCCACACGGTGAAGTCTCTGGCATCTACCCGCGTGGTGGCAAAGGTATTGACCAAAGCGGCTTCATCAGCATAGCCCAGGCTCATACCGCAAACCAGCATCTCTTGCTCGCTCGCTCCCAGCAGCGGCAAAATGATTTTTGAAAAACCATTCCAAGCCGCCTGCGGGCAAGTATGCAGCCCTTGCGCACGCGCGGCCGCCATCAGGCTTTGCAGAAACATGCCGTAATCTAGCAAGCTGCCGCGCCCCATGACTTTATCGATGGTGAACATCAAGCCCACGGGCGCATCGAAGAGCTTGAAATTGCGCTGCTGTTGCGCATGCATGGCAGCTTTATCGCCTTTGGCAATGCCGAGCACGCCGTAGAGGCCAAAGCCGCATTCACGGCGGCGATCAATATAGGGCGACACCCATTTTTCGGGGTAATAGTCGTAGCTTTCGGCATAGTCCTTTGCGAGTTCGGGGTTCGCCGCTATTGCATCATGCGCGGCGCAAACTTTTTGCACGAGCTCATCGCGCTTTGCGCCTTGCAACACGTACACCTTCCAAGGCTGCGTATTCGTGCCGCTGGGGGCGCGGGCGGCGATTTGTAGGATGTGCTCGATCTTTTCTTTTTCAACCGGCTTGGAAAGAAAGGCGCGATTGGAATAGCGGCTCAGTATTGCTTGATCCACGCTGGCTGGATCGGCAATTTTTGTAGAGACTTGGGGGCTGCTGAGTTGTTCGGTGATTTTCATGGGTTTGATTTTATTTCTGTTCGGGCTGACCCTTCGCTACCTCAGGACAGGGTACGCTTCGCGTATCAAAGCCTATGCGAACCGGTCCGCAGGGCGAACGGATTAAGGTGGGTTTTGCTCCATTAGAGCGTCTTAAACATTTCAATATGCGCAATGCCGACTTCATCAAACGGAGCGCCGCGCTCCGCAAAGCCTGATTTTGCATAAAAGCCAGCGGCGCTTCGCTGGGCGTGGAGGATAACTTCTTTGTCGCCTCTTGCCTTGGCTTTTTCGGTCAATGCATCCAACACTTGCCGCCCAAGCTGACTGCCGCGCAACACGCGCTTAGCTGCCATGCGGCCAATCTTGCCCACGCCGGGCGCGGCGATCAGCAAGCGGCCTGTGGCCAGCGGCATATCGAGCCGGTTGTACACCACGGCATGCACCGCCGTTTTGTCAGCTTCATCCCACTCGTCTTCTCGCGCGATGCCCTGCTCTTCTACGAATACTTCCGTGCGCACGCTTGCCGCATCACGCTCGAGCTCTTGCCAGCTGCCCACTTGAGTTCGGGTCATCGCTTCGCCGTTCTCAAAGCCCTCAAGCAGCACACGCAGCCCGTCGGGCACGCGGCGCGAGGTCTGCGTAGCCGGGTCAGCGTACACGTAAAGCAGCTCGCCGCTCACGAGAAGCTTGTCACCATGAAAAATCCCACCTTTCATGAGCATCGAGGAGTTTCCGATTTTTGTGCTGCGCAGGCCGATATCGAGCGTGTCGTCATACCGCGCAGAGGCGTTGTATTCCAGCGTGGCTTTCTTCACGTACAGGTCGCCGCCGAGTTGGTGCATCGTCTCTTCGTAGGGCAACGCGAGCGCTCTCCAATAGTCGGCCACAGCGGTGTCGAAGTACATCAAATAATGCGCGTTGAAGACGATTTTCTGCATGTCCACCTCAGCCCAGCGCACGCGCAGGCGGTGAAAAAATCTGAATTCTTGTCTGTTCATAAATTAAAGTTGAAAGGCGTGTTTGAGAGCCAGCGCAGCATCACGGTGAAACTGCTGCGCCTCAGGAATGATGCGCCCCATTTTGATGAATTCGTGCGTCACGCCGCGATAAATTTCTAGGTTAACTGTCACGCCTGCGACTCGCAGCGCATCGCCGTATTGCACGCCTTCGTCAAAAAGCGGATCACATTCGGCCAATGCGAGAAACAGCGGTGCTAAATCACTGAAACTTATCGCATCTAAAGGAGAAAACCGCCAATCGCCGGCGTATTCACTGCGCAGAGTGCTATCAAAAAAGTAGCGGATGTGATCCGCCTCTAGCACATAGCCTTTCGCATAAGTCTGCTTTGAAGCAGTCGCTTGGTGCCCCCCCGTGCCTGGATAGATCAAAAGCTGCAATGCAAGCCGCAAGCCGACATCGCGCGCCATGTGCGCGCAAAAAGCAGCGAGCGTGCCGCCGGCGCTGTCGCCACCCACGGCGATTTTTGTGGTGTCTAAATCGAGCGACTCGCCTTTCTCGCGCAGCCAAAGTAAAGCATCCCATGCATCGTTTTGCGCGGCGGGGAAAGGATGCTCAGGCGCGAGGCGGTAGCCCACAGACACCACAGCGGCACCGGATAGACGAGAAAGCTCACGACACAAAATATCATGCGTTTGAATGCTGCCGATCACAAAACCACCGCCGTGGAAGAACAAGAGCGCAGGAAGCTTTTCATGTGACGGGGCATACAAACGTACAGCAATGTTCGCTCCATCCCGGCTAGTAAAACTCAAATTCTCCACTCTCGCAAGTCGCGCCTGCGGCACTTCTAATACATCAGCGCCTCTCTCATAAGCCTCACGCGCCTGTGCGGGCGTGATCTCATGAAGCGGCATGTAGCCATGTTTTGTCTGCGCCCGCGCCATACGCGTGAGCACGCCTTGCATGGCTGGCGTGAGGTTTGCGGGAGCAATCGCCACGCTTACTTGAAACTCACGCTGACCGGCTTCGCGCCCGGCAGGCCAGCGTAGTTCACCGTCACCGTCAAGCCCGCTTTCGGTGGCACAAGCGGAGAAAACGAGCCGAGGCTAATAAGCTGGCCCACCTTCATGGCCTGCCCGTCTTTGGCCAGCGCCTGAGCGAGCCACACCACCGCGTTAAGTGGATGCTCCAAAATATCTGAGCCCTTGCCGCCGCCCAAATTCGCGCCAGTAGCATCTGTCATCGTCACTTGCATATCACGCAGCGCATCGAGCATTTGGTATTTCTCGGCGCGCGTCACCGGCGCAACAATCGGCTGCCCCAGCACGCCCAGCCTCGCGCCCACATTAATCGCGCTAATCGCCGCGCCGTTAAGCCTAGGCGGCGCTTGCACCACGAGATCAGGCAGCTCAATGAAAGGGATGATCTGATCAATCGCATTCAACACATCCATTGGCGTCTTCGCAGAGTTGATCGCCTCGCTGCTCACGCGAACGAGCATATCGGCCTCAAACAAAGCGCGTGCGCCGAAGGCCGCATCCACACTCGCCCCGTCTTTCAACAGCATGTTTTCATACAGCTTGCCCCACACGGGCTGCGTTGCATTGAAACGCTTTTGCACGGCAGGATTGGTCAAACCCGCCTTGTAGCCCACTAATTTACTGCCTTGTTTTTCCATCAGCACAGTGAGTTTGTTGCGACTGCAATCGCCATCTGCATCTGTCAAGCCATCAGGATTGACAGCAGGCGTTTTGGCCGTATAGCTGGCAAGCAAAGCCGCCACTTCTGCATCGCTCATGCAGGCAGCTTGTGAATTAAAAGACACTGCTGCAAGAACGGCAGTGGCCATAGCAAGATAAGTCTTGGAAAAACGCATCGCAAGCTCCTTTGGTTGTAAAGTGCTTTGATCGTAATCTCAAGTTCAGCAAAAACCCATCATGGCTTACATCTACTACGTCACCCATATCCAGTTTGATCACGGTGCGATCTCCACGCTCAAGGCCGAATGCGAGCGCGTGGGCATCCAGCGCCCCATGATCGTGACCGACAAAGGCGTGCGCGCAGCGGGCATCGTTGATAAGGCGATTGCAGCTTTGGGAATGAAACCCTCTGCCGTCTTTGACGATGTGCCCAGCAACCCGAATGAGGCCGCCGTGCAAGCTGGCCTACTGGCCTACCGTGAAGGAAATTGCGATGGCTTGATAGCTGTGGGCGGCGGCTCAGCGATTGATTGCGCCAAAGGTATTGAGCTTGTCCCCAAAAAGTGGACACTAAGAAGTGAGTTTTACGACTTATTTTTTGGAGATTCAAATGGCCAAAGCCAACAGAAGGAAATACACCGCGCAGACCAAGGAAGACGCGGTAGGACAAGTCATCAAGGCGGGGTTGCCGCTGGCGCAAGTTGCACGCAGCTTTGACATGCCGATGCAAACGCTGGAGAACTGGGTGGGCAAGGCGCGCCGAGGCCAGAGCGTCAAATTCGTTGCCTCGGTCAGCGACCAAGACCAAGAGATCAGCCGCCTGCGGGCGCTGTGCGCGCGCCTGACGATGGAGCGCGACATCTTAAAAAAAGCCACGGCGTACTTTGCAAGGGAAGTGCTGTGAAGTATGCCTGGATAGATCAGTACAAATCGACTTGGCCAATAAGCGCCATGTGCATCGCACTGGGATTGAGTAAAAGCGGCTACTACGCCAGCAAACACCGCGCTTGCAGTCAGATAGCGCAGCAACGTGCGGCAAGTCAAGAGAAGTTGCAGACGGCAATCAAAGAACAAAGCCAGCGCCATAAACAGCGCTACGGCAGGCCGCGCATGACCGTTCAGCTGCGCAAATTGGGCCTTACCGTCAACCACAAGCGGGTGGGCAAAGAGATGAAGCGACTCGATTTGCAATGCAAACTGCGGCGCAAATACAAGATTTGCACGACCGACAGCAAGCATGGCTACGGCATAGCGCCCAATGTATTGGAGCGGTGCTTCACGCAAGATGCACCCAACAAGGCGTGGGTGGCTGACATTACGTATGTAGCCACGGGCCAGGGTTGGCTGTTTGTAGCGCTGGTACTCGATTTGTTCAGCAAGCGGATCGTCGGCTGGGCGCTAGATGAGCAAATGCCGCAGGAGTTGACCACAGAAGCACTGCGCGTGGCGCTGCTCAATCGTCAGCCAGCACCGGGGCTGATCCATCACTCAGACAGGGGCAGTCAATATGCAGCGCACGATTACCGCGACATCACGGCTGTGTGCGGCATGTTGACCTCGATGAGCCGCAAGGGCAACTGCTGGGACAACGCGGCAATGGAGTCAGCCAATGGCACGCTCAAAGTCGAATGCGTTAATCGCCAAAGATACGAGACAAGGCAGCAAGCCCGCCAAGACGTGCTGGAGTTCATTGGCTACTACAACCACGACAGAGCGCACAGCAGCCTAGGCAATCAAACGCCTGTAGAGTTTGAGCAAGCATGGTTGGCTGGGCAAGCGAGGAAGGCTCATCAGGGCGCGCAGCCAGCATCCGAGGCGACGCTGTGAGTACAGCCCGCGGCAAGCGCATCTGGCGATCGAGTGCTCTCAGGCACGCGATTGAACTGAAGGTGTTGGAGCGCAGCTACGCGGCCCCAAGCGGCCTGCTACATGGGGCGTCGCCCCATACCCCAACAGCCGATTCAAGCCATAGAAATTTCATCATTGTTATGATTGCACAGGCTGTACAACTGTTTCAGCAGTCACTTTCTTTGGTGTCCACACTTCGGGGACAGGCTCAGGATAGGAGGCTCATGATGTTGGTGTTTTGGTGGCTAAGGTGACTATGAAAATAGTAGCACTCTGCGCATATCCTATGCCGGGGAAATGCTCAAAATGCTTAAAATATTTGATAACTCTGTGATCTCTAAATAAACACGAATTTAGTGTTGCACGAATTTCGTGCTAATATCTACTGATGAAAAACGTCACCATCACTATGGAAGATCATGTGGCTGACTGGGCTCGGGTTGAGGCTGCGAAGCAAAACCTGAGTCTTTCGCGCATGCTGGGACAAATCCTTGCTGAAAAAATGCATCACAACGATGCTTACGCTCTAGCAATGCGCAATGCTTTGAAATTTAAACCGATTGCTTTTGAAGGCGCATTTTTAACTCGCGATGAAATCTATGCCGAGCGCCTTGACCGTTTTCGTTGATACCAACGTCTTGCTTTATGCGCAAGATCCTCGCTCAGACGACAAGCGGCAAGCGGCGAAGCAATGGCTGAGTTGGTGCTGGTCTACGGATGCTGGAAGAATCAGCTCTCAGGTGTTGCATGAGATGTATGCGAATTTGCGACGTGTAGCGCCCAGCCTGCCTGCGTCTCAGGCCAGAGAGTTGGTTAAAAGTTATCGCCAGTGGCAACCTTGGGCTGTTGACGACGCAACTGTGGATGAAGCCTGGGCGTTGCAGGACAAGACGGGTTATAGCTATTGGAATTGCTTACTGTTGTCTGCTGCGATGCAAATGGGCTGCCGATATTTGCTCACTGAAGATTTAACGCACGATCAACAGCTCGCTGGCTTAACGATCATCAATCCGTTTCGCGCTACGCCCAAATCATTAGGCCTTTCATCATGACTTCACCTTTGAAATTCATTCGCCAAGATGTGCAATCGATGCATGCCTATGCTGTGCAAGATTCTGCGGGTTTTATCAAGCTTGACGCGATGGAAAACCCGTTTACTTTGCCACTCGCTTTGCAGGCCAAGCTGGGCGAGCGGTTGGGGAAGGTGGCGATCAATCGGTATCCGGGTTCGCGGGTGGAGGATTTGAAGATCGCTTTGCGCACGTATGCGCAAGTGCCTGCAAATTACGGACTGATGCTGGGCAATGGCTCGGATGAGTTGATTTCGCTTTTGGCGATGGCTTGTGACGCGACGCCCGGTGTTGCTTCGTTACCTTCCAAGGCGAAAATCCTCGCGCCTTTGCCCGGCTTTGTGATGTATGCGATGAGTGCGCAGTTGCAAGGCTTGCAGTTCATTGGTGTCGATTTGATGGCCGATTTTGAGCTGGACGGCGCGGCGATGTTGGCTGCAATAAACCAAGAAAAGCCAGCGATCACTTACATCGCATACCCCAATAATCCAACTGCCAACTTGTGGGATGCCAACATAATCCGCCAAATCATCGCAGCTTGCGCAGCCTATGGCGGCATGGTGGTGATGGATGAGGCGTATCAACCGTTCAGCAGCAAAAGCTGGATGGATGAGATCAAAGCCGCGCCGGCTGCGAATGCCAATGTGCTGCTCATGCGCACGCTCAGCAAATTCGGCTTGGCCGGAGTGCGCTTGGGCTACATGACCGGCCCGCAGGCCTTGATCAACGAAATCGACAAGCTGCGCCCGCCTTACAACATCAGCGTGCTCAATGCCGAGTGCGCGTTGTTTGCGTTAGAAAATGCAGACGCTTTTAGAGTGCAAGCCGGCATGATTACTGCGCAGCGTGCTATGCTTTTAGAAGCGCTAGCGAAAATGCCGCGCTTGAAGGCTTATCCGTCAGACGCCAACATGATCACAGTGCGCACGCCGGATGCTGATGCAGCTTTCGCACATCTCAAAGTGCAGGGCATTTTGGTGAAGAACATTTCCAAGATGCATCCCTTGCTCAAAAACTGCCTGCGCCTCACAGTCGGCACGGCCGATGAGAACACCAAAATGCTTGCGGCTCTGGGCGGCATCTAAGTTATAGCCTCTGCGACAATACAGTTATGCAACGCAAATCCGAAGTCACCCGCAACACCAAAGAAACCCAGATTACCGTGGCCATCAATCTTGATGGCACAGGCAAGGCCGATCTAGCCACTGGCATTGGGTTTTTTGATCACATGCTCGATCAAATCGCTCGCCATGGCTTGATTGATCTGAGCATCAAGGCGCAGGGTGATTTGCATATTGATGGCCATCATACGGTTGAAGACGTGGGTATCACACTCGGGCAAGCTGTGGCGCAAGCCGTCGGCGATAAGGCGGGCATTTGGCGCTATGGGCATGCTTATGTGCCACTCGATGAAGCGCTTTCTCGCGTGGTCGTCGATTTTTCCGGCCGCCCCGGGCTGCACATGCATGTGGATTTCAAAAGCGGCATGATCGGCGAGCTCGACACGCAGCTGATTTATGAATTCTTCCAAGGCTTTGTGAACCATGCGCAATGCACGCTGCACATCGACAATTTGAAGGGCGACAACGCGCATCACCAATGCGAGACAATCTTCAAAGCCTTTGCGCGCGCTGTGCGCATGGCGCTGGCGCTTGATCCGCGCAGCGTGGGTGTAATTCCATCCACCAAAGGTAGTTTATAAGCGTATTTATAGGCCTTTTATACAGTTAGCCGGCATAGATACTGCGTTAAGTGCTACTAAATTAATAGCATGACTGTTTCTTCACAATCTACTGTTGCCGTCGTCGATTACGGCATGGGCAATCTCCGCTCGGTGGCCAATGCGGTCAAGGCCGCTGCTGCGGGAAGCGGTGTGCAAGTCATCATCACGCAGCGGCCAGAAGAGGTGAGAGCTGCCGCACGAATCGTGCTCCCCGGCCAAGGCGCCATGCGCGATTGCATGGCTTGCTTGAGGGATTCTGGTTTGCAAGAAGCCGTGCTCGAAGCTGCGGCGAATAAACCTATGTTCGGCGTCTGCGTGGGCATGCAAATGCTGCTCGATCATTCCGATGAGCAAGACACGCCGGGTTTGGGCCTCTTTCAAGGCAATGTCCACAAATTCGAGCTGCAAGACCGCCTGCAGCCCGATGGCAGCCGCTACAAAGTCCCGCAAATGGGCTGGAATCGCGTCAAGCAAACTGTGGCTCACCCGATCTACGCAGGCGTGCTCGACGAGAGCTGGTTCTATTTCGTCCACAGCTTCTACGCCAAACCCGCGTTGCAAAAACACAGCGCAGGCGAGGCCGAGTACGGAGAGCCCTTTACAGCAGCCCTCGCACGCGATAACATTTTCGCCACACAATTTCACCCCGAGAAAAGCGCAAGCCAAGGCCTGCAACTCTACAAAAACTTTCTAACTTGGAAGCCCTAAGTTATAAAAATGGAATGTTGAATCCAGCGATGTTGCCGACAAGAAAAAATCCTCTAGGTATTTTTCGCGTCTTTCGCGTAACTTTGGCTGTTTCTTTCGCGTCCGGTATTCCGTATTTGAATTTATATTTGCATTTCGGTATTTAACCCATGATTCTCATCCCCGCCATTGATCTCAAAGACGGCCAAGCCGTGCGCCTCAAGCAAGGCGATATGGAGCAATCCACTGTGTTTGGCGATCCTACTCTGATGGCGCAGCGCTGGATCGATGCTGGCGCACGCCGTTTGCATCTCGTCGATCTCAATGGCGCATTCGCCGGCAAGCCGCAAAACCTTGCTGCCGTCAAAGGCATTTTAAAGGCCATCAAAGCCCATGCAGATGCAGGCGGGCAAGATATTCCCGTGCAGCTCGGCGGCGGCATCCGCGATCTCGACACGATAGAGCGCTACATCGACGCGGGTTTGAGCTACGTCATCATCGGCACAGCAGCCATCAAGAGCCCCGGCTTCCTGCAAGATGCCTGCACCGCTTTTGGCGGCCACATCATCGTTGGCCTAGACGCAAAAGACGGCAAAGTCGCCACCGACGGCTGGAGCAAACTCACCGGCCATGACGTCGCCGATCTTGCCAAAAAATATGAAGACTACGGCGTCAATTCCATCATCTACACCGACATCGGCAGAGACGGCATGCTCAGCGGCATCAACATCGAAGCTACAGTCAAACTAGCCAACGCCAGCACCATCCCCGTCATCGCCTCCGGCGGCCTGTCCAACATGCAAGACATCGAAAAACTCTGCGCCGTAGAACACGAAGGCATAGAAGGCGTGATCTGCGGCAGGGCGATTTACTCAGGCGATTTAGATTTTTCTGCGGCGCAGGTGCGGGCGGATGAGTTAAACGGCTAAAGCCACCTCACATGTCAGGCCTGTGGCGCAACTTTCTCACCGTTTGCTTGGCGGTTTGGTGACGCGACAAACAGATACTGACCAAGGGGTGTAACTGCTGGTTTTGGGTGTCGCCACTAGATGTAGGCATTCGCACCCTCAAAAGTGATCGTTATTTTCAAATGGCCGAAGCCGCGCAACTGGACTTTGGCATCCGCAGCGGTTTACTGCGGGCGATGCGCCAAAACAGCTGCGTGATGGTGAACGCTGAGCAGAACATTCTATTTTCGCAACCCATCCACGTGCTCAAGCGTGTTCGCGTCTTAACCCGCGTCAGCGCAAGCGATGAAAAATTCGTCCACTTTGAGCACGTGTTTTATGTGGGTGCGCAACTATGCGCCACTGTGCGTGTTAAGGCAAAGTTTAAACGGGGGCGATTGACTATTTCACCAACGCAGCTAATGCGGCTTGGAGAATGAAGCCAAAGACACGCGAAATCACTTAATTGAAGATGTGTGAGTACGCGACCTGCCGTTTTGTCATACAATGTCAGACAAATAGGAGTCCGACATGAGAATCACTGCCCGCCTTGAACCCAATACCGCCCAGCAACTTGAATATCTGGTCACGCGTCTAGGCGAATCAACCAGCGAGGTGCTGCGCAAGGGCATTGATGCGCTTTATAAGCAGTATGCCAAACCCGATGAACCGGTGCTAAAGTATTTCAGCAAACACATTGGAAAATACGATCTGGGCGATGCGAACTTGTCTGTGAATTACAAGCAAGCTTACGCAGAAGCGTTGGATAAAAAATATCCACTGAATTCAATCAAACCGATCAAGCCAGACGTACCGCAAAAGAAATCACGCAAATGATCGCGATCGATACTGGTTATTTCTTTGCTTTAGCTGATCGGCGGGATGAACATCATCAAGCAGCCAAACGCTGGATCGACAGCGCACGAGACGGCTGGATGACGACATGGCCAGTGATTACGGAAACTTGCCATCTACTTGCTGATCGATTGAGTGAATCTTCAAAACACGATTTCATGCAAGAGATCACGCATGGCGGAATCCTCATTTGGGATATTCCGAACGAGCCCGCCCGCAAAATTCCTGCCATGATGAAAAAATACGCCAAGCTGCCGATGGACTTGGCTGATGCCTCGCTGGTGTTGCTGGCTGAGCACTTAGGGCACGGCCGCATATTGACTACGGATCAGCGTGATTTTGGTGCTTATCGTTGGAAGAGCACCAAGCCTTTTGTGAATTTGATGGCGCAGGCTTGAATTCACATTGACATCAGCGTTGCTGTTGCACTGGGCGCTTAGGACGTGGCGCAGGCGTGACATCAAGCTCCAAAGTTTTATCCGCTCTGCGCACGCTGAATTTGGCGCTGCTGCCCGGTTTGAGGGCAGCAACACTCGATAGCAATCCGGGCACATTCGCCACAGCAACGCTAGCCACTTGCGTGATCACATCGCCGGGCTGAATGCCTGCTTTTGCTGCAGGCCCGTTTTGCAACACGCCAGTGATGATCACGCCTTGCAGGTTACCGTTATTGCTCTTGAGATTGAACGTCTCAGCCAATTCTTGCGTGAGCTCTTGCGGCTCCACGCCGATCCATCCGCGCGTGACTTGGCCGTCTTTCACCAAGCCGTCCATCACCATGCGTGCCGTCGATACGGGAATCGCAAAGCCGATGCCCATGCTGCCGCCGGAGCGGCTGTAAATCGCGGTGTTGATACCGAGCAAATTGCCGCTGACATCAACCAATGCACCGCCCGAATTTCCGGGATTGATTGCGGCATCCGTTTGGATGAAATTCTCAAACGTATTGATACCTAGCTGATTGCGCCCAAGCGCGCTCACGATGCCGGCAGACACCGTTTGCCCTAAGCCAAACGGATTGCCAATCGCCAACACTTGGTCGCCCACTTGCATGCTTTCGGCGTTGCCCAGCACGATCACGGGCAATTTATCGAGATCAATTTTGAGCAGGGCAAGATCCGTTTCGGGATCTGTGCCGATGATTTTGGCTTTGGCTTTGCGCCCATCGTTGAGTGTGACTTCAATCTCATCAGCGCCTTCGACCACATGGTTGTTCGTCAAGATGTAGCCTGTGGGGCTGACGATCACGCCTGAGCCCAAGCCGCTTTGCTGCTGCTGAGCTTGATCGCCAAAGAAGAATTTAAACCACGGATCGTTGCTGCGCGGGTTGTTTTTTGCGGCAGTAGCGGTGGCAATGCTCACCACCGCTGCGGATGCTTTTTGCGCCGCAGCGCGATAACTGCCTGCCGGGGCTGCGCCTGAATTGTTAGCGGGCGCTTCAAGCACGGGCACGACACCGCTTGTTTGCACGCTGCCAAACCCGAGGCGCGGCGCTCGCCCGAGCCAATCAGGCTTGAGCGTAGCCACCACGAAATACGCGGCCAACAAAACAGTCACTGCCTGAGAAAAGAGAAGCCAGAATTTACGCATGGTGTGATTATCGCCATTGCTGGGTAAGTTGTGTTTCTAGGGCTGTACTCACGCCTTGCATCGCCTCGCTGACTTGGCTCATCTGCTCAGGCGAGATCGCCCGAGCCATTACGTTGACCACCGCAGCTTGGATTAGCTTGCCGCGCTCAGCGATTTCTTGCCCTGCGGGCTCCAAATACAGACTTTTGGCGCGGGCATCTAGTGGGTTGCTTTCGCGGCGCAGCCAGAGCCGCTCTTGCATGCTGGTGAGCAAGCCGCTGATGTGGCTTTTGGCGGTGAAGCAGCGCTCGGCCAAAGCTTGCTGCGACAGGCCGGGCTCGCGCAACAGATTCGCTAGGATTTCATACTCTGCATTGCGCAGCCCGATGCTCGCGAGTTCACGCGCTAACAAAGTGTCGCATAAATTGTAAGCGCGCACCACCGAGAGCCACGAGCGCACAGCGTCTGCGCTCGGCGCGGTTTTCTCTTTTTTGCGTTGATGAGTGCGAGTGGCCATGAGGATACATTGAGTTTACAGCGCGGCCCATGCATCGTTCGCAAAAGAACTACAATGTTCGGTATCGAACTAAAAAGGTGATCTGATGAATTTGTACCTGCGCCTTATATGGGCCATATTGCGCGCTTGGCGCACGCCACGCATTGCGCCGGGAGCGACGATCATGCGTGAGTTTCGCGTGTTGCCTAACGATATTGATATCAATGGCCACATGAACAATGGCCGATATCTCACCATCGTGGATCTGATGCTGATTGAGTATTTTGTGCGTACAGGCTTTGCGCAAACGATGCTGAAAGCGGGCTGGAAGCCGATGTCGGGCGGCAGTTTTGTCACGTATCGCAAAGGCTTGCAACCATTTCAAAAATACAGTTTGAGCTTTACGCTGGATGCAGCCGATGCCCATTGGAACTACATGCGCTTTGAATTTCGCAAAGCCGATGGCGCAGTGTGCGCGGCTGGCTACATGAAAGGCGCGGTGGTGGGCAAGCAAGGCTTGGTGACCAATGAGCAATCGTATGCCGCAGCGCGCCACGGTTGGCAAGCAAAGGCCTTGCCTGCGCACGTGGCGCAGTGGATGCAAGCCGAAAGCGCTTTGATGGCGAGCTTGGTCTAACCGTGATTTAGCACGCCCGAAAAAACCAATCACCGGGCTATGATCGCGCTATGAGCACATCACGCCACGTTTTAACAGCCGCTTTCACTCAGCTTTTGCAACCCGAGCGTTTTAAAGACTATGGGCCCAATGGTTTGCAAGTGGAAGGCAAAGCGGAAATCAAAAAAATTGTCTCAGGCGTGACGGCATGCGCTGCGCTGATTGATGCAGCGATTGAGCGCGATGCAGATGCGATTTTTGTGCATCACGGGCTTTTCTGGCGTGGGCAGGATGGGCGCATCACGGGTTGGATGAAGCAGCGGCTGCAAAAGCTTCTCGCACGCGATATTAATTTGTATGCTTATCATTTGCCGCTGGATGCGCATCCCACGCTGGGCAACAACGCGCAGCTGGGCCAACTGCTTGGATTTACACCGCCAGACGGCGGCGAGTTTGGCCGCTTTGGTGAGCAAGATTTGGGCTGGCTGGGCATGAGCCCATGCGGCAGCTATGCGGAGCTGGCGGAGCACATAAAAATCAAGCTAAATCGGCCAGTAGCCGGCATAGATGTTGCGCAGCGCGCTATCAAAAAAGTAGCGTGGTGTACAGGTGGTGCGCAGGGGTATTTTGAAGCGGCGATCGCTGCTGGGGCGGATGTATTCATCACTGGCGAGATCTCTGAGCCGCAGGCGCACTATGCACGTGAGATGGGCGTTGCCTACATCGCTTGCGGCCATCATGCGAGCGAGCGGTACGGTGCGCCGGCGGTGGCCGCGCATGTGGCACAACAGTTGGGGCTGGAGCACGAGTTTGTGGACATCGACAATCCAGCTTGATCCAGTTTTTCTTGCATTTTTATGTAAAATCAGCAGATTGCCGGCGTATTTACTTAATAGTTTGCTATTATAATTATAGCAAACATGTTCAACGTATCACGCCTCACGCCGCGTGATGGCAGAGCCACTGCGCAGCGGCTCTGCCTGCTACGCGGCCACTGGCCCAACACGCATTGAGCAAATAGCCGCCCGTGGGCGCCTCCCAATCGAGCATTTCGCCTGCGCAAAACACGCCGGGCACAGCGCGCAGCATGAGCTGATCGTTCATGGCATCTAATGCCACGCCGCCAGCGCTGCTAATCGCCTCATCTATCGGGCGGGATGCACCCAGCGTGAGTGGCAAGGCCTTGATCGTTTGCGCCACCAAAGGCATGTCTTGCATTTGCGCTTTGCTAAGGGCTTCATAAAGCAGCGCCGATTTCAGGCCATGCAAATTCAAGCGGCTCTTCAAATGCGCAGAAAGTGATTTGCTACCGCGCGGGTGGCTGGTCTCGGCGAGCACTTTTTCATGCGTGAAAGCGGGCAGCAGATCAAGATAAATTGTGGCGTGGCCGTTCTTTGCAATCTCGTCGCGGATCAGGGCGGATGCGGCGTAAATCAAGCTGCCTTCTACACCCGTTTCGGTGATAACGAACTCGCCTTGTCTGCTGAATACGTTGCCTTGGCTGTCCGTAAACTTCAGTGCGACTGGCTTGACCGGCTGTCCGGCAAATGCGCTCTGCAGATGCTCGCTCCAAGGCAAGCTTAAATCAAAGCCGCAGTTCGAGGGTTGCAAATCATGGACCACGACGCCAGCGCTGCGAAGCAAAGAAACCCAAGCACCATCCGAGCCCAGCTTCTTCCAGCTCGCGCCACCCAGCGCGAGCACTACGGCATCAGCGCGAACGATTTGCTCACCCTCAGGCTTGGCAAAACGCAGCGCGCGCAGCGCTGTGCGATTCATTTGGCCATCCGTCACGGCAATGGCCCCATGATCGCCCGCAGCATCCGCATCCCAGCCCAGCCAACGATGTCTTGCAGAAAAGCGCACGCCTTGGCCGCGCAAGCGATGCAGCCACGCACGCAAGAGCGGCGCAGCCTTCATGTCTTTTGGAAACACGCGTTGCGACGTACCCACAAATGTCTCAATGCCCAGCGCATGCACCCAATCGCGCAAAGCATCTGGCTTGAGCGCCTCGAGCCAGGCAGCCACCTGAGGTGCACGTGAGCCAGTATGTGATGTGTAGCGCCAGGCGAAAGTCTCTAAAGGCTCAGCATGCGTGATGTTGAGCCCACCCTTGCCAGCGAGCAAGAATTTGCGCCCCACCGAAGGCATCGCGTCATACACATCCACTTGCATGCCAGCGAGTGCCAATTCTTCAGCCGCCATCAAGCCCGCTGGGCCCGCGCCAATCACGGCAACACGCCGCGCAGCTTTCGATGTCAAAGCGGCCATGGGTTCAGGCGTTGTGCTCATGCGGATTCTTTTTCAAGCAAAGGCGTAAAAAAGCGGGGGCGCATGGCATTTAGCCCAAGCTGCGCCAGCATGGCCTGCAAGCGCTGATTGCTTTTGTGCGCTTGCATCGCCTCTTGCTTGTTGCCGTGCTTGGCGTCATGGGTGGCGTCATGGTTCAAGCGCGAGGCAATGATCAGTTCATTCTTCATCGAATGCTCCCAGCCCACCAGCTCCGTTACCGTCACCTCATAGCCGTGCGCTTCCAGCTGCAAACAACGCAATACATTGGTCAGCTGCGAGCCAAATTCTCGCGTATGCAACGGCCGGCGCCAAAGTTCGACCAGCGGATTATTTTGCAGCGCGCTCGCCTTGCCCGCCTTCAGCACGCCAGCCACTTCGGCTTGGCAGCAAGGCACGAGCACCACATGCTGCGCTTGGCGCGCAATAGCGAAAGAAATAGCATCATCGGTGGC
>JAYUSD010000080.1:0-4301 GCA_043755865.1 Variovorax sp. | reverse complement strand
CAAAAAGCCAGACTCCGCAGCATACAGAACATTAAGAGCCAAAACGCGGTGCTTTGGCGATGAAATGCGCAAATGATCGGTAGTCTGGTCTTCAGACAGTTCGATTCGTTAAGTGTCCGTTCGGGCTGAGGTATCGAAGCCCACACGAGCCCTTCGATACCTCAGGGCGAACGGCTACTTAGCGATCAGATCTTGCCAACCAACTCCAACGATGGCTTCAGAGTCTTCGCGCCATCATTCCATTTGGCTGGGCACACTTCACCCGGATGCGCTGCGGTGTATTGCGCAGCTTTGAGCTTGCGCACAGTTTCTTTCACATCACGAGCGATTTCGTTGGAATGGATTTCCATCGTTTTGATCATGAGCTCAGGGTTGATGATGAACGTGCCGCGAAGAGCCAAGCCTTCTTCTTGGATGTGTACGCCAAATGCGCGGGTCAGTTGGTGCGTTGGGTCGCCGACCAATGGGAATTTGGCTTTGCCGACAGCAGGCGATGTCTCATGCCAAACTTTGTGGGCGAAATGCGTGTCGGTCGTGACGATGTAGACCTCTGCGCCCATTTTCTGGAAGTGCTCGTAGTTCTCAGCCGCATCTTCGACTTCGGTGGGGCAGTTAAACGTGAAAGCGGCTGGCATAAAAATCAGCACTGACCATTTGCCTTTGAGCGTTTGCTCTGTGACAGTGATGAATTTGCCGTTGTGGAAGGCTTCGGTTTTGAAGGGTGCGACTTGCGTGTTGATGAGGGACATAGATAACTCCAGATTAAAAAGCATGATTGTGGAAGGAGCGTGATGCCCCTGTCGTGGACTGCGGCATTGCATGAAATGACAAACGCTGGTTGCCTCAAAATGCAATTTTTCAATCGACGATGGCTCGATCATAAATCCAATCTATCGGATGCGCACAAAAGCGCGATTGCTTGTGACGAAGAGGCCGATAGTTAAAACCCTATCGGCCAAGCTCGAAGCACGCGCGAGCAAACCTCTAGGCCAGCAAGCGCCGCAGGGCCAGTAACGCATGCAGCGCGGCCATACCGCTGATGACCGTGAGCAAAATGTTGCCTTTGCAGCGCAGCGCCACAGCCGAGGCGATGATTGCTGCCCCATAGCGCGGCCACAATGCCCAGCCGCCAAATTCGCCCGCAGTGATCGCTACGCCGCTGGCCACAATCGCCGCAAAAATCGCCGGCACGATGAGTTTTAAGCCATGCGAGAGCCAAGCGGGCATATCGCGGTCGGCAAACAGGCCAATGAAGGAATAGCGAATCAAGAAAGTACCCAGGCCTAAGGCGAGCACAACGGCCCAGCTTTCCCATGTGCCAAGGGCGCTCATCGTTGCTCCTTGGCTTGTGCGGGCAGAGCTTGGGCAGACAACGACTTTGCAGGAGGCATGAATCGCTCCACGATCAAGCCCGCCGTTAAGCCAAGCAAGCAAGCGGCAATCATCCCCAGCTTCAATGGCAGCGCAAACAGCGCCACACTGGCTACGCCGCCCGCCACGGCAGCAGCCAGCAGCGGCATGCTGCGCACCGTGGTGGCAAGCGTAGCGATGAAAGCCAGCGGAATCGCAAAATCGAGCTGCCAACTGGTCGGGATCACTCCCCCGAGAAGCGAGCCAGCAATGCAAAACACGATCCACGCCGGCCACAGCACGCACGTCAATCCTGCGTAGTAAGCCAGCAAATGGTCGTTGCTCTCTTGTGGCTGGATTAGCCTGCGTTGCTCCATAAAAGCAAACGCGTTATCTACCAAAAACGCTGCACCAAGCATGCGGCGCGGCGTGCTCAGGTGACGCAGGCGCGGCGCCATCGCGGCGCTATAGACTGCCATGCGCAAGTTAACGACCAAGCCCGAGAGCACCGCCACCCAAAGCGAAGACGCGCTTTGCAGAAACTGCGTGAGCACGGCCTGCGAGCTGCCGCCGTATACCAGAGCTGGCAAAGCCAATGCAGAGGGCAAGACCAGCCCCGCGTTCACCGCCGCCACACCGCAGACCAAGGCAAACGGCAAATACGACGGCACGATCACCAAAGTCTCGCGCACGCCGTCCATGAAGGCAGGGCGAGAATCGTCTTGAAGAAATTTCATCACTATGATTTTAATAGCATACTGCGCATATTCTATGCCGGCGAGCGGCACAATTCATTCCTTTTTCTGTGACAACCATGCTCGCAGCCGCTGCACGCCTTCATCAAGCCGCAAGAGATCTTTGGAAGCGAAGCACCAGCGCAGCCAGCCCTCAGCCTCCGGCGCAAACGCATTGCCAGGCGCGAGGCCGATGCCTGCCTCCAACACGAGGCGCTTGGCGGTGTGCAGCGCATCGGTGTGTCCTTCCATTTGAAAGAAGGCATACATGCCGCCCGGCGAGGCCGCAACGCGCACACCCGGCACAGCTTGCAGCAACGTGATCAAGCGATCTCGGCATTGATGCAAGTGCGCGACGATGCGCGGCGTGACCTCTGCTGTGCGTTGCAAAGCCAAGGCTGCGGCTTTTTGAATAAACACCGGGCTGCAGGACGTGTTGAATTCGATCAATTTTCCCACCTGCGCGCTCATTCCAATCGGCATCACCAACCAGCCCACACGCCAGCCCGTCATGAGAAAGCTTTTGCTCATTGAGCCAACGGTGATCACGCGATCTTGCGGGGTAGCAATGTCTAAAAAGCTCGGGGCGCAGCCATTGGCGGTATCGCCGCCAAAATACAGCCGTTCATACACTTCGTCGGCCAAAATCCAAGTGCCGGTCTTTCTGCAATGCGCGAGGATTGCCTCTTGCTCGGCGCTGCTCAAAGTCCAGCCGGTGGGATTGTTAGGTGCATTCAATACGAGCAATTTGGTCGATGACGTCACGGCATCGAGTAGCTTGTGCAAATCCAACTGCCACGCGCCTTGGCGGTCAGGCGCAAGGCTCACGCAGCGCAGCTTCGCTCCCATGATCAGCGGCTGCGCTGTGAGATTGGGCCACACCGGCGTGACAACCACCACCTCATCGCCCGCATCAATCAACGTCTGGCAGGCCAGCATCAGCGCATTCACGCCGCCGGCTGTGATACCAATGCGATCACTGGTTATGGGCTGAGCAGATGGCGCATGAAGTTTGCTCGCGTACTGAGCGACTGCCTCGCGCAGCGCCGGCAGCCCCAGATTGTGCGAATAAAACGTGTCGCCCTCTTGCAGCGAATCAATCGCCGCTTGCCGAATAAATTCTGGCGTGACTTCGTCGCTTTCGCCAAACCAGAAAGGCAGCACGCCTTCTCTACCAAGGCCCGCATTGGCCACTTCGCGGATTTTGGATTCTTCGAGGGATTGGATGATGGATCGCATGCATGATTGTGATCTGAAAATCTGCGCTCCCTGTTGCCCCAAAGTGATCAACTGTTGCTTTTTATAGCGCGATTCATCTAATATTGGCAACAATCGTTCTTGTCTCAAGGGCGTCTAAGCAAGCTCCACGGAAAACCAACGCATGGCCACGAAACGCAAAATCACGCCGCCGAATCTGCCCAAAAAGCAGCCCCTCCAGCTCAAAACCCCCGAGCCCGCGCCTACCACGGCCGAGGTTGAGGAAGTACTCTCAGGCCTAGACCGATTTGACATCCGCATCTTGCGCGAGCTGCAAACTGATGGCCGCTTGACGAATGCAGAGCTTGCAGGGCGCATTGGCCTCTCGCCAGCGCCGTGCTGGCGGCGCGTCAAGCGTCTCGAGACCGAGGGCTATATCAGCGGGTATCACGCCCAACTCAATCGCCACAAACTCGGCCTTGGCGTGATCGCCTTCGTGCGCTTGTATGCCGATGTGAACACAGGCGCTGTGACGCGCGAGCTGCGCCAAGCGCTTGTGAAGCTGCCCGAAGTGATGAACGTGCATCACATCTCGGGCGAAGGCTCATTTGAGATTACCGTGCTCGCTACCGATCTCGAATCGTATTCTCGCTTTGCGATGGAGACCTTGATCAACTTACCGCATGTGAAGGATTTGCATACGAGCTTTTCATTGGGCGAGGTGAAGGCATCGAACGAGTTGCCTCTCGGGCATTTGTTTGTGCGTTGAAGTCTTTGTAGATTTCTCTCTGACATGTGTGCGCTTCGGCGGCGCTTGGGGTATCTGAACGTAGCTCATGTCGCCCGCCCTGGGCTTCGCCTGGGGCTCCTCCAATACTGTAGCTACGTGAGATACCCCAACCGCCACCGGCGATCCCGATTTGTTGTCGCGAAAAGTCAATGCCAGCGCAAGGTGCAAACCCAATTGATTTAGCCAACACCGGCGAGTGAAGATTGTTAGCACTCCTCGTAGGCCACGGC
>JAYUSD010000079.1:0-26586 GCA_043755865.1 Variovorax sp. | reverse complement strand
TCGGAAAAAGTAATGGTGCATTGAGCGCAACTCTTTCATGCGGCCAAATGCCCCATGAAAAAATTCAAGGTGCGTTCTTTGGCCAATCTGGCGCTGGCCTCGTGGTAGGAAGCACGTTCGTTGCAGTTGAAGCCGTGTTTGGCAGTATAGATATGAACTGTAGCTTGCGGGTAGGCAACACGCAACGCGGCCACGCCGTCCATAGGGACGTAATCGTCTTGATCCGACAGATGCGCCATCACGGGGCAGTGAAGCGGGAGGTCGAGTTCTTTCGTCATGCCGCCGCCGTAGTAAGGCGCGCTGGCTGCGACGCCTTGCAGCTTTTGCGCGGCGCGCCAGCTCATCAAGCCTCCCCAGCAATAGCCCACCACGCCAACCTTGAGGCTCTTAGGCGCGCCAGCGGCTTTGCCTGCGCGGGCGGCATGATCAATCGCGGCTTGCACATCGCCGAGCAGTAGGGGCAGCAAGCTTTCAGCAGCGGCTTTGAGCGCCATGCCTTGCGTCATGTCTGCGCTTGTGTAGCCAAGCTCTGTGCCTGCGGCCACGCGATGAAACATGGCGGGGGCGATGACGTAATAGCCGGCTTGCGCATAACCATCTGCCACACTTTTGATATGGGAATTCAAGCCGAAGATTTCTTGCAACACGACCACTGCTCCCAGAGGAGCGCCAACGGGCGTGGCCTCATACGCTGCGATTTGCGCAGCATCTGCGCTGGTGAAATGAATCATCTGTGCCATGGTGCTTGCCCTTTCAAGACATTAATTTCCGTTCGACAAAATCCAAGCGATCTTGTCCCCAAAACATTTCACCATCCACCACATAAGTCGGTGCGCCAAACACGCCAATTTCTATCGCGCGTTGCGTATCTAGGTCATAGCGCTCTTGTGCAGCTTGGCTGTGGGCGTGCTCAATGCGCTGCGCAGGCAAATTCAGTGTTTGCAATATTTCAGCCAACGTGACTTCAGAGGCGATATTGCGCTCCTCAGCCCAGCAGGCTTTCAAAATAGCACCCGCTACGCGCATGGCCTGCGCTGCACCATCGTGCAAATCAACTGCAATGATCAACTTTGCCGCATCATCGCCACCCACAGGAAAGTATTTGGGCTGGATATTCATAGGCAGCTCTAGATGCTTGCTAAATCGCCCGAGCTCTAGCAAACGATAGGCTTGCCGCTGAGGCGCGCGTTTGGGCAACGGTAGCCCACCAGAGACGGTAAATACGCGCCCCAGATCAACAGGCAGCACACGAACCGTTGCAGCTGCTTTGGCTGCCATCGCAGCAAAGCGTTCATGGCCAAGATAGGTCCACGGCGATTGGGGGGCGAAGTAATAGTCAACAGTCTTGCTCACGCGTCATCCTCAAATAGTTTTGTTAGAGTCAGTGACTGTACTAACAAAACCATTTCTTTGCTGAAGCCCTCATCATGCCTAAAACCCTCCTGATTACCGGCGCTTCTCGCGGCATTGGCGCCGCCACCGCGATTCTCGCTGCTACGCAGGGCTGGCAGGTAGCTGTGAACTACGCATCGAATTCGCTCGCTGCGGATGGCGTGGTGCGCCAGATTCGCGCGGGCGGTGGCGTGGCGATTGCCGTGCAGGCGGACGTGAGCTTGGAAGTTGACGTGCTGCGTTTGTTTGAAACGGTGGATGCCAAGTTTGGGCGCTTGGAAGGCTTGGTCAACAATGCGGGCGTGGTGGATGTGGCGCAGCGCGTGGATGAAATGAACGTAGATCGCTTAGAGCGCATGTGGGCCACTAACATCACCAGCAGCTTCGTTTGCGCCCGCGAAGCCGTGCGCCGCATGAGCACGAAACATGGTGGCTTGGGCGGCGCGGTTGTGAATGTGTCTAGCGCGGCAGCCCGCATCGGCTCGCCCGGCCAATACGTGGATTACGCGGCGAGCAAAGCCGCGATTGACACGTTCACGATGGGGCTGGCCAAAGAAGTGGCGACGGAAGGCATCCGCGTCAATGGCGTGCGCCCCGGCATCATCGATACCGATATTCACGCCAGCGGCGGCGAGCCAGATCGCGCCGCTCGCATGGCGGTCCATGTGCCGATGCAGCGCGCAGGCTCGGCGCAAGAAGTGGCGCAGGCGATTTGTTGGCTGCTGTCCGAAGACAGCAGCTACACCACTGGCTCGGTGCTGGATGTGACGGGCGGGCGCTGATGGAAACCATTTTGCTGCTTGAAGACGATAGCGCCATTGCCAGCACCATCGTCTATGCTTTGGCCCGCGAGGGCTGGAAAGTGCAGCATTGCTTGCTGCTGCGCGAAGCACGTGGCCTGCTGCAGCTGCAAGCGTACGACCTGCATATCTTGGACGTGGGCTTGCCCGATGGCAATGGGCTGGATTTGTGCCGCGAACTTAGAAGCAATGATCGCAGCCGTGACCAAGCGCGCGTGTTGATGTTGAGCGCACGCGGTGAAGAAATGGATCGCGTGCTGGGCTTGGAGCTCGGCGCAGACGATTACATGGCAAAGCCGTTCAGCCCACGTGAGCTAGTCGCTCGCGTGCGGGCGCTGCTGCGCCGCGCAACAGCACCGCTTGCAGCGTTGCCAGCGGCCAGTGTGTTTGCGCATGACGAAGCCGGCCAGCGCATCAGCTTGCAAGGGCAATGGCTCGATTTAACGCGACGCGAATATGGCGTACTCGCGCTGCTCTTGGCTGCCAAAGGGCGCATCCTGCCACGTGAGCATTTGTTTGAACGCGTTTGGGGGTTAGACACTGACAGCATAGACCGCACGGTAGACACACACATCAAAACTTTGCGTGCCAAGCTCAAGGCGCTTGACGCACAAGAGTTTATTTCTACGCATCGCGGCATGGGTTACTCGCTAGATGTCACCACGAAAGCCAAGGCGTGAAGCTCGGCATCCGATTGCTCTTCGTCTTCTTCGTGCTCAATGGCATCTTGGCGTTTTTTGTGCTGCGCGTGTTCAGCGCGGAGATCAAGCCCAGCGTGCGAGAAGTCATGGAAGACATGATGGTCGATACGGCCAACATCCTCGCTGAATTGGCCACCGACGATGTGCGCAGCGGGCAAGTCAGCGGTGGGCGCTTTGCAACTCAGGTGATGCAATACGCAGGCCGCCCGATTGATGCGCAGATTTGGGGCTTCTCCAAGCAATCGCTTGATTTCAGAATTTACTTAACCGATGCAAAAGGCATTGTGTTGTTTGATTCAGAGAACGTGGCGCGTGGCCAAGATTATTCGCAGTGGCGCGATGTGGCTCGCACGCTGCGCGGAGAATATGGTGCGCGGGCTACGCGGGAGATTGAAGGCGACGATAAAACCTCCATCATGTACGTGGCCGCGCCCGTGCTCGATGGCGAAAAGATTATCGGTGTGCTCACCGTGGCCAAGCCGATCAGCGCGGTGCAAGATTTTATTGATCGGGCAGAGCGCAAGGTGTTGGTCAATGGCTTGTTGTTGATTGCGCTGTCCACGTTTGTTGGCGTGATCGTTACGCTGTGGACGGTGTGGAACATTCGCAAGCTGCGCCGCTATGCGCAGCAGGTGGGGCAACCTGTAGCCCATGGCTCGGCCATGCCGAAAATGCCCGATGCGCCCGGCGAGCTGGGCGATCTCGCGCGCGCCATGCAAGCCATGCGCGAGCGCTTGGAAGGCCGCGACTATATTGAAAACCATGTGCGCGCCTTGACGCATGAGCTCAAAAGCCCGGTGGCCGCGATTCGCGCTTCGGGCGAATTGCTCGAAGGCGATTTGCCGCCCGCAGATCGCAAGCGCTTTGCAGCCCAAGTGGTGGCGCAAAGCGAGCGTTTGGAGCGCCTCGTGGTGCAGATGCTGCATCTCTCGCGCTTAGAGCAGCAGGCCGCAACCGGGGGCCGCTTGGTGCAGCTCACGCGCCAGCCGCTGGGGGATGTGGTGCAACGTGCGATAGAGCAAGCGCAGCCCCACAGCACTATGAAAAACATAGCACTCCGCGCATATTCTATGCCGGCCAATGATCGATTTGATTCAAGAATCGAGGCAGATTTATTGCTTTTGGCTGTTTCTAATTTACTGGATAACGCCATTGATTTTTCACCCGCTGGCAGCACGATTGATGTGTGCATCAGCCGCGAGCAAAGCTGGTATGTGATCACCGTGCAAGACGCCGGCGTCGGCGTGCCGGATTACGCATTGCCCCGCTTGGGCGAACGCTTTTTCAGCACACCTCGGCCCAGCGGCGAGCGTTTTGCAAGCAGACAAGGCAGCGGCTTGGGCCTAGCCATCGTGCAGAGCATCATGCGCCTGCATGGCGGCCAACTGCGCCTGGCCAACACCTCGCCCGGCTTCCGAGCGGAGCTATTGCTGCCGTCCTGAGGCTGCCTCGGCGTGCTTGTCCCTGCCAAGGCAGTTCACCCCCGCTTCACAAACTTCAATTTGCGCTCACGCAAGCGCGCCATAGTCGCTCTATCAACCACGGAGCCTCTATGAAAAATCCTCTCTTTATCAAACTGCTTGCGCTCGCCGGCGTAGGTATTTGCCTCGCTGTTTTTCTCTCGATGATTCAACGCATCATCTCTGAGCGGCAAAGCTATCGGCAGGAGGCACTCAGCAGCGTCAGCGACAGTCTGGCAGGCGCGCAAACTTTGCTCGGGCCGGTGCTGCACATGGCTTGCGTAGAGAGCTGGCCTGAGCGAGCAGCCGATCGTTCGATCACGCAAGAAAAGCGCGAGTTTATGGTCAGCAGCACACCGCAAACACTTAATGTGCAAGCGCAGGTGAGCGTGGAGCAACGCTCGCGCAGCATTTACCAAGCGCAAGTGCTCAATACCAAAGCCGCGCTTAAAGCGACGTTTGCGCCCAGCGATTTGCTGCTACCCAAAAACACGGTAGCGGGTTCGCGCATGCAATGCGATAACCCCATCTTGATGCTGGCGCTTGATGATCCGCGCGGCATTCGCCATGCCAGCGCCAAATTCAATGGCCAAGATTTCCAGCTCAAAGCCGGTACATTTCACCCTACTTACAAGCGCGGCATGCACGCCTCTTTGCCGCCCGCCTCGCTTGCTGCAAAACAAGACAATTGGAGCGCTGAGCTGCTTGTGGAATTCGTAGGCACGCAGCAGTTAGGCATCGTGCCCTTGGGCGAGACGACAACTATTCGGATGAGTAGCAATTGGCCGCACCCCTCCTTCACAGGCCGCTTTGCCCCATCTGAGCGCAACATCAGCCCGGGGCAAGGCTTCACTGCCGAATGGCGCCTGAACGCTGTGGCCACCAATGCGGGCGAGCAGGTCAGCAGCGCCATGCCGCTGTGCAACATGCATCCCGAGCCGGGCAAGGAATGCGCTGAGATCGTGCAAGTGGCCTTCGTAGAGCCGGTCAATGCCTATTCGCTCAGTGATCGCGCCAGCAAATACGGCTTGCTTTTTGTGGTGCTCACTTTCGTCGCACTCGGGATGTTTGAAGTGATGAAAAAGCTGCGTGTGCATCCGGTGCAATACCTGCTGGCAGGCAGCGCGATTTGCACCTTCTTTTTATTGCTCGTCTCGCTGTCCGAGCACATCGGTTTTGCGCGCGCGTATGCGGCTGGTGCTCTCGCCACGGTGCTGCTGCTGACTTACTACGCCAGCCATATGCTCGGCGGAAAATGGCGTGGCTTGCCGTTTGGTGCAGGCATCGCGCTGCTCTATGCCTTCATGTATGTGCTGCTGCAATTAGAGCAGACTGCGCTCGTCATGGGCTCAGCGTTGCTGTTCGTCGTGCTCGCGCTCGTCATGATTGCGACCCGCAAAATCAATTGGTATGAACAATTCGCAAGCAGCTCAAAACCTGCGCTCTGAGATGCGGGATCATCGCCGCTCGAAGCTGCTTGAAAAGCGCATGAAGCCATTGCACAGCAAGCGTTTGATGCACTGGCCGCGCAGACCGTAGCGCACCCTGCTTTGACGTGATAGGCTTGCAGCACCCGTTGCAAGCCTATTTTTATGGACACCAAAGCCCTCGTCACCCTGCTGGCCATCGTCAACCCGCTGGCCTGCATTCCCTTTTTCATTCACTACACACATGATTTTTCGCCTGAGCAAAGGAAGCGTACTATTTTGGTGGCAAGTTTTAGCGTGTTTGTGGTGATTGGGCTGTCTGCCCTGCTCGGCTTGAAGCTCTTGGAATTCTTTGGCATTACGCTCGCAAGCTTCCAAGTTGGCGGCGGCATGCTGCTGCTCACCTCGTCTCTGGCCATGCTCAACGCCCAGCCCGCAGAGGCCAAATCAGCGCAAGCCGATATGAATGAAGCCGAGATGGCCGCTCGCACCAGCATCGCCGTGGTGCCGCTCACGATTCCGCTGCTCACGGGCCCAGCCACGATGTCCACCGTCGTGATCTATGCCGAAAAAGCCAAGACCTTTTTGCAGCTCGGTACACTGGTTGGCTATGGCATCGTGATCGCACTGGCTACTTACGTTTGTTTTTCGTTAGCCACGCCGATTGCCCGCATCTTGGGCAAAACTGGTATCAACGTGATGACGCGCCTGATGGGCTTGATTCTCGCCGCGCTGGCGGTGGAAGTGATGGCCGATGGATTGGTGAAGCTTTTCCCGGCGCTAGGCAAATAAAAAGGGCTCTTAAATAAGCGCCTTTGTATCGAGACTATTGATGCGCCAATAAAGGGATGAACTCATGCGCGATATGTGCAGCTAGCGTGCAGCTCATCCGATGTGGCTTTGCGCCTGGCTCCATGTCCTCCGGCGGGTATTAGCCTTGTCTTCTCCGGTCATGCTATCTCCCGCCTCCCCCTTTACTTACGCCAGACGCAAAGCCACATCGGATGGGCATGGATTTGGGTAGCGTGCCAAGAATGCGCGATCTGTCCCAAGCCCGGCAGAGCACTCGGGGCGGATGGCGTAAGTAAAGGGGGAGGCGGCGCGATCAACTCACCGATGGCAAACCATACCTAGTTGCCGCCGGAGGACATGGAGCCATCCGCCCCGGGTGCTCAGGCGGGCGTTTGAGCCAAGCAAAGAGCGCGTGAACTGGGGTGTTCAACCCATTATTGCCGCTGCAATAAACTAAATCAAACAGCCACTGCCGGCGTGCGCAGCTTAATGTGCAGCTCCCGCAATTGCTTCTCATCCACCAGTGAAGGCGCTTGTGTGAGCAGGCACTGAGCACGCTGCGTCTTTGGGAAGGCGATCACATCGCGGATGGATTCGGCTTTGGTCATGAGCGTGACGATGCGATCCAAGCCAAAAGCCAAGCCGCCATGCGGAGGCGCGCCGTATTGCAGGGCGTCAAGTAAGAAACCGAATTTGATTTGCTGCTCTTCTGGGCTGATCTTCAAGGCATCGAACACTTTGGCCTGCACATCCGCGCGGTGGATACGCACCGAGCCGCCGCCGATTTCCCAGCCGTTTAAGACCATGTCATAGCCTTTGGCGATGCATTTCTCGGGCGCACTTTCCATCCAGTCTTCATGGCCGTCTTTCGGGGCGGTGAAGGGGTGATGCACGGCGCTGTAACGCTGGTTTTCTTCATCGAATTCAAACATCGGGAAATCAACCACCCACAACGGGGCCCAGCGATCCACAAACAGACCGCTCTTTTTGCCGAATTCGCTGTGGCCGATTTTGATGCGCAATGCGCCAATGGCATCGTTAACAATTTTTCTGGTGTCGGCGCCGAAGAAAAGAATATCGCCATTCTTTGCGCCTGTGCGCTTCAGAACTTCAGCGATTGCAGCATCGTGAATATTTTTGACGATAGGCGATTGCAAACCATCGCGCCCCTTGGTGATATCACTCACCTTGATCCAAGCCAAGCCTTTCGCACCGTAGATCTTCACGAAATCGGTGAAGTCGTCGATCTCTTTGCGCGAGAAGCCCGCACCCTCTGCGCCACCGCCGGGCACGCACAGCGCCACCACGCGGCCATTCTTCATATTGGCTGCACCAGAAAACACCTTGAAATCGACATCCTTCATCACATCAGTGAGTTCAGTCAATTCAAGCATCACGCGTAAATCAGGTTTATCAGAGCCGTATTTGTGCATCGCGTCCGCATACTTCATCACCGGGAATTCGCCCAGATCGACATTCATCGTCTGCTTGAAGACCTGCACCATCATGGCTTGAAACATGTCGCGAATTTCTTGCTCATTCAGGAAGGATGTCTCAATATCAATCTGTGTGAATTCTGGTTGACGATCCGCACGCAAATCTTCATCGCGGAAGCATTTGGTGATTTGGTAATAGCGGTCATAGCCCGCAACCATGAGCAACTGTTTGAAAAGCTGCGGCGATTGCGGTAGCGCAAAAAAGTGACCATCATGCACGCGGCTGGGCACGAGGTAATCGCGCGCGCCTTCTGGCGTGCTCTTTGTGAGCATCGGTGTTTCAATGTCAATGAACCCGGCCGTGTCTAAATAATTGCGCACCGCCATCGCCACTTTGTAGCGCAGCATCAAATTGTTTTGCATATAGGGGCGGCGCAAATCGAGCACCCGATGCGTCAGGCGCGTCGTCTCGCTCAGATTGTCATCATCAAGCTGGAAGGGCGGCGTGACCGATGCGTTGAGCACGGTGAGCTCATGGCACAAGATTTCGATTTTTCCGCTCTTGATGTTGTCATTCGTGGTGCCGCTTGGGCGGGCGCGCACCAAGCCTTTGATCTGAATACAAAACTCATTGCGCACGCTTTCTGCGGCTTTGAAGGTCTCAGCGCGATCCGGGTCACAGACGATTTGCACCGCGCCTTCGCGGTCCCGCAGATCAATAAAAATCACGCCGCCATGATCACGCCGGCGATTGACCCAACCACACAGCGTGACGATTTGGCCCAAGTGCACTTCGGTCACGAGACCGGCATAGCTGGTGCGCATAGAAGAAACTGCTGACATGTTCTTGTTCACTTTCAAAATTTATTTTGTGGCCGCGGGCATTGGGGCCTCAGACGAAGCGGACACTGACGCAGGGGACACTGACGCAGAGCCTGCAATTTGCGGGCCACCGGGCACCACCACACCCATCGAGACGATGTATTTGAGGGCTTCATCCACGCTCATGGTCAATTCGATGCAGTCGCTCTTTTTGAGCAAAATGAAATAGCCGCCCGTGGGGTTGGGCGTGGTGGGCACATACACGCTCACGAATTCATCAGCGCCGCCGTTTTGCAAATGCGCCGCGACATCGCCAGCGGGTGTGCCAGTGATAAACGCGATGGTCCAGACATTCTCGCGCGGCCACTGCACCAGCACAGCCGTGCGAAAAGCATTGCCACCATCCGAGAAAAGCGTATCTGAGACTTGCTTGACACTGGAATAAATCGAGCGCACCACGGGGATGCGGTTAAGCAAAGCATCCCACCACATCATCAGCTTGCGACCTAAAAAATTGCTCGCCGCAGCGCCCACAATGAGCAAAATAGCAAACGCCAAAATCACGCCAAAGCCGGGGATATGAAAACCAATCAGCTTATCGGGATGCCAGCTGCCGGGCAAGATTTGCAGGGTTTTGTCGAGGCTGGAGACGATCCACTCCAGCACCCAAAGCGTGACCATGAGCGGCACGATTACCAGCAAGCCAGCGAGCAACCATTTGCGGATAGATTTCATCATAAGGCTCGTGTAAATCAGCTTAGTTTTAAGAAAGTTTCAGCTCTTTGCCGGCGCGGATGCTGCGGGAGATGCTACTGATTTAGGAGCGCTTGCAGGCGAGGCTGCGGGTGCAGGGCTGGCTGCCGCTGGGCTGGCAGACGGTGTGGCCGCTGGCGCTGCGGCTGGCGCAGGCGCACCCGTTGCCGGGGCATCCGTCTTTGGCTTGGCATCTTCAGCTGCTTTGCCCACGCCACTGTTTGCGCCATCGCCATTGCCGCGAAAATCGCTCACATACCAGCCCGCACCTTTGAGCTGGAAGCCAGCAGCGGTGACTTGTTTGGTAAACGCCGCAGCTCCGCAGGCGGGGCATACGGTGAGTGGATCGTCAGAGATTTTTTGCAGCGCGTCTTTGGTGTGGCCGCAGGCAGAGCATTTGTAGGCGTAAATTGGCATGGCTTGGATTCCCCTTGGGGCAACCCAGCATTATAGTTTGCGGATGCTTTGCCAAGTGCGCATAAGTGCGCAGCGCCCGCCTTCAATCTAACGCGTACCTCGGGATCGGTTGCCCCGCGTTTTTGATCCATTGCGGCGCAAGCGAGCCAGCCAACATGAGGGCGAAGGAGGCAAACAAGCCCAGCAAGTTGGCTGGCACGATAAATTCTGCTGCGAAATTTAGCGCAACAAGCCACGCTACCAAGCCGCCAATCGCCGCAAACAAAGCGCCTTGCGTGCTGGCCCTCTTCCAGTAAGCGCCGGCCACCAGAGGCACAAAAGCACCCGCAAGCGTCACGTTGTATGCGTTTTGCACCATTTCATACATGGTGCTTTTGCTGTTTAAAGCAAAAAGCACTGCCACTGCGGTGAAGGTGACCAAGATGATGCGCAGCGTGAAAAGAAACTGCGTGTCACTCATCTTTGGCGCGAGCTTGTCCAAGAAAAGGGGTTTCAATACGTTTTCCGTAAACAGCGATGTCGGCGCGAGCAAAGCGCCGCTGGCGGTCGACAAAATGGCCGAGAGCAACGCGCCAAAAAACATCACCTGCGCCCACAACGGCATTTTGTTGAGCACCAAATCAGGCAACACCTTTTGAATCTCCCGCGCATCATCAGACGCGAAAAGCTTGGCGACAGCCGGATCGGCTACCACGGCCGCATAAGCAATGAAAATCGGCACAAAAGCGAAACAGAAATAAATCAAACCGCCAAGAATCGTGCCGCGCACAGCGGTCTTTTCGTCTTTGGCGCTGGTCATGCGCTGAAACACGTCTTGCTGCGGAATCGAGCCAAAGGCAAATGCAAAAAACGCGCCGGCCATCGCCCACCAGCCCTTGCTCGTCTCGGGTATCCAGTTGAATTTGCCATCCGCAGCTGCTTGCGCAATCACTTTTTGCGGGCCACCGGCCATATCGCTCACCAAATAAGCCACCAGCGAGAGGCCAACAATAATCACCACGGTTTGCAATAAATCTGTAAATGCAATCGACCACATGCCGCCAAACAAGGTGTAGATCAGCACCACACCTGCGCCTACGAGTATGGCGGTGTTAAGCGCCACTGCGCCGCCTGAGAGGACATGAATCACCAAGCCCAACGCTGTCATTTGCGCCGACGTCCAGCCGAGGTACGATGCCACAATGGCAAAGCTGGTGATCACCTCCACGCTTTGCCCATAACGCTGCTTATAAAAATCGCCAATCGTCAGCAGATTCATGCGATAAAACAATTTGGCAAACAGCAAAGCGGCGAGCACGAGGCACACCGATGCGCCAAACGGATCACCCGGAATGCCCGAGAGGCCATCTTTGGCAAACGTCGCTGAAATAGACAGTACCGTCTCTGCACCAAACCAAGTCGCAAACACCGTGGCCATGTTCATATACAGCGGCAGGCTGCGCCCCGCGACCATGTAATCTGCCGAGCTGTGCACGCGGCGGGCGGCAACCAAGCCAACGGCAATGGTGACGGCCAAATAAAAGGCCACAAAAATGATCAGCGAATTCACAGCAGTTTCTCCAAGATAGGCTGCCGCTGATTTTATGCAGCTTAGCCGCCCATCTTGCCGCGATGATGTGCTCTACAGGGTTTTCACGCAGATGCAGCGCACAAACGAATCACTATGGATTCAATAGCACTCCGCGCTTATTTCATGCCGGCTAATGCTTGGTTTTGCCTAAATAATCGGCCAAAAAGCTTACCAAAGCCGGATCTTCAAATACAACATGATCAGTACCATGCCCACGACAAAACCTAATCCGCTGTAAACGATTTTTTGCAGTAAGGCATTGGTTCGCTTTTGCTCTTGCAAGAGCTCTTTGATCAGCGCATCGTTGCCGCCGCTGGGGCGTTGCAAATAGTTGGTCAAAAGCTGGGGCAGAAGCGGCACGAGCTTGGCATAGCGCGGCGCTTGCGCTTTGAGCGCATCCGTAAAGCGCTGCGGGCCCACCTGCTCCAACATCCATTTTTCCAAAAAGGGCTTGGCTGTGGCCCACAAATCTAAATCAGGATCAAGCTGGCGGCCCAAACCTTCAATGTTGAGCAGCTTCTTTTGCAGGAGCACAAGCTGGGGCTGGATTTCGACTTGGAAGCGGCGCGAGGTTTGAAACAGGCGCATCAACACCAACCCGAGCGAAAGCTCTTTAAGTGGCCGATCAAAGTAAGGCTCACACACCGCGCGAATGGCCGATTCCAGCTCGTCGACCCGCGTATGCGCCGGCACCCAGCCCGATTCAATATGCAGCTCGGCGACGCGCTTGTAATCGCGCCGGAAAAAGGCGGCAAAATTTTGCGCAAGGTAGTCTTTGTCGACTTCGGTGAGCGTGCCCACGATGCCGAAATCAAGCGAGATATAGCGGCCAAATGTGTCGGGGGCAATGCTGACTTGAATGTTGCCAGGATGCATATCCGCATGAAAAAAGCCATCGCGAAAGACTTGCGTAAAGAAGATTGTTACGCCATCGCGTGAGAGCTGCTTCATATCGACGCCGGCCGCTTTGAGCGCGTCTATTTGATTGATTGGCAAGCCAATCATGCGCTCCATCACGATCACTTCGGTATGACAATAATCCCAAAACATTTCTGGGATCATCACCAAATTGAGCCCTGCCATGTTGCGGCGCAGCTGCGCCGCATTGGAGGCTTCGCGCACGAGATCGAGCTCATCGTGCAAGTATTTGTCAAATTCAGCGACGACCTCCATCGGTTTTAAGCGCTTGCCATCGGCAGACAAACTCTCCACCCAGCCGGCCATCATGCGCATCAAGCTCAAATCTTTATCGATCACACGCAGCATGTCTGGGCGCAGCACTTTCACGGCCACATCACGCAGCTTGCCATCTTTCGTTTTAAGGGTGGCGAAATGCACTTGCGCAATCGAGGCGCTGGCAATCGGCGTTTGGTCAAAGCTCACAAAAATATCGGCCAACTTGCGGCCAAAAGCGCGTTCAATCGTTTCCACCGCAATAGCCGCGTCAAACGGTGGCACGCGATCTTGCAGCCGCGCGAGCTCATCGGCAATATCAGTAGGTAGCAAATCGCGCCGCGTGGAAAGCACTTGACCGAATTTCACGAAGATCGGCCCCAGCTCCTCCAAGGCTTCCCTGAGCCGCTGGCCGCGCGGCGCGCTTAAATTCCTGCCCAGCGAGGCGATCCGTGCGACGACCGTGAGCCATGGTTTTTGAAAACTAGACAGCACGAGCTGGTCAAGCCCATAGCGGAGCACGATGAAAACGATGAAGCTGCCACGAGCCACGCGAGCGATTAAATTCATGAGGCGCTGTTGCTTTCCTTGGAGCTTTCTGGCGCGTCAGAAGGCGTTACTTTTGGCGTTTCTTTTGGCGCTACTTTTGGCGCGATGAATTTCTTCAATACATCGCCCAAGCCGCGTACAGCCTGCATCATCGAATGCGCTGGGATATCGCCCACAATGCGCGCGAGATCTTCCTCCACATCCCAGCGTACATGATCGACCAGCCAATTGATCTCTGCTGCCAGCATCACATCGCCTGAGACCTCCATGCGAGGCTTGTCGCCGCTCAGCAGTGTTTTTAAAAGGCTCAGCGGATTCGTATCCAGCACTTTGAGCGAGAGATCAGGCTTCGCATCAACGGGCGCAAGATCAAGCAAGCCCGCCGGTGTCACTATTAATTTCATAGCAATCGGCGCACATTCTATGCCGGCTATCTGCCCTTTTTGCCTCTTTAATCGTGCCACCGCTTCAGGTTCTTGTTGGAGCACATGATTGAGCAAGAGCACCACACGCTGCTGCATCTCACGCAGCAGCCAATCCGGTGGCTGGGGAAGCGGAAAACTGGGGAAGGCTGGCGGTGTGCTCATGCTGTGCATTATCTCTGCTTATTTTGGGCGGTTGATGCTGTGTGGATTTATTGGAAAGACACAAAAAAGCCCAGTAAAAACTGGGCTTTTTTGACAGGGCAAACGGTGCTTAATTCAAAGCCTGCAAACCCGCCACCAGCCAACCGGCGCTGCCGTCTTTGGGTTTGGTCATATTCCACACTTCGCGGAAAGGACCTGGGCTTTGCGACGGATCTTCTTTGATCATGCCGGAGAATTCCACACTGGCCATCCAATCGTTGCCGCTGTCTTCGATACCCAACAGCTTGGCATCGAGTGCAGCAACCTCTGTGTGATTGGCTGCACCACCGATGTGCTGCTCACGTTCGGCCAGTTGCTGGCGAATTTCGCGCAGCATCTCGTCGGTCATCATGGTGCCAAGTGTCGAAATGTCGTTTTTGTCCCAAGCCGCTTGCAATGCCACGAAAGCTTGCTTGGCTGTGCCTAGGAAGGCAGTCGCATCAAAATCGGCGGGTACGCTCCAATTGGTGCTTCCACCAGACAGCTGTGAGCCGATCATGCTGCCGCCCAAGCCAGTACTTGATCCAGCTTGTGGCTGCGCTTGAAAAGCGGTGGAATTGCGCTCCCAAGGGCGAGCTGATGCATCGTTGCCTACATTGTCTGGGCTGTAATCGCGTTGCATGGGCACGTTGGGCGCGCCACTTGTTCCAGCGCCTGCACCGGCCATGGCATAAGGCGAGTTTTGTTGTTGCGCTTGGCCTTGCGTGCCATTGTTTTGCGCACGGCGGCGCATAAACCAGCCCACAGCCACCATGATCGCCAAAGCCAGCAAACCAAACATCAAGATTTGGCCAAACGCCTCACCCAAACCCAGTGAGCTAGCCAGCCATGCCAAGCCGAGGCCAGCAGCCAAGCCGCCAAGCATCATGCCCCAAGGCTTCTTAGGAGCCGCGGCGGCTGCGCCTGCAGCAGCTGGCGCAGCCGGCTTGGCAGCCGCTGCAGCGCCTGGAGCAGCCGCGGGCGCTGCTGTGCTCTGCGTCACGTTATTCGATTGTTTGCCGACGGATTTTCCTCCGCCCATGCGCTTGGCCGCATCCGCATCCAAGCTCACCAGCGCGAGGCTCAATGCCATCACACCGGTTGCAATAAAAGAAAGAAATTTCATACCTTGCCTCTTTGAAAATATTACCAAACACGAATATACCGCTGGGCTGCCCAATTTCAAGTCCTGATCTTCCCTAAAGAAATCAACACTTAATGCCTACATGCAATGCCACCACGCCCGCTGTCATGTTGTGTATATCGACGTGGCCAAAGCCCGAGGCCAGCATCATTGTTTTTAGCGTTTCCTGATCAGGATGCATGCGAATACTTTCAGCCAAGTACTGATAGCTTTGTGCATCGTCTACAACCATAGAACCTAATTTTGGCAGGATGGAAAAAGAATACCAATCGTAGGCCTTTTGCAGCGGCTTGGCGACTTTGGAAAATTCCAGCACCAAAAGCTTGCCGCCTGGCTTCAAAACTCGGCACATTTCTCTTAAAGCGACCTCTTTGTGTGTCATGTTCCGCAGGCCAAAAGCCACAGTCACGATGTCAAAATGATTGCTGGGCAAGGGCAGCTTTTCTGCATCACAAACCAAAGTCGGCAAGGCAAACCCCGCATCGACCATGCGATCTCGTCCGACGCACAGCATTGCCTCATTGATATCGGTGTGCACCACCTCGCCTTGGCCCTGCGCCAAGCCCACTTTTTTCGCAAAGGCCAGCGCCAAATCTCCCGTACCTGCCGCCACATCCAACACTTTAGAGCCCAACGCTGCACCAGAGACAAGCACCGTGTAAGCCTTCCAGCCGCGATGCAGGCCCGCAGACATCAGATCATTCATCACATCGTATTTAGAGGCGACCGAGTCAAACACGCCGCGCACCTGAGCGGCTTTCTCGCCCTCATCGACATTTTTGAAGCCAAAGTGCGTGCTAGCCATGGTGTTTATTGCGCGGGGCGCTACTAAATTGAGAGTGCGGGTTCAATGGCTGCAGCCTGCGCCGTGCACATGGCTGCCAGCAGCCATCATTGGCGCATCGCGATCCGCGCCAGCCTCTAGCAGCCTAGCCAAGTAGCGCGTCCAAAGTTCATCTTGTTGGCTGCCTAGAAAATACAAGTAATCCCAAGAAAAAATACCGCTCTCATGCCCATCAGTAAACACCGGCTTCACAGCGTAATTGCCAATCGATTCGAGCTCTTGCAAACCCACCTCGCGCTTGCCGGTTTGCAGCGTTTCTTGCCCGGGCCCGTGGCCCTGCACCTCGGCAGAAGGCGAATACACGCGCATGAGCTCAAACGGCAGCTTAAACGCCTTGCCGTCAGAAAAAGCGATTTCCAGCAGCTTGGATTGCTGATGGACTGTGATGTCGGTCGGGGTGGGGGTGTCGTGGGTAAGGCCAGCCATGAGTTGCTTTCAAGCGCTAATGGCGCATGCCCTTATTTTAAGAGGCGAATCGCGCCGACGCTTTAAAAGCGCATGGACAAAGTCAAATGCAGCTTGTCGTCGCCTTTTCTAGGCGCATTTGAATTGGTCGCCAAAGGCAGCTTGCTGCCGGCCAGCAGGCGGCCGTAATCTGCGTTGAGCGAGACGCCGCTGCTGTGCCCAAAACGCAAGCCTAGGCCCACGCTGATCAGCCTGTCTTCACTCACGCGGCGCTGGCCATCTGCGCCGTAGTTGCCCAGCCACCCCGCATCGGCAAAGCCAGTCAGACGCAAGCCTTTGGCGAGCTCTGGCGTGGTAATTTCCAAGCTGCTTTGCACGCCTCCATCGCCCGATATTGCGCGATCTGGTGCACCGCGCAATGAATTCGTGCCGCCGAGCCCCAGCTGCTCACCCGAAATCAAGGCCGTATTGCTCCACTGCGCTTGTGTGCGCACACTCCAAAGCCAACTCTTACCCAATTGAGCAGAATACTGATGGCCCACGCGCAAGATGCGAAAGCCAGAAGTCGATATGCCTTGCCCCGTCACTGGGTTGCTGTATTCGGTGCGATACGCTGCGCGGCTGTTCCCTGCGCCTGAGCCTATGTTCACGGAAGCATCAATGTTGTAGCCCCAAACCGATGCATCAGATTCGTTTTTCACGCTGTAGCCTAGGCCGGCGGGCCGGCTGCGGCGATCCACACCCACAGCAATGCCATTGATCAATGCCGCGCCAAACACACGATCATCCAAGCTCACAGAAAAATAGCTGCGCCTGCCGCCTTCGGGTTCATTGGCCAACGTGTAGCTCAGGCCGCGTGTGTGCCCCACGCCTGTGCTCGTGAACGAGCCAAACGTGCCAAGCACATCAGATTTTGTGGCTGATATTCCCAGTGTGCCTTTCAAGCTGTAGAAAGGAATTTTGTAGTTCAAGCCCCATTGATGCACGCTGCTTGGGCGCTGCAGCGACGTGGTGTAGGCCAATACCGCTTGGTGATCCCGATCCCAAAGATTGTTGTGGCCGCCAGCCAGCGTGAAGCGATCTTTGCCAGAAGAATCGTTGCCGTTGTTGTTCAGTGTGACGGAGGCAAACCAAGCGCGTGAATCACTCACTTGCACCGTGGCATCAATCTTGTCTGCATCGGCAGCTTCTTTCAAAGCCACGCTGAGCTGCTTGCTGCTGTTGTCATTGGCCATGGCGGTTTGCACAGCCAAGCGCTTGAAATTGGGTGAGTTGCCCTCGGTAAGCTCGGGCAAGCTCGCGCGAATATTGGCTTCGCCGAAATGCTGATTGCCGGTGACAACCACGCGGCCAATGGTGAATTTCACGATTTCTAGGGTCACCGTCTCGCCCACCTCTTGCGCTGGCAGCGACACTTTATGTAGGCCAAAGCCGGCATCACGCAGAGCGCCTTCTAAAGTTGCGGTGGCTTTTTGCAAGGTGTCAATGGTGGCATCGCTGCGCAAATAAGGCGCAAGTACGCTGCTGGTTTGCGCCGCACTCAAAGGATTGTCGCCCTTGAGGTTAAAGCCGCGAATGGCAAAGCTTGGCGTGACGGAGGCAATGGGTGCCTGGGCTGCGCTCGGTGAAGTTTGCGCCCAAGCGTGGGAGCTAAGCAAGGGGCTCGCGAGCAGGGCAACAGCCAAGGCTTGGCTCAACACAGACAAGCTAGGCGTGGGGCGACAGTGGTTGCGCTTCAAATGCATGCCTGATTGTGACATTCTGAGGCTGATGCAACTAAGATTTAAGCTCAGCGGCAAACACGGCCACCCGGAATGTTGGAATCCACCAACAAAGCAGTGATGTTGAAATTGCTTGAATTTGGCAAAGGCGTGCGATCAAACTCCAAAAAACGCGGGACAATTTGTGGCCGCACCGTGCTGCCATCGCTGCTCGCCAAGCCAGCTTCGTTTCTGCCCAGATGCAGCACGGAAGAGTTGGTTGTCAGCTCGATATGGCCATCGCGCACAAACACGTACAAGCCTTCTTGGTTTTCGTTGACGTTGTCGCTGCCAAACAAAGCCGGCGAGGCTGGCACGCTGCCGGGTGCTGTCAGATCGTTGGCAGGCTCCGCATTGATGCTTTGCGTGCCCGCTGGCGACACGCTTAAGCCTTGGCCTGGCGAGAGCACAAACGTACTCGTGAAATCGGTGAGTTTGGTGACGTCGACTTGGCCAGAATAGGTGTAGACCGTGAGGCCATCGCCCGCGCTGCCAGCTTCGCCTGCGCATGCGCCCGTGCAGCGCATCAGCACTTCTGTGCCGCGAATGCCGATGGTGGCGGTTGAGGTGCTGTAGCTCACATTTTTATTATTGGCTTTGCCAATCAAACCTGACAGCGCGCGCACTGTGCCTTTAAGCAAAGATGTCAGCATGCGTCCATCACTTGCATTTTTGCTGTCGTACACGAAACTGTCGATTCGGTAGCGGCTGATCGCTCCCACGGTCACGCGCGAATCATCGCGAAAGGCAAGCACCGCCTGCGTGCTCACACCCGTTTCCACCACATCACCTGGATAAATGCCGCCGCCATCGACCAACCGGCGACGCTGGCCTGTGCCATCGACTGCGATCACCTCACCTCGCGAAGACAGCACTTTGGCGCTGGCGGCAATCGCGTTGGGTTTGGCCGCTTGCGCAATGCGCCTGCCTTCATTGCCGCAATCCACGCTACAAATCCGCGCATCAAAATCTGTGCCGCGAATGCCGATAGTGGCAGTGTTGGTTTGGATGCGTGCCGCGTTCGGCGCGCTTTTCGCGATCAGGCCCGTGATAGCTCGCAAGCCGCCGCGCAGCATGTTGATCACCATGCTGTTGTCTGGCGCATCGGCCTTGTATTTGAATTGCGTGAGCACCATCTCGCTGCCGGGACGCACCGTCATGCGGGTGCCGTCTTGCAGTTTCACCACGGCTGTTGCGCCATCGGCGGTGGTCAGGCGGTCGCCTTCTTGAAGACTCAAACCTTTGCCCAAAGTGCGTGGTGTTTGACCGGGCGTTTGCGCAAAACCCACGCCGCGCATGAATTCCACTTCGCCGGCATTTTGAGCCTGCGCAAAATGGCTTAAGCCGAGCAACATGCCGAGTATTGCAGCCACGCGCCAGAAAGGATTGAAACGCAAAATCCGAGGTGCGTGCAGTAGGGCTGGTGTGAAATGCAATGCCATTGTGAAACTTTCATGCCCGACTTGTAGCGGGTTGTGCGCATGGGTAGCCTGTGATATTAGGGCTTTTGCGGGTGGCAGACCAGCAAAATCGCCTCCGCAATGCCGGGCAAATGTCACACAACAACGCTAATTGGTGCAATTAGCATGCGAGAGCTGTGCAAAATGTGTGTTTTGTCACGTCTCGCTGGTGTCCAGTTCATGCGGCTTGGATCACACCAAAACCCGTTCAATTCCACCCTCATTGGCCTTAGCCACATACTCCGGCAACCAGTTTTCACCCAAAATTTGCCTGGCCATCTCCACCACAATGTAGTCAGCCTCAAGCAGACCGTTTTGTAAATCATTGCCGTAGCGCGAGAGGCCTTGCAAGCAGCTAGGGCAGCTGGTGAGGATTTTGACGTTGGACTTAGCGGACACCGCGCCTGTCGCGCGTAGTGCTGCCGCGCCGGATCGAATTTCTTCTTCTTTGCGAAACCTTACTTGGGTCGCAATATCTGGCCGCGTTACGCCCAGCGTGCCCGATTCGCCGCAGCAGCGCTCGTTTTTGAGCACATTCTCGCCCACCAATGCCTTGACGGTTTTCAATGAATCTTGCAGCTTCATCGGGTTATGGCAAGGCTCGTGATAGAGATAGCCGCCTTGCTGGCTGGCGCTCAGAGTGATGCCTTTTTCTAGCAAATATTCATGAATATCAATGATGCGGCTGCCGGGAAAGATTTTGTCGAACTCGTAGCCTTGGAGCTGGTCATAGCACGTGCCGCAGCTCACGACCACGGTCTTGATGTCCATGTAATTGAGCGTATTGGCCACGCGGTGGAAGAGAACGCGGTTGTCCGTGATCATCTTCTCGGCTTTGTCGAATTGGCCCGAGCCGCGCTGTGGATAGCCGCAGCACAGATAGCCGGGCGGCAGCACGGTTTGCACGCCCGCATGCCAGAGCATGGCCTGCGTCGCCAAACCCACTTGGCTGAAGAGGCGCTCTGATCCGCAACCGGGGAAGTAAAACACGGCCTCGGTCTCAGCCGTCGTTTGCTGAGGGTTGCGGATGATTGGCACGTAATCGTTGTCTTCAATATCCAGCAAAGCGCGCGCGGTTTTCTTCGGCAACCCGCCGGGCATTTTCTTGTTGATAAAGTGAATGATTTGCTCTTTGATCGGCGCTGCGCCTAAGGTGGACGGCGGTTTGGCGGTTTGCTTTTTGGCCAAGCCGCGCAGCAGATCATTGGCCAAGCGCTGCGCTTTGAAGCCGACATCGACCATCGCCGAGCGCATGAATTTGATCGTCTCAGGATTCGTCGCGTTCAAGAAAAACATCGCTGCCGCATTGCCCGGACGGAAAGATTTTTGCCCCATTTTGCGCAGCAAATTGCGCATGTTCATTGACACCTCGCCAAAATCAATCTTTACCGGGCAAGGCGCGAGGCATTTGTGGCATACCGTGCAATGATCGGCCACATCTTCAAACTCTTCCCAGTGCTTGATGGATATGCCGCGCCGCGTTTGCTCTTCATAGAGAAAAGCTTCAATCAAGAGCGAAGTAGCCAAGATTTTATTGCGCGGCGAATAGAGCAAATTCGCGCGTGGCACATGTGTGGCGCAAACAGGTTTGCACTTGCCGCAACGCAGGCAATCTTTGATTGAATCGGCGATGTTGCCAATATCAGACTGCTGCATGATCAGCGATTCATGGCCCATCAAGCCAAAGGATGGCGTGTAAGCATGCGTGAGGTCTGAAAACCAGACATCAGAGCCTGTTTTTGTAGCGTTTTTATAAGTGTTTTGGGCATCTAGACGGCGTATATCCTGCGTAGAGTGCTCCTGATTTCGTAGCAACTTACCTTTGTTAAAGCGGCCTTCTGGATCAATTCTGGCTTTGTAATCTGCAAACGGCTTAAGCTCAGCTTCGCTTAAAAACTCCAGCTTCGTGATGCCAATGCCATGTTCACCCGAGATCACGCCATCCAGGCTGCGCGCCAGCGCCATGATGCGCCCTACAGCCTCATGCGCCGTTTGCAGCATGTCGTAATCATCGCTGTTGACAGGAATATTTGTATGCACATTGCCGTCGCCCGCATGCATGTGCAGCGCGATCCACACTCTGCCCTTGAGTACGCGCTTATGAATGGTTTGGCATTCGTCCAAGATGCCTTTGAACGCATCGCCCATGAAGATGTTGGCCAGTGGTGCGCGAATTTGCGTTTTCCAGCTGGCACGTAGCTCGTGATTTTGCAACTGCTCAAACTTTTCATCCACTGTATTGAGCCAGCCTTGCCAAAGCGTTTGCACCTCTTTGATCAGAGCAATTGCCTCGCTCACGCGGCCGCCGAGCAACTCAGCGCTTGGAATATCTTGCGCATCGTCGCCTTTGCCCAATGGCAAATTGCCGCGCTCGAAAAAAGCGAGCAACTCGCCCGCAAATTTCAGCTTATTGCGCAGGGAAAGCTCAATATTGATGCGCTCAATGCCATCGGTGTATTCAGCCATGCGTGGCAACGGAATGACCACATCTTCATTGATCTTGAAGGCATTGGTATGCTTAGAAATCGCTGCCGTTCGCTTGCGATCTAGCCAGAATTTTTTGCGCGCCTCCGGGCTGATCGCAATGAAGCCTTCACCAGAGCGGCTGTTGGCGATACGCACCACCTCAGATGTTGTGCGCGCGACCACATCGGCATCGTCGCCGGCAATATCGCCCACCAAAATCATCTTAGGCAAGCCGCCGCGTTTGGATTTAGTGGCGTAGCCCACGGCTTTCAAATACCGGTCATCTAAATGCTCTAGGCCTGCCAGCAACACGCCGGTGCGTTTTTGCTCAGCAAACATGTAGTCTTTGATTTCCACGATGGAGGGCACAGCATCTTTGGCATGTCCAAAGAATTCCAAGCACACGGTGCGCGTGTGCAGCGGCATTTTGTGGACAATCCAGCGCGCGCTGGTGATCAGGCCGTCACACCCTTCTTTTTGAATGCCGGGCAAGCCGCTAAGAAACTTATCGGTGACATCTTTGCCCAAGCCTTCTTTGCGAAATGTTTTACCGGCGATATCGAGCTGCTCCGTGCGCAGCAATTTCTTTCCGCCCGCGTCGAAATACTCAAGCTTAAAGCTCGCCATTTCAGCATCGTGAATTTTGCCCAAATTGTGGTTCAAGCGAGTGACTTCCAGCCACTGCGCATCTGGTGTCACCATGCGCCAGCTTGCCAAGTTATCCAGCGCCGTGCCCCAGAGCACGGCTTTTTTGCCGCCAGCATTCATGGCGATATTGCCGCCGATGCAGCTGGCTTCTGCCGATGTGGGATCCACCGCAAACACATAACCCGCACGCTCAGCCGCATCGGCCACGCGCTGCGTCACCACACCAGCCTCTGACCAAACGGTTGCCACGGGCTCAGACAAACCGGGCAGATTGACCATCTGCACTTGCGTCATCGTCTCCAACTTTTCTGTGTTGATCACCGCAGATTTCCACGTGAGTGGAATCGCGCCACCGGTATACCCCGTGCCGCCGCCGCGAGGCACGATGGTCAGCCCCAGCTCAATACAGCCCTTGACCATGCCCGCCATCTCCGCTTCGGTATCGGGTGTGAGCACGACGAAGGGATATTCGACACGCCAATCGGTCGCATCCGTCACATGGCTCACGCGTGAGAGGCCATCGAATTTGATGTTGTCTTTGGCAGTCGTGCGACGCAAAACGCTGGTCGCTTTTTTTCGCAAATCGTAAACGGTAGAAAACGTCTCGTAAAACGATTTCACGCACGCGCGAGCGGCGGCAAGCAGGATGCCCACATGCTCATCACGGAGCTTGTCAATACCCGGCGTACGACGTTTTTCCACTTCGCCCAGTCGATGGTTCAAAGCATCCACCAAAGCCTTGCGGCGCTTGGGGTTGTCGAGCAAATCGTCTTGCAAATACGGATTGCGCTGCACCACCCAAATATCGCCCAGCACTTCATACAGCATGCGCGCGCTGCGCCCCGTTTGCCGCTCGCCGCGCAATTGCTCCAAAAGCTCCCAACTACGAGCGCCCAACAACCGAATCACGATTTCGCGGTCGGAAAACGAGGTGTAGTTGTAAGGAATTTCGCGCAGGCGGGGTGCAGCCTGCGCTGTTTGCAGCGCAGGTGCGAGAAGTTGGGTCGGCAAAGGTGCGTTCATGGGTGTTTGATGCTCTTCACGACATTATCACCGCTACACGGACCAGCATGCGGGACAACCCTAGTAAGTCCTTGGACAAGTCGAGTCAGCCAGATCAGGCCTACCCGTTTTGTATGCATGCAACGTGACAAGCCCGTACAAACCCCGTGGGTCAAGGCAGCAAAGCAAGGTTTTAATATGACAGCCACAAATCAAATCTACATTTGAGTGTTTACCTAGGAGTCTTTTCATGAAAATGCGCTTATCCGCAATCGCCTTGGCCTCGGCCTTCACCGCATCCGCCTACGCCCAAACCGAAATCCAGTGGTGGCATTCCATGACTGCCGTCAACAACGAAGTCGTCAACGATCTGGCCAACAATTTCAATGCCTCGCAAAAGAATTACAAAATTGTGCCGACCTTCAAAGGTACGTACACAGAGGCATTTACCGCAGCCGTAGCCGCCTACCGCGCGGGCACAGCACCGCATATCTTGCAAGTCTTCGAAGTCGGCACAGCCACCATGATGAGCAACAAAGGCGTCACGGTTCCTGTGGGCAAAGTGATGAAAGACGCTGGCGAAAAATTTGATCCCAAAACTTTCGTCTCCGCAGTGGCCGGCTACTACACCGCCCCCAATGGCGAGATGCTGAGCTTCCCGTTTAATAGCTCCACGACCGTGTTCTACGTGAACAAAGACGCCTTCAAAGCCGCCGGCATCGACACCACCAAGCTGCCCAGCACTTGGCCAGAAGTGGCGCTGGCTGCCGCCAAGCTCAAGGCCAGCGGCCACAAATGCCCGTTTACCACCGCATGGCAGGGCTGGACGCAACTTGAGAGCTTCTCAGCTTGGCACAATGCCGAATTCGCCACAAAAGGCAATGGCATGCAGGGTATGGATGCGCGCATGAAGGTCAACTCGCCTTTACACGTGCGCCACATCGAGAATTTGGCCAACATGGCGCAGCAAGGTTTGTTTGTGTACAAAGGCCGCGCCAACGTGCCCGAGGCGAGCTACATCTCTGGCGAATGCGCGATGATCCCCACGTCCACTGGCTTCTATGGCAACGTGGCAAAAAACGCGAAGTTCGACTGGGCGCTTACCACCCTGCCTTATTACCCAGACGTGGCCGGTGCGCCGCAAAACACCGTGATCGGCGGCGCTTCGCTGTGGGTCATGTCCGGCAAAAAATCAGAAGAATACAAAGGCATCGCCCAATTCTTTAGCTATTTGTCCAAGACCGATGTACAAGCTGCTTTGCACCAGCGCACTGGCTATTTGCCGATCACCACCGCCGCCTTCAAGCTCACTGATGATTCGGGCTTTTATAAAAAGAATCCCGGCACGGATGTGGGCGTGAATCAAATGATCCGCAAAACGACGGACAAATCACGCGGCATTCGTTTAGGCAATTACGTACAAATCCGCACCATCGAAGACGAAGAGTTGGAACAAGTCTGGGCTGGCAAAAAATCTGCCAAAGACGCGCTGGATTCCATCGTCTCGCGCGGCAACGATTTGCTGGAGCGGTTCGAAAAAGCGAACAAGTAAGCGCTTCCTGTGGACAAAAGAGTCGTCTTCCGATCTAGCTGGTTGCCTTGGGTGCTGATCGCGCCTCAGGTGATCATCATCACGGCGTTTTTCTTCTGGCCAGCAGCGCAGGCTTTGCTGCAATCGGTGCAGCAGAGCAATGCGTTTGGTACGTCGGTGGAGTTTGTCGGGCTAGAGAATTTCCGCAATTTGTGGAATGACCCGACTTACCTCGCCTCCTTTTTCACCACGGCTGTTTTTTCTACGCTTGTGGCCGTGCTCGGCATCAGCATTTCGCTGCTGCTGGCGGTGTTTGCGGATCGCATCGTCAAGGGCGCTCTTGCCTATAAAACTTTACTGATTTGGCCTTACGCCGTTGCGCCTGCTGTGGCTGGCGTGCTGTGGCTGTTTATGTTTGCACCGAGCGTAGGCGTAGTGTCCTATTGGTTGCGCTTGATCGGTATCGATTGGAATCATTTGCTCAATGGCGGGCAAGCGATGACTCTGGTGATCATGGCTGCGGTGTGGAAGCAAATCTCGTATAACTTTTTGTTTTTCTTAGCCGGTTTGCAAAGCATTCCCAAATCGCTGATTGAAGCGGCTGCGATTGATGGCGCCAAGCCTTGGCGGCGCTTTTGGACGATTGTGTTTCCCCTGCTCTCGCCCACCACGTTTTTCTTGCTCGTGATCAACATCGTCTATGCTTTTTTTGACACCTTCGGCATTATTGATGCGGCCACCGAGGGCGGGCCTGGTAAAGACACATCGATTTTGGTCTACAAGGTGTACTACGACGGCTTCAAGGCGATGGATTTGGGCGGCTCGGCGGCACAATCTGTGGTGTTGATGGTGATTGTGGTGGCGCTCACCGTCGTGCAGTTTCGCTTTGTTGAGAAAAAGGTGAACTACTAATGGTTGAGCGTCGCCCCTATCTCACAGCGTTGTCACATGCGGTATTGATCATCGGCGTGCTGATCGTGGCGTTTCCGCTGTATCTCACGTTTGTCGCATCCACCCACACGGTGCAAGAAATCATCAAAGCACCGATGCCGCTTTTGCCTGGCTCGCATCTGTTGGAAAACTACACTGCAGCGTGGAATGGCACGGGCGGAGGCAACGGCTCGAAAGCACCGGTTGGGCAGATGATGGTGGTCAGCGCCATAAGCGCGTTGGTGATTGCGTTGGGCAAAATTTCGATCTCGCTGCTCTCGGCTTTTGCGATTGTTTATTTCCGCTTCCCCTTCCGCATGTTTTTCTTCTGGGCGATTTTCGTCACGCTCATGCTGCCGGTGGAGGTGCGGATATTGCCGACCTACAAAGTCGTCGCTGATCTGGGCTTGCTCAACAGCTATGCCGGGCTCACTGTGCCTTTGATTGCTTCGGCCACCGCCACATTTTTATTCCGCCAATTTTTCTTAACCGTGCCTGA
>JAYUSD010000078.1:0-4304 GCA_043755865.1 Variovorax sp. | reverse complement strand
ATGCTTTCACGCTTTGCCTCTGTCTGCGCCTGCGCCAACATCTCGCCCCAATTGACTTGTGGCGCCGCTTGTAATGCGCAATGCCAGATCAAACACAGCCCGAGTGCATGACGCAACAAGCCGCGCTTCACTCCAACACCTCCAACACTTCGGAGCGGTATTCGCGGTGGTACAAAATAATCAATACCATGGCGGTTGCCCCGGCGAAAGTGAGCGCCGAGAAAAACCATGCAATCACGGCGAATGCAAAATAGTAGCCGCGCAGGCCGTCATTGAATGTCTCGGCCGCCAAGCCCAGCATCCGGCTGGCGCGTTGGGAAAACTTTTCGCGATCAAATCGTCCGGCATCAAAATCTCGTGGGTCAGGCATCGAGCCAATCAACAGCGCCACAAAGGTGTATTGCCGCATGCTCCAAGAAAAGCGAAAAAATGAAAACACAAAAATACCAATCATGATCAGCACTTTGAGATCAAAAATCAGCACTGAAGTGCGCTGAGCAAACGGAATATCGCGCACCAATTCAGCCGCTTTATCGGTGCTACCGAGCAGCGCAAACAAGCCGCCAATCACAATGATGGTGGTGGAGCTGAAAAATGCAGGAGTAGACGACAAATTTTGCGCAATGATGCCGTCTAGTACACGTGGATCGCGGCTGGTGGCCACTTGCATCCAATAGCCGCGGTAGCGATTGGTGGTGGCAATCAAAGAGCCACGCTTACTGCCTTGTGATTTGGTAAACCACGAATAACCCATCCAGGCACTGAAAAACCAGCTGAGCGCGATCCAATCAGGCCAAGGGAGGAGTGAGAGCATCTGCATATAGGTTCATCTTACACACATATGCATACACCTTAAATTTATCGCACTGCCTAAGAAAAAAGGCAAGCTACACGCTTGCCTTTATAGATTGCGATTACGAATCAAAGCAAATAGGTAAATTACCCACGCAATTTAGCAGCAACCTCGAGCACCCGCTTGCCATAAGCCTGCGCTGTATCTAGATCACCCTGCGGGATTTTATCTGCCGGATCATTCGGGCCGCATTGCGCCATCACGCCGCTGTTTGAACCAATACGATTGATCGTGCCATCGTTCATGGCAGGCTGGCCCACCCAAATCATGCCTTGTTGCATAGATAACGTGATGAAGTATTGAAGCGTGGAAAGCTTATCGCCGCTCGGGCTGGCCGAGCAAGTAAAGCCGCCGGCGACTTTGTCTTTCCATGCGCTTGTAAACCATTTCTTGCTGGTCGCATCTGCAAATTTTTTGAACTGCCAGCTGGCCATACCCATGTACGTGGGGCTGCCCATGATGATGGCGTCTGCCGCATCAAGCGTAGCCCATTGCGCTTCCGTGAGATTGCCTTCAGCATCAATCGCTACCAATTCGGCGCCTGCGCCTTTGGCCACAAAATCTGCCACACGCTGGGTATGACCGTAACCTGAGTGATATACAACTGCAACTTTTGCCATGAGATTTCTCCTTTATTTGGCGATTGGGAAATGAGGCGGTGCAGGGATTTGCACCGTGAGAGACACGAGTTTTTGCACCATGGGCCTAAAGGCAAAAGCGACAAGAAATGCAACCGGGAAGGCCACTAACCATGCTTGTAGCCAGCGCAAAAAGTAGCCGCTAGCAAAGCCCGTGTTTACGGCTGTGATCATGCCACTCATTAGCACACTCATGGTCAGCGACATCCAAAAAGCCATCACGATGGGCATATATTTTGAAGGTAGTTTTTGCATGATGAGTTACCTTGTGAAAGAAGCTTCAAGATGCCCCATCTCGCCCAGCGAGAAGGCTTTTCTGTAGGCCATGATGTCCGCTTGAGAGTTGCCCATGAAAGGGCCACCGGGAAACACAGGCTCATTGATCGGCGTGCCGCTGAAGAATACGCCGCGCAATGCTTCGCTGCCATTTTCACCCTTTGTCTGCACACCCGCTTTGATGCACGCGAAGCTCTCGCCTGGCAAATCAGATGCTTCAAAAATGATAGCACTCTGCGCAATATCTACGCCGGCTGTCTGCTCAAAAGAGCCCGAACGAATCACAAAAAACGCATTGTCGCCTGATTTCACAGGAATGCTCACGCTTGCGCCTGCTTGTAGTGTGATGTCCAGCATGTTCACGCGCGTGAGCCAGCGCGCATCGCTTCCAATGGGCGAATGCTGGCCATCAAATTCACCAGCGACCACGCGCAAACTACCGCCTTCGAAATCAACCGTTGGCATCTCTTCATGCTTGACTTTAAAAGCCACCGGCTCTGCACTTTTGTGCGCTTTGCTCATATTCACAAACACCTGCATGCCACGCGCCGCCTTGCCTGGCTCAACCGGAATTTCTTCATGCATCATGCCGCGCCCAGCTTGCGTCCAGTGCAAATCTCCGGGGCGGATGATGCTGTGATCGCCCAGCGAATCACGGTTAACAAAACCGCCATCTGCTTCGGGCAACATCAAGCTCACTGCGCTCATGCCCGCATGCGGATGCGGACCAAAAAACGGCTGTGGCATGGTGTAGCTGTCAATCCCAATGAAGGGATCAATCCAGCGGCTGTCCACACGCAGCATATGCGCGCCAGAGTGCGCATCGAAGCCGTGGTAAGGCATCGGGGCGACGGCTTTAATGGCTAGCAACGGACGTAATTCAGAACCGCACATATCGATCTCCTTCAAACAATCAAAGCCGCATGTTGTCTCAAAACACCCGTCGCATAAGCATGTGCCGCTTTCAAAAGGAGCTGTGCTGCAGGCAGCTCACTTTCATCACGTAGTGCAAACACAAACACCACATCGGGGCTGACCATGCCACGCACCGCCAGCGGATGGCGCAGCACCCAGCCTTTGGCAAGTGCTGCTTCGCGCAGCGCAGGCGGCAGCGTGAGATGCATGCTGCCAATGGGTGGGTTGTGAATATGAGCAAACTCTAAATCCACCATGAAAGCCTCGCGCTCGTGCGTTGCATCTTGAGGAAGAAGCGTTAACGCACGCGAGCCGGGCGGCGCGATTTGCGTGGGCGCTTCTTTCACATTCGGCAACTCAAAAGCGAAAGCAATCAATTGCTCAATGTCTTTCCAATTTTGTGGAAATTGCTCCAGTTGCTCTTGCGGATTGGCTGGTGTCATGCGTGGCTGCGCTCCTGCGCGCTCAGGCAGAGCGTTAATCGCTTGCAAAAATGCTTGTGAATTTGTCATGAGCTTAACTTTCAGTTCGCTAAATCAAAGACCAAGACTTCAGCATCTTTGGCTGCTTGGAAGTTCAAGCTCGCCTCGCCTTGCACTTTAGCTGCATCGCCGCCGTGCAACATTTGACCATTCAATTCCAAGCTGCCGCGCACGAGATGCACATAGGCTTTGCGTTTTGGATCAAGCGCAATCGCGGCGCTTTCATTGGCATCGAGCAGGCCCGCATAGATGCGTGCATCGGCGTTCAGTACGACACTGGCATTCTCGCTTGCTGGTGCAGCGATGAGTTTCAAAACGCCTTGCTTTTCCACGACCGGTACAGTTTTCTGTTCATAACCAGGCGCGATGCCACGCACATTGGGCTCAATCCAAATTTGCAAAAAGTGCGTTTCTTGGCCAGCGGCATGGTTGAACTCGCTGTGCTGCACGCCAGAGCCTGCGCTCATTCGCTGCACATCGCCCGGCGGGATGCCTTTGACGTTGCCCATGCTATCTTTGTGTGCAAGGTTGCCGCTCAGCACGTAGGAAATAATTTCCATATCCCGATGCCCATGCGTGCCAAAGCCCGTGCCGGGTGCGATGCGGTCTTCATTGATCACGCGAAGATTGCCCCAGCCCATATGCTGTTCATCATGGTATCCAGCAAACGAAAACGAATGAAAACTTTTAAGCCAGCCATGGTCTGCATAGCCGCGCTCTTGGGATTTACGAATGGTGATCATGATGGGGCGCCTAAAAATTCAAATTCAAATACAAAGTCCGGACGCAGAAGACGCAAAGGTTACGCAGAATAAAATACCAAAAAAAGACAAAAACTAAATACATGGAAAAATTGTTAGCAACACACGTCGTCTTTCATTTTCTCTTTTTGGTATTCCTTGTGCGTAACCTTTGCGTCTTCTGCGTCCGGTATTCCGATTTCTTGCATTGAACTTTAGGCTTTGCGATAGCGTTTGCAATCGAACGATTTTGATGTCATCATTCAAAAATGAAGAATGTTCGAGATTTGATCACACCCGAGGCATTGGCACTTATTCGCAGCGTCGCTACGCAGGGGAGCATGGCCGCAGCAGCGCGTGAACTGGGCCTCGTACCCAGCGCCGTCACCTATCGCGTGCG
>JAYUSD010000077.1:0-4315 GCA_043755865.1 Variovorax sp. | reverse complement strand
TGCAAGCGAGCCCGGCTTATGGGTGGGTGCTTCATCGCAGCTCCATAAACCGGACAGATTACTTGCTAAGAACCGGACAGATCGTTTACTCCTGACAGACGCTCCTGAGTAGCTTGTTAGTAGTAGCTAACCATGCTATAATCATAGGCTCTTTCGGAATCACCCGGGAGACTTAACTCAATCATGAGGTTCTTATGTACGCGGTCGTAAAAACCGGTGGCAAACAATACAAAGTTGCTGCTGGCCAAAAATTTAAAGTAGAACAGATCGCTGCGAACATAGGCCAAGAGATTGTGCTTGATCAAATTTTAGCTGTCAGCAATGGCACTGATCTTTTAATCGGCGCACCTTTGGTCCCTGGCGCAGCTATCAAAGCCACCATCGTGGCGCAAGGCAGGGGCGATAAGGTCCGCATTTTCAAAATGCGTCGCCGTAAGCACTATCAAAAGCGCCAAGGCCATCGCCAAAATTACACTGAGCTGTTCATTGCGGAAATCGCTGACGGCAAGGGCGGCATCATGAAAGCAGCGGCTCCCGTTGTGATCGCTGTGGCTCAAAAAGCCGGCAGAGATGACATCGAAATCATCGAAGGCATCGGCCCGAAGATTGCTGCAGTGTTGGCCACCAATGGCATCACCACATTTGCAAAACTCGCAGAAGCGAAAGCCGACGATATGTCTGCCATGCTCAAAGCATCTGGCGGTCGTTTTAGCCTTGCCAATCCAGCATCGTGGGCGGAACAAGCAGCACTTTTGCGCGATGGTAAGATGGAAGAGTTTCAAAAGCTGTGCGACGAACTCGTCGGCGGTGTGAAGAAATAAGGAGCATCTAGCCATGGCACAGAAAAAAGGCGGCGGCTCGACGCGAAATGGGCGTGATTCACAGCCCAAAATGCTTGGCGTAAAAGCCTTTGGTGGCGAGCTGGTGACAGCTGGTTCCATCATCGTGCGTCAGCGCGGCACCAAGTTCCACCCCGGTGTGAATGTGGGCATTGGTAAAGATCACAGCTTGTATGCCTTGGCACACGGCCACGTGAGCTTCACCCACAAGGGCGCTTTGAACAAGCACACCGTGAACATCACGGCTGCTGCTTGAAGTAGCTTTCCTCAGAGAAGCCCCGCTTGACGGGGCTTTTTTGTTTCGGCATGAAACCTTCTAGGTAACGCGAAAAACGCGAAAATGACGCGAAAATCGCTAAAGAATACTTAGGTGGTTTTACTCTTCAATCACTGAATTTTTTTTTGCGTTTTTCGCGTGATTTTTGCGCTTTTAGCGTTACCTAGTCCTCTTAGATCATGAAATTTGTTGACGAAGCTTTTATTGACATTGCCGCTGGTGATGGTGGCAATGGCTGTGTGTCGTTTCGCCACGAGAAATACAAAGAATTTGGCGGGCCCAATGGTGGCGATGGCGGGCGAGGTGGCAATGTGTATGCCGTGGCTGATGACAACCTCAATACTTTGGTGGATTACCGCTTCTCGCGTCGGTATGACGCCAAGCGCGGCGAAAACGGCATGGGCTCAGATATGTTTGGCGCAGCTGGTGACGACATCGTGCTGAAGATGCCGGTGGGCACGATCATCTCGGACGCCGAGACGGGCGACGTGATCATGGAACTCCTCGAAGTGGGCGAGCGCCGCTTGGTGGCTAAAGGCGGTGAGGGTGGCTACGGCAACATGCGCTTCAAAAGCTCGATCAACCGCGCCCCACGCCAGAAAACGCCTGGCGGTCTTGGCGATCACAAAGAGCTTAAGTTGGAATTAAAAGTGTTGGCCGATGTCGGCTTGTTGGGTATGCCCAATGCTGGTAAATCTACGCTGATTGCATCAATCTCCAACGCACGCCCTAAGATCGCCGACTATCCGTTTACGACGCTGCATCCCAATCTGGGCGTGGTACGCGTGGGCCCAGAGCAAAGTTTTGTGGTGGCTGATTTGCCGGGCTTGATTGAAGGCGCGAGCGAGGGCGCAGGCTTAGGCCATCAATTCCTGCGGCATTTGCAGCGCACGCGCCTCCTGCTGCATGTGATCGACATGGCCCCGTTTGACGATACGGTCGATCCGGTGGCGCAGGCCAAAGCGATTGTGGGCGAGCTCAAAAAATACGATGATGAGCTCTATGCAAAGCCGCGCTGGTTGGTTTTAAACAAACTCGACATGGTGCCTGAGGCCGAGCGCGAGATGCGCATCAAAGATTTCGTCAAGCGCTATCGCACTGCGCTCAAAATCAAAGCCAAAGATGAGTTGCGTGTGTTTGAAATCTCTGCGCTTGCACGCCAAGGCTTGGATGTATTGTGCAAAGACATTTACACCCATGTGCGCAAGGTGCACGATGCCAGTAAAGAGCCTGTTGACGTAGATCCACGCTTTGATCCGAGTTTGACGAATAGCGAGATGCCAGCTGAGTGATTGATAGCTACTATTAATTTAATAGCACTCTGCGCATATTCTATGCCGGCGATATGCCTAAAAGTCTTTAAAAATGCTTGAAAAAACTGCTTTTACAGATGCTCAGCAAACGCTTCGCCACGCCAAGCGCATTGTTGTCAAAGTGGGATCGAGTTTGGTCACCAATGAAGGCCGAGGCTTGCATGAAGAGGCCATTGCGCAATGGTGCGAGCAGCTTGCAGCTCTGGTGGTTGATGGGCGCGAGGTCATCATGGTCTCCAGCGGTGCGATTGCTGAGGGCATGAAGCGGCTGGGCTGGGCAACTCGGCCCAAGGATGTTTCTCAGCAGCAAGCGGCTGCCGCTGTGGGGCAAATGGGCTTGGTACAAATGTACGAGACCAAGCTACGCCAGCAGGGCCTAACGAGCGCGCAAGTGCTGCTGACTCATGCAGATCTGGCAGATCGTGAGCGCTATTTGAATGCTCGCTCTACGTTGCTGACACTGCTCTCGCACAAAGTCATTCCCGTGATCAACGAAAACGACACGGTGGTCAATGATGAAATTAAATTCGGCGATAACGATACTTTGGGTGCACTCGTGGCCAATCTCGTAGATGCAGATTTGTATGTGATCCTGACTGATCAAAAAGGGCTCTACACGGCTGATCCGCGCAAAGATCCTGCGGCTGAGTTCGTGCACACCGCGAAGGCGGGCGATCCAGCGCTTGAGAAAATGGCAGGCGGCGCGGGTAGTAGCATTGGCAAAGGCGGAATGCTCACCAAAATCTTGGCCGCCAAGCGCGCGGCGGGTTCAGGCGCAAGCACGGTGATTGCTTGGGGGCGTGAGCCGCGAGCGCTGCTTCGCCTGATGCAAGGCGAAGCGATTGGCACGCTGCTCGTGGCGCAAACAGCCAAGCAGCAAGCACGCAAACAATGGATGGCTGATCACTTGCAGATGGCAGGCAGTGTTGTCGTTGACGCGGGTGCTGCTGCACGCCTGCAAGGAGGCAAGGTGAGTCTGCTGCCTATCGGTATGACGGCGGTGCAAGGCGATTTTTCCCGCGGCGATGTGATCGCGATTATGGATGCATCGGGCCAAGAGATTGCGCGCGGCTTGGCCAACTATGCCGCGGCTGAGGCGCGGCTGATTTGCCGCAAAGCTTCTAATGAATTTGAAGCCTTGCTAGGCTACACGGCTGAGTCTGAGATGGTGCACAAAGACAATATGGTACTCAAGAGCTAGCGTACGGTGTCTTTGCCGCCAAAGCGCAATCGGCGCATAGCCTCAGCGACTGAAGAAGGAGGCGCAGCGCCATCACACATTCCAGTTTTAGCCAGCGTTTCAGGATGGCGAGATGTGCCTGATTGGCGCAGAGATGTCCAGTCAGCGCTCGTTGCCTTCACCCACCCGCTGTCCGCGTTGTGCCGCGCATAGCGGCGAAACTCGGCCTTGTTGCAGCGGATGCCTTCATACATGGCATTCACGACGCCAGTGCTAGACTGCGCCACCACCACATAGCGAACGATGCCGTCGGGCGTGATTTTCACCGTCGTTGGGTCAACACCCCATTTGAGCTGCGACTGCACAGAAATATCCACTTGCACCAGGCGCTTGAGATCAAACGCAGGCGCTGGCGGCACGTCGCTTTCTTTCCAATCTGGATCATCGGCGATGAATTGCGCGCAAGCCATGCCGCACGAGCCTAAGAGCAGGGCGCTCGCTAAAAACTTTTTAATCATGGTGGTGTTCGCCTAAATCGTCATGATGCTCTTGCGATTCGTCATGCGGATGATGAGCCACAAAAGCCTGGGCAGGATCTTGGGCATAGTGCTCAGTCGGGTGCGGATCAAAGCTTGCGCCCGGTGGCAGCTCAAGATCAGCTGCGTGCGCCATGCGCGCGTGCCCAGTGCCGGCACCACCATTGTTA
>JAYUSD010000076.1:0-4352 GCA_043755865.1 Variovorax sp. | reverse complement strand
GCGAAAGACGCGAAAAGAATACAAAAAAAGAACTCGAAAAAAGAAACACGACCTAGAACTGGTTTTTGCATTTTTCTTTTTGGTTATTCCTTTTGCGTAACCGTTGCGTCTTCTGCGTCCGGTCTCCGTTTTTGTATTTCTCTAAGCTAACAAAGGCAGTACAAAAGCAAAGAACCCGCCCACCAAATAAATCCCCACGCTCACCCAATACACCCGAAGCGAAACCTTGCGCGTTCGCAGGCAGGCATCACGCAGTGCAAGATCAATCGGGCATGGCGCGTTGCGGTTGATCCACTGCAATGCGCCGCTGGCCAATAGCATCAGGCCAGCGAAGATGAAGAGGCCTTCCTTGTGCTCAGAGAGCCAGACGATTTGCGGGAAAGCGCCGACCAGCCCCGAAAGCGCTGCGCCCGCACCTAGGGCGACCAAGAGCGCTGGTAGGGCGCAGCAGATCAGCGTGGAGCTGCTGGCAAATAAGCTCAGAATCGACGTGGCGAGGCTGCTGCGAGATTCTTTCGTGCCGTCGCCTGCTTTAGAAATGGCATCCGCGCTCACTTCTTGCCCGTGATTTCGGACTTGACCGCAGCCACGGATGAGTTCGCCAGCGTCTCGGTTTTCACCACGTCGTAGCCCGCATCCACAATGCCTGCTTTGATCTTGCTCATATCCAACGTCTGCCCTTCTTTGGCTTCCACAGCGACGATTTTTTTATCGAGATTGACATACACCGCTTTGGTTTGTGGCAGTCTAGAAATCGTTTTTTCAATGCCTTGTGCGCAGAAGGCGCAAACCATACCGTTGACCGTCACTTTCGCCACTTCCGCCGCATTTATATAAGAAAAGAGGGCAGTAGCCGGCATGAATACTGCGCAGAGCGATATAGATTTAATAGTGTTGAGCGATGTCTTCATGACGAACCTGTGTGAATATAAATCTTAAAACGTGTATCGAAAATTGAGCTTGAGCCCTTGGCTCTTGCCGCGCTTTTGCGGAGCGCCCGCTTCAATGAATAGCGTCTTGTGAATGAAGCGAAGATAAGGCGTAACTTCAACATTTCCATCTTTGCTTTTGAAATCAGCGCCCGTTTTATCCACTTCCACAACAAACCAAGGCTGCCACTCATCATATTCTGTGGGATAAAAAGAAAAGCCGCCAGCAACTGCCGTGCGCGTGGCAGCAAGTGATTCTCCGTAATAGCCGTGCCACTTGAGCGCTGCGTAGATGCGGCGCGTCTCATGGTCAATTTGCAAGCCGGGCTGCACGATAAGCTGCGAGCCAGAAAAGAAATTGCTTTTGGCATGCGCTAGGCCGCTGAGCAGAAAGATATTGGTTTGCGAATCCGGCGTGTTCCATCTTGCAAGCAGCCGGTTGTAATGCACATCGGTTTGCTTCAAGCTGCGCTGGCCGCCTTGCAAAGCATTCCAGCGAATGTTGCTGCCGCCGATGCCTATCGCATCGCGATGGCTGAAGCTGTACATCAGATTAGATTCTTTCCAATCCTTGCTGAATTCGCCCATCGTCATCCAGCTGTCTTTGAAGCCCACGGGCAGCGCTTGCGCCGAAAATGCGAGGAAAAACAAGCTGTAGCCGGCGAATAATATGCGCAGCATGCTATGAAAAGTGTAGTGGTGCATCATGCTTGCTGTATTGATTCACGAGGGAGGCCCATGCTTTTATGCAAGAGCCTTCATCAACTCATTTGAACGACTAGCGCTCAGGCTTGAAAATTTCAAGCAGATGCAATTGCTCGCGGAAGCGGCCGGCGATGTAGCCTAGGCCAGCCGCTGCAACGGCATAGCCCAAGCCCAGCGAGCAGGGCAACCAGTCGATCATTTGGCAGTTGCTTTCTCGACGCCGGTGACGACGTATGCGCCTTGCAATTGCTCAGCGGTGAATTTAATCGTCTCACCTGCAATGAGTTTGTCAAACAACTTTTCATCGCGCACTTGGAACACCATCGTCATGCTGGGCATATCGAGATTTTTAATCGGGCCATGCTTGAGGGTGACTTTCTTGGCTTCTTTATCGACCTTGCGCACTTCAGCATCGGCCATGTCTTTGACTGGCGCGGCAGCTGTTATTGCGGCTGTAGGTGGCGCGGCGGGGGCCTGAGCCACTTGCGCAGTTGTTGGCGCAGCAGCTTGGCCGTGTGCGCCGTGGCTGTGGGTTTGCGCGGTTGCAGAAATTGCAGCAAATGCAAGCGTAGTGAGGATGAGTTGCGTTTTCATGGAAAGTGCTCCTTTAAGCGATTGAAGAATACGATTGATAAACGCGGCTCTTGCCGCCTTTGAGGACAAGCATGACGTCGTATTTGTCACGCTTTGTGCCCATTTCCATACCCGGCGAGCCAATCGGCATGCCCGGCACAGACAGGCCGATGATTTGTTGACGCAAATCTTCTGGTTCTTGGAGCAAGCGCTTGATTTCACTCGCCGGCACATGGCCTTCGATGGCAAAGCCGGCAATCAATCCGGTGTGGCATGAGCCCATATCGTCGGGGATGCCCAGCTTGGTGCGCATCGGTGCCGTTTGCGGCACATCGTTGGCCTTCACTGTGAAGCCTTCTTTTTCCAGATGCTCCATCCACATCTTGCAGCAGCCACAGGTCGGTGTTTTCCAGACTTCGATGAAAGCGACCGTGCTCATGCCTGCGGGCGCGGGAGCAGTTGATGCTGCATTAGCTTGCGCTTTATGAGCGGCGTGCGGGTCTGTTGCGGGCGCAGAGTTCGCAGTGCTTGAGTCTTTCGCTGTGCAAGCGGCGAGCAACGAAGCCCCTGAGAGCAGCGCAATCGTGGCTCCCAGCATGCCTCTGCGCGAGCGAAATGCTTTAGTGTTTGTGGCCAGCATGCTTGTCTCCTTTGCTTGCAACAACTTTGATTTTTCCGACCATGCCTGCTTGGTAGTGGCCTGCAATCAGGCAAGCGAAATCAAAATCGCCGGGTTTGTTAAATGTCCAAATGATTTCGCCTTTGGCTTTGGGCTTGACGTGAGCCATGTAAGGTTCGTCGTGCTCCATGTTGGGGAACTTGATCATTTGCACCGCATGATCGTCCAGCTCTTTTTTTGTGCCGATCACGAACTCATGCATCACCGCGCCATTGTTGGCCACAACAAACTTTACCGTCTCGCCCTGCTTGACTTCAATCTTGTCAGGTGAGAAGCGCATGTTGTCAGTCATCTTGATTTGGATCGTGCGCTTGACTGCTTTCGCATCGCCTGCAATGCCCCAGTCTTTCTGCTCTTTCTTCACCGGGCCAGTCTTCTTGCTGTGATCTTCATCTCCATGAGAAAAAGCAGAGATAGCCGGCATCAATACTGCGCAGAGCGCTACGATTTTGAGAGTATTTTTGAATGTCATGTTGAGACTCGTGTTGATGAAAATTTAATGACTGCCGTGGCCACCCGCTGGCTTGCGGATATTCACCGTCAACGGTTTAGCCTCGGGCAGATTGTTCAAGCCGGGCACAAAACCGTTGTTGGCTTTTTGCTCAGACAAGAATCTTGCAGGCTCGGGCAGAGCGCCCGTCCATTCAAATGCTTGCGTGCCGGGCGGTTGTTTGTACCAACCCGGGTCTTTATAGTCGCCCGGTTTTTGATCTTTGCGCACTTTAAGCATGGTGAACATACCACCCATCTCGACCGGGCCATACGGGCCGGTGCCGGTCATCATGGGCGCGGTGTTCTCGGGCAGCTCCATTTCCATCTCGCCCATATCGGCCATGCCGCGCTCGCCCATCACCATGTAATCGGGAATGGCTTGCTGGATTTTTTTCACCAAGCCTTTGTGATCGACGCCGATCATCGTGGGCACGTTGTGCCCCATGGCATTCATCGTGTGGTGGCTCTTGTGGCAGTGGAAAGCCCAATCGCCTTCTTCATCGGCTAGAAAGTCAAGTTGCCGCATTTGACCCACGGCGATGTCCTGCGTCACCTCATATTGCCGGGTTGATTTGGGTGTTGGCCCGCCATCGGTGCCGGTGACTAAAAATTCATGGCCATGCAGGTGAATCGGGTGATTAGTCATTGTGAGATTGCCAATGCGGATGCGCACTTTGTCGTTGTATCTCACATTAAGCGAGTCGATGCCGGGGAAGACACGGCTGTTCCAGCTCCAAATATTTTGATCAAGCATCGTCATGATCTTCGGCGTCATGCTGCCGGGATCAATGTCGTAGGAATTGAGCAAGAAGCAAAAATCTCGGTTGACCTCATCAATCAGCGGATGCTTTTCTTTCGGATGCGTCACCCAAAAACCCATCATGCCCATGGCCATCTGCGTCATCTCATCGGCATGCGGGTGATACATGAAGGTGCCCGGCCTGCGAGCGACGAATTCATACACAAACGTTTTG
>JAYUSD010000075.1:0-10550 GCA_043755865.1 Variovorax sp. | reverse complement strand
CCACCTTGCTGATTCACCTGATTCATCGCCACTTCAGCAGCTTGCCGCATGCCCTTCGCAAACTCACTGATTGGGCCACTCAAAGCAAATGGGGCGCCCACCAGAATATCTGCATGAGCACTTAGTCCAAAAAAGAATATTGTTGTAACCAAAAAATAATTAGTTATTTGTTTCATATAGTTATTATATTTTTATATTTGTAAATTACAAACTTTAACACTAGTGTCCGGAAGATTTTGATCATAATCGTTAAAACTCAAACAATGATAACGACTTACGCCTGATTTGAGAGTCGGCCGATTTCAAAACGAGATTTTTCTGAACCTTGTGTAGGGTAACTTTATTTCCAGAAAGTTACCCCATGAATGTAGGGCAAACGGTCTTCGCGCAGCTTCTCAAATTTGTGCCTTTCAAGCACTTTGAGTATTTGGTGGAGAAATACCAGTCAAACCGCTCGACGCAGGACTTCATCTTGGGCTTTGATGGGTGTTTCGGGTACTATTAAATCAGTAGCACTCTGCGCAATAGATATGCCGGCGAAGTGCCATAAATGATCCTAAAAACCGTTGAAAGGCGGTCAACGGCAGGTCTTGCGCCAAGCCCTGCCGTTGACCGCCTTTCAACCCCAACAACTTACGTTTTACTCTTGACTGGCAAGCGAACTGCCCACATCGCCAGAGCAATCAAACCGCATGCAAGCCACAAGTTCCAGCCAAGGGGTTCGGCATCTAGATAACCCCAAAACAATGCGATGAGTGGCACGACATAAGTGCATGCGCTCGCGCGTACCGCGCCCCATCGAGCAATCAACCAGTTATAGCCAGTGACTGCGATTGCGCTGAGCGCAGCAAGCCCGATCAAGTGGAAGCTTGGCATCCAACTATTGTGGCTTCGCATACTTGAATCATCAGCACGCAGCACGAGAACGCACAGCATGATGAAAGCCATCAGTTGGAAACTCAAAGCCGTCACATGCAATGGATTGAGCTGAGCCAGATGCCGTTTGTAGTTTTGCGCTGCCAGTCCCCAGCAAACGGTTGCTGTCAAAGCAGCGACCAAGGCATAGCCTGAAAATGAACTTTGCAGATTTGAACTAACGATCGCGTCCCAACGCAACGCCACAACACCTAACGCCCCAGCAATAACGCCAAACCAATGCAGCGGACGCGATGTTTGTTGAAAAAAGAATATGCCGGCGAGCAAAGCCATCATGGGAGCAAGACTTGCAATCACACCCGCAAAGCTGCTCGGCATGGTTTGCTGCGCCCATGTCATTAAGCCAACGGGTAGCAGGCTGCCTACGACAGCTAAGTGAACAATCGCGAGCTTCTTCTTTTGATAAAGATGGCGATGCGTTTTCAAAGCCTGCCATGCCAAAGGCATCAACAGCAAAGCTCCAAACGCGTATCGCCCAGCGATGACTTGCAACGCAGACCAATGCACCAAGGCATGTTTGACAGCAACAAATGTGCTGCCCCAAAACGTCACGACAACAATAAAAACAGCAGCAGCAATCCATGCTCCCCGCTTTTGCGATGCATCACTCATATCCAAACTCACTTGAAACTTATGCGGCACACGTTCACCTGAAACGCTGCCACGGAAGTCGAGGCGAATCAGGTGAGCGGTAGAAGCTCAAGCAGGCGCATCAGTCGCAGTTGGATCATGATTTCAAATCGCTAGGATAGGTTGTACTGGGCAGGATTTATCCCTGCGCAGCAATCCTCTCCGCCTTGCTATGCAATTTATTCAACGCCGAAAGATAAGCCTTCGCCGAAGCGACCACGATGTCAGGATCTGCGCCGACGCCGTTGACGGTGCGGCCGCTGTTTTGCAGCCGCACCGTCACTTCGCCCTGTGACTCGGTCGATCCGCTGATGGCGTTGACCGAGTACAGCACCATCTCCGCGCCGCTTTTGACGTGCGCCTCGATAGCCTTGAGCGAGGCATCGACCGGCCCATTGCCGCTCGACTCTCCGCGAATCTCTTTACCGCCCACCGTGATGACGATGGAGGCCTGCGGCTTCTCGCCCGTCTCGCTGCGTTGCGAGAGCGAGATGAAGCCAAAATGCTCTTTCTCTGCCGTGACGGCTTCATCGCTCACGAGCGCGAGAATGTCTTCATCAAAAATTTCCGATTTCTTATCGGCTAATTCTTTGAACGCCATGAAGGCGGTGTTGATTTCAGCTTCTGATGAGAGCACCACGCCCAAATCTTGCAATCTTTGCTTGAAAGCATTGCGGCCAGAGAGCTTGCCGAGCACGATTTTGTTGGCGCTCCAGCCCACGTCTTCCGCGCGCATGATTTCGTAAGTGTCTCGCGCTTTCAAGACGCCATCTTGATGGATGCCGCTCGCATGCGCGAATGCGTTCGCGCCGACGACGGCTTTGTTCGGCTGCACCACGAAGCCCGTCGTTTGACTGACCATCTTGCTTGCCGAGAGCAACTGCACGGTATCAATGCCCATGCTTAAGTTGAAATAATCTTTGCGCGTTTTCACGGCCATCACGACTTCTTCCAAGCTGCAATTGCCCGCACGCTCACCCAAGCCATTGATCGTGCATTCCACTTGGCGCGCGCCGCCGATTTTTACCCCAGCCAAGCTGTTGGCCACGGCCATGCCTAAATCGTTGTGGCAATGTACGCTCCAAATCGCTTTATCGGAGTTGGGCACGCGCTCGCGCAAAGTCTTGATGAAGTTGCCATACAGCTCAGGAATCGCATAGCCCACGGTATCGGGAATGTTCAGCGTGGTTGCGCCTTCTTTGATTACCGCTTCCAACACGCGGCAGAGAAAATCCATATCGCTGCGGTAGCCGTCTTCTGGGCTGAATTCAACGTCTTCGCACAAGTTTCGAGCAAAGCGCACGGATTGCTTGGCTTGCTCGAAGACTTGGTCCGGCGTCATGCGCAACTTCTTTTCCATATGCAACGGGCTGGTGGCGATGAAGGTGTGGATGCGAGCGCGATTTGCGCCTTTGAGCGCAGCAGCAGCTTGGGAAATATCACGATCATTCGCGCGAGCCAATGAGCACACTGTGGCATCTTTAATCGCTTCAGCAATCGCCTTCACACACTCAAAATCGCCATTCGAGCTGGCCGCAAAACCAGCCTCGATCACGTCAACCTTTAATCGTTCCAATTGGCGGGCGATGCGCAGCTTCTCATCTTTCGTCATGGAAGCACCGGGCGATTGCTCGCCATCGCGCAGCGTGGTGTCGAAAATAATCAATTTTTCTGGGGTGGCCATATCGGTTGAAGTGTTTGTAGTCATGTGAAGCTCCAAAGAAAAAACGGAAGACAAAAACAAAAAGGCCCGTTGGGTTGAATCAACGGGCCTTAAGAGTTGGGGATAAACGCGTGCGCTACCAACTCCGCCCGGGGGGCAGTAGAAGCAGAGCAATCGAAATTCGGTTCATGAGTTTACTGTAGCACAGTTTTTTGAGGCTCATAAAATTTGGCTTGCAGCAATTCGGATGCCAAATTCTTTAGGCTCGTTTCAACAGATAGCAGAGGTGGCGCGCGGCCACGCCCTTTGAATAAGCCCAATCAACAATCCGTAGCCCGGCGGCTTCCATCACGCTGACGGCTTCTTCGTGCGTGTACTGCCAGATGTGTCCATCAAACCAAGCAGAATTTTGGCCGTTAAACACTGGGATTGACTGCAAGCTAGGATAAAAATCTAACACCCTACCCCATTCTTCAGCATCAGGTGTAGTGAGAATTAGAAAACCATCGTCACTCATCATCGCGCGTAGTTTTTTAAGCGTGGAAACGGGGTAGAAATTCAGATGCTCCAATACTTCGGTGAAGATCACCAAGTCATATTGCTTTTGAAGATCGATGTCTTGGCGCTCGATATCGGCCGTTACTTTCGCAATCGCAAATCTTTTGATCGTGCTTCTCGCCATGTAATTGCACGGGTCAATAGCGACGAGATCAGCGGCATGGTGCTTCCTCGCAGCGTAGACCAGCAGTGTTCCGTAGGCGGTCCCAATGTCAGCAATGCTTTTGAGACCTGACAGCTCCTCAATCCAACTAAGCACTGGATACCAATAAAAAATTTCTTGAGCTCGATACGCTTTTGTGTAATTGTTATCCGTGCCGAATTCTTGGATAAGGTCGCGCTCGATCTCACTTTGCACCAACGAAAGTTGACTTGAGGCGTAGTCCGCATTCGTTGCCCTCTCCGATTTATTTTGAATCACACTCTGGTCAAACAAAAAAGCCCTCATTGCAACACGTGGCGGCAACTCGCCATTTGCGACTTCAGCAATCGGCTGTTGTGCGCGACTGACCGAAGTTATCACTTTTTTTGCAAATGATTTGGCCAGGTAACGCGAGGCTCGTACCAGAGCGCGGGTGGGATTTTCGCCAAACGCTTTGAAAAATTTTGATGCCAAAACGGTCACACGCGTTTTCATGTTTCACCCCACGTATTGATTTGGATGGCGTTTAAGCTTCAAACTGCGATTCATTTTTCCCTTTGACAGGTGCATAAAAAGCTTTGATGGCAATCATGTCTTTTTCTATATTGCCACTGGGATAAAACAAAGGCCCAAGGCCGCTTTTCTTTTGTGAGTAATCCATGTAGGCCATCACGATGGGCACTTTGGCTTGCAGGGCAATGTAGTAGAAGCCTGTTTTCCAATGCCGCGTTTTACCACGCGTGCCTTCGGGCGGTACGATAAGTTGCACGGAGCCGTCTGCATCAGCAATAGCTTGCGCGGAGGCCGCTACAAGATTCGTCGATTGCTCGCGGTTAACCGAAATACCGCCGAGCCAACGCATGATGCCGCCAAAAGGCCACTTGAAAATGCCGCTCTTGCCCATCCAATACACATTCAGGTTCAGCGCAAAGCACACCATCAGCGTGTAAGGCAAATCCCAATTGCTTGTGTGTGGCGCAGCGATGAAGACAGATTTGCTCCCCTCGGGCGGCAAGCTGCCTTCCACCTTCCAGCCAGTCAATTTTAAAAATGCTATCGATCCCCATCGCAGCAGTGTGTTGACCACCGGCGTGGTGAAGATCGTGCGATGCATGGAAGCTGTCGTTTATTTTTTTGAGGCCGCGTAAGCCGCCATGCCATCGGTGATTTCTTTGTGCGCTGATTCCACGCCTTCCCAGCCAAGCACCTTGACCCATTTGCCCTCTTCCAAATCTTTGTAGTGCTCAAAGAAATGAGAAATAGTTTTTAGGCGCAGAGGATTCATATCCTCTGGCTTTTTCCATTGCGTGTAAAGGCTGCATTTTTTGTCGATAGGTACAGCAAGCAGCTTGCCGTCTTCGCCCGCTTCATCTTCCATCTTCAAAATGCCAATCGCCCGGCAGGTGATCACCACGCCGGGGATGAGTGGCACGGGCGTGATCACGAGCACGTCCACCGGATCGCCATCACCACTGAGCGTCTTGGGGATGTAGCCGTAGTTGGTGGGGTAATGCATCGCTGTGCTCATGAAGCGATCCACAAAGATCGCACCAGACTCTTTATCCACCTCGTATTTGATCGGGTCGGCATTCATCGGAATTTCGATGATGACGTTGAATTCATGGGGCGCATTTTTGCCAGGTGGCACGTGGTCGAGGGACATGATGGTCTCTTTATAAAACAATAACTAACAAAGACAGTATTAACCCTGATTTTACTGACACCCAGCCTTCAAAACATCGAATCTGTCACGTTTTCAAGCTAAATTCCACGGGTTGGCCAATTGTCTCCCACTTGTTGCGTGGATAAGGAAGCAACGCGGTGGGTGTATTGCACGAGCGCTTTGCTTTGTGTTCTTTACCCTCTACGTCAAAACTAAATTGGAGAAATAAATATGACAGGCAATTTACCGCTGATCATCGTCTTACTTTGCGGCCTTGCAGCCGTAATTTACGGTGTTTGGGCACGCAGTTGGATTCTTTCGCAAGACGCTGGCAATGCCCGCATGCAAGAAATTGCAGCGGCCATTCAAACCGGCGCGGCAGCTTACTTGGCTCGCCAATACAAAACCATCACCATCGTCGGCGTTGTGCTGGCGATTTTGATTGGCTTGTTTTTGGATGGCATGTCAGCAGTCGGCTTTGTTGTGGGCGCAGTGCTCTCAGGTGCTTGCGGCTTTATTGGCATGAACGTGTCTGTTCGTGCGAACGTGCGCACAGCACAAGCCGCCACCAAGGGCATTGGCCCCGCGCTAGATGTCGCCTTCCGTGGCGGCGCGATTACTGGCATGCTGGTGGTCGGCTTGGGTCTGCTCGGTGTGGCGATTTTTTATTGGTTTCTCGTCGGCAACGGCGCAATGACGCCTGATAAAAACTTGGCCAAGATGCTCAATCCGCTGATTGGCTTTGCCTTCGGTTCTTCGTTGATTTCGATCTTCGCTCGCTTGGGCGGCGGCATCTTCACCAAAGGCGCTGACGTGGGTGCGGATCTCGTTGGTAAGGTAGAAGCTGGCATCCCGGAAGATGACCCACGCAACCCAGCCGTGATTGCCGACAACGTGGGCGACAACGTCGGTGATTGCGCTGGCATGGCGGCAGACTTGTTTGAAACCTATGCTGTGACTTTGATCGCCACGATGGTGCTCGGCGCTTTGCTGCTGTCTAGTTCAGGCACAGCCGCTGTGATCTACCCCATGATGCTCGGCGCAGTGTCGATCATTGCATCGATCATTGGTTGCTTCTTCGTGAAGGCTTCGCCGGGTATGAAAAACGTGATGCCAGCTTTGTATAAAGGCTTGGCAGTAGCCGGCGGTTTGTCGCTGATTGCTTTCTATTTCGTGACCGTGGCCATCATGCCGGATAACGCGATCAAAGCCAGCGGCACGCAAATGGCGCTGTTTGGCGCTTGCGCGGTAGGCCTGATTTTGACGGGTGCATTGGTTTGGGTGACTGAGTACTACACCGGCACGCAATACGCGCCTGTGAAGCACATTGCGCAAGCCTCCACAACCGGTCACGGCACGAACATCATTGCAGGTTTGGGTGTATCCATGCGCTCCACTGCTTGGCCTGTGATCTTTGTGTGTATCGCCATTTGGTGCTCTTACGCATTGGCAGGCCTCTATGGCATTGCGATTGCTGCTACCTCAATGCTTTCTATGGCCGGTATCGTCGTAGCGCTTGACGCTTACGGCCCGATCACGGATAACGCTGGCGGCATTGCTGAGATGGCTGAGCTGCCAGCATCAGTGCGCGAAGTCACGGATCCGCTCGATGCAGTGGGCAACACAACGAAGGCCGTGACCAAAGGCTATGCGATTGGTTCAGCTGGCCTAGCCGCGCTCGTGCTGTTTGCGGATTACACCCACAAGCTGGAGTCTTATGGCAGCATCGTGAGCTTTGATCTCTCCAACCCTATGGTGATCATCGGCCTCTTTATCGGTGGCTTGATTCCTTACCTATTCGGCGCGATGGCGATGGAGGCTGTGGGCCGCGCTGCGGGCTCGGTGGTGGTGGAAGTGCGTCGTCAGTTCAAAGATGGCGAGATCATGGCTGGCAAGCGCAAGCCGGATTACAGCGCTGCGGTGGACATGCTCACCACGGCTGCGATCAAAGAAATGATGATTCCATCATTGCTCCCAGTTGTTGTGCCAGTCGTCGTTGGCTTGGCTCTTGGCCCTGCGGCTTTGGGCGGCTTGCTCATGGGCACCATCGTGACCGGCTTGTTCGTTGCAATCTCAATGTGTACCGGCGGCGGCGCTTGGGACAACGCGAAGAAACTAATTGAAGACAACTTCGTCGATAAAGACGGCGTGACGCACAAAAAAGGCGGCGACACACACAAAGCGGCTGTCACGGGCGACACCGTGGGTGATCCGTACAAAGACACCGCCGGCCCTGCGATCAATCCGCTGATCAAGATCATCAACATTGTGGCGCTGCTGATCGTGCCGCTCATGATGTCGATCCATGGCAAGCCCGCATCTAAGCCTGTTGCTGCTGTTGCACCTGTGGCAGCAGTCGCTGCTGTAGTGGCGGCTGCGCCAGTCATAGCGGCTGCTGCGCCTGCTCCAGCGGCGATGCCTGCTGCAACTGCCGCTGCTCCAGCAGCCGATGGCGCAAGCGTCAAGGTCGATGGCGGCGTGGTGAAGTTTTACTTTGCTGCTGGCAAGGCTGAGCTGGCACAAGATGGTGCGAAAGCACTTGAGACGATTCTCACAGCCGCCAAAACGGGTAAGAAAGTCGGCATCAGCGGCTATGTCGATCCAAGCGGCGATGCAGCGAAGAATGCTGAGCTGGCCAAGCAACGCGCCTTTGCTGTGCGCGAGCTGCTCAAAGTCTCTGGCGTGCCAGATGGCCAAATCGTACTTGTTCGCCCGAATGACATCAAGGAAGGCTCTAACAGCGCGGCAGAAGGCCGCCGCGTGGAAGTGTTCATGATCTAAAGCGATTCGTTTTGACACAAGCCGCTGATGCAAATCAGCGGCTTTTTTGTTGTCTTTTCCTCATGCGCCGCGTTACAGTGGCATCACGATTTTCAAGGAGCTTTTTATGCGTCGTCTTTTACTCGTCTCCACCATCACACTCATTGCCACAACCCTCATCGGCTGCGCCACCTTGCGCCCCCAGCCCAAAACGATCAATATCTCGCAAGAGCGCTTGATGCAGCTCATTGCCGGCCAATTCCCTTTCAACAGCAAGATGCTTGAAGTGTTGGATGTAGGCGTGAGCTCGCCCAAAATCACTTTTGACGCGGTCAACAACCGCATCAATACCTCGCTCGATTTAAACGTGGCCGGCAGCGGCATTGTGGGATTGCTCGCCAAACGCGACTACAAAGGCGGCATCGATCTGAGCTATGGCCTGCGCTTTGAGCCCAGCGACAACTCCGTCCGCATGACGGATGTGAAGCTCAATAAGCTCAACGTCGATGGCGCACCCGATTTGATGGAGCGCCCCATCTCGCGCCTAGGCGCAGCGCTCGCGCAACGATTGCTTTCTGATCTCCCGCTCTACAAAATCAGCGCCCAAGACTTGGAAGCGGCCAAAGGCTGGGGCTACAAACCCGGCGCTTTCAAAGTCGGCGCAACAGGTTTGGCGATCACACTCGATCCAATTGAGAAAAAATAAACATGACATCGAGTGCTTTCGCTCGTATTGAAGCAGATGTGTTGAGGCTTGCTACAGCGATTCCGTTTGGCAAAGTCACGTCAGCTCAGCAGCTCGGAGCGGTGATCGACGTGCCGGCGCGGCATGTGGCTTACATCGTCTCGCGCTTGGATGAAGAAAAACGAATCGAGCATGCTCTGCACCGCATCTGCGGCTCAAAGGGTGAGATCAAGGATTGGCAAACAACTCCGTTACGGCAAGAAGGCGTAGCTGTGAAGGGTTCACGTGTGGCTGAATGGCCAGCGCTCTGCGTTGATTGGTCTGCGCAAGCTGTTCTGCAAGCCAAGCCCTCGCGCACCACACGCCCGCCTGAACACACACGCAAGATCACATCAAAAGGTACAGAGCCTGCGCTGTCTGAGCTGCGAGGTTTAGGGCCACGCTCTGTTGAGATGCTGGTGGAAGCAGGAATCAACACGAGCGCCAAGTTGCGCAAAGCCGATCTCTTTAAGCTTTATCAAAAAATCAAAACTCAGCACCCGCGTACCAGTTTGAACTTGCTCTACGCCATGATGGGAGCGGTCAGCAACGAAGATTGGCGCGTCGTCGCTAAAGAGCGGCACAGCGAAGTTCTCATGCGCCTTGACGATATGGGTTTGCTTTAAGGTAATTGTGAAAGCGCCTGCATATAAGCCGGCGAGACCATCAGCTCATCCCATGGGATCGGCGCTGTTTGCGGCAGCAAATCCAAGCGGCGTTGCTCGCTCATTTCGTTGAGTGTGAATTGGCGCTTTGTTTGCGCTGCAGCCAAGCCATCCAGCAGCTCATCAACTGCCCTGCCCTCATCGCCCACGCTTTGGTTGCACAGCAACACCATGTCACAGCCGGCATTGAGCGCCACGATGGCTGCTTGCGTGTAGCTCACGCGTTTGTCGTCAATCAAGCGAGCGCCTTCCATAGAGAGATCGTCACTAAAAATCGCGCCCGTGTAGCCAAAATCGCCGCGCAAAATCTCTTGTAACCAGCGCTTTGAAAAGCCTGCTGGCCGGCTATCGACCTTCGGATAAATCACATGCGCTGGCATGACGGATTGCAAACCTACTGAGAGCCATTTATACGGCGCAGCATCGTCAGCAAGAATCGCTTTCAAGCTGCGTTTGTCCACCGGGATCTCGGTATGCGAATCCGCTTTCACGAATCCATGCCCCGGGAAATGCTTGCCGCAGCTGCTCATGCCCGCCAACAGCAGGCCATGCATCAGGCTCTTGGCCAGCAGCGTAGCCACGCGCGGATCGCGGGCGAAGGCGCGATCACCAATTACCGAGCTGCCGCCGTAATCTAAATCGAGCACAGGCGTGAAGCTCATATCTACGCCACAGGCGCGAAGCTCAGCTGCCAAGATATAGCCACAAGCTGTGGCGGCATGCGTGGCTTGGAGCGCACCGCTACCGGAGGGGCGTTTGCCATCACTCATCCATAAATCACCCAAAGCGCGCATCGGCGGCAAATGCGT
>JAYUSD010000074.1:0-10554 GCA_043755865.1 Variovorax sp. | reverse complement strand
AGATTGGGCCGAATGGCCAAGGCATTGCCGCTCTGATTGCACTCGGTATCTTGAATCATTTTGATATCGCGAGCCACAAAGTTGATGGCATCGATTCTCAGCATTTGCAGATCGAGGCGATGAAGCTGGCGTTTGCCGATGTATACAAATTCGTGGCTGAGCCATCGTCAATGAGCGTGACGCCTGAGCAAATGCTCTCGCCTGAATATCTAGCATCCCGCGCAAAGCTCATTCGCATGGATCGTGCGCAAGATTTCAAGGCAGGCAACATCGCCAAAGGCGGCACGATTATCTGACTGCTGCCGATGAGAGCGGCATGATGGTGAGCTTCATTCAGAGCAACTACATGGGCTTTGGCTCAGGCTGCGTGGAGCCAACTTTCGGCATCAGCTTGCAAAATCGTGGGCAGGCTTTCTCGCTCGATCCAGCTTCGCCTAACGTCGTGGCGCCCGGCAAGCGCCCATTTCACACGATCATCCCGGCCTTCCTCACGAAGAATGGCCAGCCCGTGATGAGCTACGGCGTGATGGGCGCGAATATGCAGCCCCAAGGTCATATGCAAACTCTGGTGCGCATGCTGGATTACGGCCAAAATCCGCAAGCTGCGTGCGATGCGCCGCGCTGGCGCTTCAATCAAGGGCTGGAGATCAATGTAGAAGCGGCAATGAATCCACAGACCGTGCAAGGGCTGATTGATCGCGGGCACGTGACTGAAGTGATCAACGATTCGTATCAAGACTTTGGTGCAGGGCAATTCATCGTGCGGGCGGGTGATCCGAAGGTGCATGGCTACATTGCGGCGAGTGATCCTCGGCGTGATGGGCAGGCGGTAGGATTTTGATGTTCTTTTTTAAGCAAAATCGGCACTTTTCCGGCATAAAATATACGCAGTATGCTATTGATTTAATAGTGACTGCAATATGAGCACAGCTGCTCGCCGCGCTCAGCTCACAGGACTTGCGATGGCCGTAGTCGGCTCGATTGCCTTCAGCGGCAAGGCCATCATCGTCAAGCTCGCGTATCGCTACGGCGTGGACGCCGTGACGCTCATCATGTATCGCATGCTGTTTGCGCTGCCGATGTTTTTAGCGATGGCTTGGTGGGCCTCGCGCGAGAAAGCGCCGCTCTCCGGCAAGGATTGGCTGGGCGTGATCGGCCTCGGCTTTTGCGGCTATTACTTGGCGAGCTTTTTAGATTTTCTGGGCTTGCAATACATCAGCGCATCTTTGGAACGACTGATTTTGTATTTGAATCCCACCATCGTTTTGATTTTTGGTGCACTGCTTTTCAAAAGAAAAATCACACGCACGCAGGCCATAGCGATGGCGCTGAGCTATGGCGGCGTGTTGCTGGTGTTTGGGCATGAAGTACGTTTTGATGGCAAAGATGTGTTGCTCGGCTCGGGCTTGGTGTTTGCAAGCGCCGTGTCGTATGCGGTTTACTTGGTCTACAGCGGCGAAATGGTCAAGCGGCTGGGATCTCTGAGACTGGTCGGCCTTGCTACCAGTGTGGCTTGCCTTTTATGCATTGCGCAGTTTGCTGTGATGAAGCCATTGTCAGCGGCCATCGTTGCGCCCGAGGTGATTTGGCTCTCGATCGTGAATGCGACGCTGTGCACGGCTGTGCCCGTGGTGCTCGTAATGATGGCCATCGAGCGCATTGGCGCGGGCCTCGCCGCGCAGACGGGCATGATCGGGCCGATGAGCACGATTGCGATGGGTGTGATTTTTCTTGGCGAGCAGCTCAATACTTGGATCATCGCCGGCACAGTTTTGGTGTTGCTCGGCGTGTATTGGGTCAGCCGCAGCAAGGTCGCTTAACTTTTATAATTTTATTTTTTGGAGACACACATGACAAAAGCAATTGTGATTGAGCAAACCGGTGGCGCAGAGCAGATGAAGCTCGTTGACGTGACAGTTGGCGAGCCCGGCGCAGGCGAGATTCGTATTCGGCATCATGCGATTGGCTTGAACTTTATCGACGTGTATCAGAGGAGCGGCGTGTATGCCCTGCCCTTGCCTCTGCAGCTGGGCATGGAAGCAGCGGGCGTGGTGGAAGCGGTGGGCGCAGGCGTCGCGCATTTGAAGGTGGGCGATCGAGCAGCCTATGCCAGCAACCCGCCGGGCGCGTATGCGCAAGTGCGCGTGATGCCGGCGAAATGCGTGTGCAAATTGCCAGAGAGCATTTCGTTTGAGACCGGCGCGGCCATGATGCTCAAAGGGCTTACCGCGCAATATTTGCTTCGCAAGACGCTGCCGGTGGAAGGCTTGCAAGCAGGCGATTTCGTGTTGTTTCATGCAGCCGCTGGCGGCGTTGGCTTGATTGCTTGCCAATGGGCGAAAGCGCTGGGCTATCAACTCATTGGCACAGCAGGCTCGGATGAGAAATGCGCTTTAGCTAAAGAATTCGGCGCAGCGCACGTGATCAATTATTCAAAAGAAGATTTCGCAGCGCGCGTCAAAGAAATCACGGGTGGCAAAGGCGTGAAAGTGGCGTATGACTCAGTAGGCAAAGACACGTGGGACAAATCGCTTGATTGCCTCTCGCCCTTCGGCCTGATGGCCAGCTTTGGCAATGCCTCAGGCGTGGTGCCTCCGTTTGCGCCCGGCATGCTGGGCGGCAAAGGCTCGCTTTATGTGACTAGGCAAACGCTATTTACCCACATCGCCACACGCGAGAGTACGCAGGCGATGGCAGATGAGCTCTTTGCAGTCGTGCAGAGCGGCGCCGTAAAGATCAAGATCGATCAGCGCTACAAATTAGAAGATGTGCAGCAAGCGCATCGCGATTTGGAAGCACGCAAGACGACCGGCTGCACGATTTTGACGCTTTGACGCTTTGACGCTTTGACGCTTTGTACCTGCTTTGCATACTGGCTTTGGGTGCGTTGGCCTGACCCGTCGCAGCAAACCCTTCGGGTGACCATCTGCAGTACTCGCGCTCAGGGCACGTCAAAACAACTCGCTTCGCTCAAACACGTTTTGACTCTACGGCCCTGATCACTCCGTGCTTCGAGGTTGCAGCTCGATTGGGTCAGGCCAGCACACCCAAAGCCCGTACGCAAAGCGAACCGTGTATTGTCTATCGCGTACCCAAAAGCATCGCCTCATGAAAAATTCGCTTTACTCTTATTTTCATAGCACCTTACGCAGTATATATGCCGGCTATCTGCTCAAAACGCTTAGAAACTACTTGCCACGCTTGCACAATCCATTTGCTTTGCGAAAAAGGCGAGGCTCTTGCGCATTTACGTCAGCCCACAAGCCGCGCCGTGCGTTTTTCGCGGCGAGGAGCTCCTGCGCATAAGGCGCTGGCCTGCGCTTGTACGCATAGCTCCAAGCATGGCCGTTCTTCACAAGCCATGCGCCGATGTCTTCGCCTTTGAGCTCAATGCGGCCGACTGCGCGGGCGTAATCATCTCGCGCCTTGCTGTCTACGCTCACGATTTGCTTGAGCAGCTTTGCTTTCAACGCATCGCGAGCTTGCACTCCCCATTCTTGGCAAATCTCTGGCGCGTCTAAGCCAGACAAGCGCAGCTTGAGTGGCTTAGCGTTGCGATCCACTTCGATCCAGACCGTGTCGCCATCGCCTACATATGTGACAACGCCCGACAAAACTTTGGCGTTTACGTTGAGTTGTGCAAAGCAAAAAATCAGGATAATCAAAAGTATTTTCATCGTCATATTTTCTCTGCGTCTCTCAAAATGCGATCCAGGCGATCTGCCAATTTTTCATTACTGAGCTTCTCGCGCAGTCGCTCGACCATTAGCGGCAAACACAGCGGGCTGGGATGCTGGAGATTGACCCATTCCAAGCGGCGGCTTTGCATGGCCGCTAGCGTGGATTGCAGCTGCGCAATATCGAGCTCCTGCGAAAGCACTTCTTGCTGCGATTGAACGAGAAGAAGATTTCGCTCATCGTATTTTTTAAAGACTTCAAAAAATAATCCGCTCGACGCTTGCACCTGCTTATTACTCTTAGCTGCGCCGGGAAAGCCGGTAAAGATCAAGCCCGCGATGCGAGCTATTTCTCTGAATCTGCGTTGCGCCAGCTCAGAACTGTTGAGCGAAGCCAGCACATCGGCGAGCAGATCTTTGCTGGTAAACAAACTCTGATCTTGCACGCGGCTCAGATCGACTGCCGTGGCGCTGAGCAGCTCGAAGCCGTAGTCGTTGACCGAGAGGCTAAAGGTGGCCGGCTCATCGAGCGAGAGGCGATAGGCTAGGAGAGAAGCCAATCCTAAATGCACATTGCGGCCTGCAAACGGGTAGATATAGAGATGGTGACCTTCTTTGCTGGTGAATTGCTCGATCAGCAGCGTCTCTTTCGTAGGCATGCGCGAGAGGCGCATTTGCGTCTGCAGCATGGGCAGCGCAGCTTGCATTTCGGGCTCGGTGATGTCGCCTTCAGCAGCCCCCGCAAGCAGCGCCACCACGTTATCGGCCAGCTCGCTTGAGAGCGGCATTTTGCCGCCCGTCCAGCTTGGCACGACGCCTTTGTTTTTCTCGGCGCGTTTGACATAAGCCGTCATATCCTGCACACGGATGAGCTCTAACACTCGGCCCGCAAACGTAAATCCTTCGCCTTTTTTCAAGCGCGCAATAAAGCTTTCTTCAATCGTGCCGATGCGCTGGCCAGTGAGGTATTTCACCTGCATCGATGCATCGCTTACGATCGTGCCGATGCTCATGCGATGACGGCGCGCAGTCGCTTTATCCGGCACGCGATAGATGCCCTCTTCATCGGGCTTGATGCGGTGATAGTCGGGATAGGCAGCGAGCGAATCGCCGCCGCGCTCGCAGAATGCCAATGCCCAATCAAACTCCGCGCGATTCAGATCGCGGTAGGCAAACGCTGTGCGCACCTCGTCAAACAAAGCATCCGGCTTGAAGCCGCCACCAAGTGCCATCGAGACGATGTGTTGCACCAACACATCCAGCGGCTTAACCGGTGATGAGCGGCTTTCAATTTGTCCGGCCTGCGCGGCGCGGCGCGCTGCAGCCCCTTCAATCAGCTCCAGCGTATTCGTAGGCACGAGCGTGATGCGGCTCGTGCGCCCCGGCGCGTGCCCGCTGCGCCCGGCGCGCTGAATCAGCCGTGCCACGCCTCTGGCCGAGCCGATTTGCAGCACGCGCTCCACCGGCAAAAAATCAACGCCAAGATCGAGAGACGATGTGGCCACCACAGCTTTCAACTGCCCCGCCTTCAGCCCCTGCTCCACCCACTCACGCACCTCTTTATCCAAGCTGCCATGATGCAGCGCGATTTGCCCTGCCCAATCCGGGCGCTCTGCCAAAATCAGCTGATACCAAATCTCCGCTTGCGAACGCGTATTCGTGAACACCAGCGTGGTGCTCGAATTGGCCAATTCTTCTACGACGGGTTTCAACATGCGAGCGCCTAAATGCCCCGCCCACGAATACTTGCCGGGATTCTCGGGAATCAAAGTGTCGATGCGCAGATCTTTGATTTGCTTGCCTTGGACGATCACGGGTTTGGATGCATTTTTATGAGTATTTTCGTGCTCTACCCGGCATAGAATCTGCGCAGACTGCTCTATATTTGATAGCGTTGCACTTAATCCCCATGTCACGAGGCTTGGATTAAAAGTGCGCAGCCGAGCGAGCGCGAGCTGCGTTTGCACGCCGCGCTTATTGCCCAGCAGCTCATGCCACTCATCGCAAATGACGTAACGTACGCTACCCAATTCTTCGAAGCTTTTCTCGCGCGACGTTAAAAGCGTGAGGGATTCTGGCGTGGTGATCAGCACCGTGGGCATGCGGCGATCTTGCTTGGCGCGCTCTCCGCTGGGCGTGTCTCCCGTGCGGATGCCCAGCGTCCATGCGGGCGCTAGATCTTGCAAAGGCTCACGTAAAGCGCGAGCTGTGTCAGCCGCCAGCGCTCGCATGGGCGTGAGCCAAATCACGGAGAGCGGCGCGGCTTTACTTCGGGGCAGCGTATCCAGCATCGCCTGCAACACGCCCAGCCAGATCGCATACGTCTTGCCGGATCCCGTGCTCGCATGCAGCAAGCCACTGCGACCAGCAGCGATTTGCTTCCACGCATCTTTTTGAAAATCAAACGCTTGCCAATTGCGCGGCGAGAGCCAATCATGCACTTGCAATTCACTCATTGCTAGCGATTCAATTCAGCGCTAGACAAAACGATCTGCGTATGCGTCCGCTCAACGCCTTTGATAGCCTGCAACTGCTCCAGCATGAAAGTCTCCAACGCAGCAATACTGGATGCTCGCACCTTGAGCAAATAACTCCAATCACCTGTGATGTGGTGGCATTCACGCACTTGCGGCAGGCTGGCGATTTGCTTGGGGAAAAAACTCGATCTGGCTTGGCGAGAGACGAAGACATAGATGAAAGCCAGCACATCTTCACCCAATGCTATTGGATCGATATCAACCGTCCAACGCTTGATCACACCGGCAGTGACCAGTCGCTTAATGCGCTCCGTCACGGTGGATGCAGCCAAATTCACAACTTGCCCAATATTGGCATGGGAGATTCTTGCGTCTTGGCACAAGAGGTTCACGATACTCAAATCAATGCTATCCATCAGTTCGCCTACTCCTTCAAAAATATCGGTAATGTTGACTTAAACCGATTATTAATCGTATTTTTTAAATAAAATCCAGTTTTTAATCGAATTCAGGAGTTTTTATGATCACTTGCTATATCCAGTACCAAATCGATCCTAACCAATCAGCCGCATTCGAGGCCTACGGAAAAGTATGGATTGCTTTGGTGGAGCATTATGGAGGTCGTCATCACGGCTATTTTTTGCCGCATGAGAGCCCCAATGATTTTGCAGTAGCGATGTTTTCATTTGATTCACTGGCAGATTATGAACGCTACCGCACGGAAAGCATGCAAGATCCAGCATGCCAAAAGGCCTATCAGTTTTCGCTAGAGACGCAGTGCATCAAGCGCTATGACCGCTATTTCCTTCGCCCGGCATTAGAAGGTCAGCCAGATGCGATTGATGCCTTCAAACGCCAAGCGGGTCAGCCAACGTGAGCTTATGGCCACAGCTTTCTCAGCTGAAACAAGCGCGCTTTGTCGATCTCACGCATGCCTTCGAGCCCGGCATACCGCATGGCATCGGCATCGCTAACGAAGAGCGAGAGGCACTTTATGCGCATGCGCCAGACACCGGCACAGTCGGGCAAGGCTTTTCCATGCATCGCTACAGCTTTGCAGGCCAGTGGGGCACGCATGTAGATCCGCCCGTTCACTTCATCGCAGGTGGGCGAACGATTGATGAAATCAGCGTGGAGGATATGCTCCTGCCTTTGTGCGTCATCGATATGAGTGCGCAAGTGCAGCATGATCCTGACTTTGTACTCACTCGGGCGCATTTGCTCCAATGGGAGAGGAAATATGGGCCCATACCAGCATGCTCTTTTGTGGCATTGCGCACAGATTGGTCTAAACGCTGGCCAGACACTGCGGCCATGCGCCCATCAATAAATGGCAAGCTGAGCTTCCCCGGTTGGGGCTTAGATGCGCTGGAGTTTTTGGCTGACGAGCGCAATGTAACAGCCATTGGCCACGAGACGACGGATACCGATCCAGGCGCAATCGCGGGGCTCGGGTTGTTTCCTGCGGAAACGCTTTGGCTCTCGAAAGATCGCTATCAAATTGAGCTGCTGACTCAGCTCGATGAACTACCAGCGACGGGAGCTATCGTCGTAGTCAGCTTCCCAAAGCCCAGAGGTGGATCGGGGTTTCCAGCACGCGTTTTTGCGCTTTGCCTGAGCGATTAAAGGAACCACCAATTAAGCTCACGGCGACTCTTTGCCTTCAAATCGCAAGCATTTCACTGCAACAGCTCTTTGACGCAGCTTGTTAAGTGCTTTCTTATTTCTCATTTCTCGAAAGAAACTACTGTATGAAAAAAATCATTCGCTCTAAAGAATTTGTTGGCGCTACAGCATGGGCTTCTATTCCCGTGGCCAATATGAACGGCATCACCACTAAGTTGCATTGGACAGATCAGCCCTACAAGTGGCACATCAACACTGGCGAAGAAGTGTTCGCTGTGCTCGACGGCATGGTGGATATGCATTACCGAGAAAATGGCGAAGAGAGCATAGTTTGCCTTGAAGCCGGAGATATTTTCTTTGCCGGTCATGGTTGTGAGCACATTGCTAGGCCAAGAGGCACAGCACGAATCTTGGTGGTTGAACAAGAAGGCAGTGTTTAAACGCTACCTTGCATTTGTGCGCTAGCCATATTGGCAAGCTTAAAAACGATACAGATTTTGGCAGAAATCTAATCTCAGAATGATGGATTGAGTGCAGATTGCACTACTTGATATAGCGATAACTTCTTCAGCTACTTCTATCGATTCTCGCAAAGGAACAGGCCACGTTATGGCAACACATAATTTGATATCTAGATCTACGGCTATTCAGCTGAGCGACCGCACCAGCCGGCTCGTGCCCAGCAAAATTCGTGAGGTCGCCGAGCTAGGCATGGGGCGCTCGGATGTGTTGCCATTGTGGTTTGGAGAAACTCAGTGGCCCACTGCGTCCTATGTGGTCGAAGCGGCCACGCACGCTTTGCAACACGCAGATCATTTCTATCAGCCCAACAGCGGCAAGATGGCCTTGCGCCAAGCTATCTGCGCTTATCACCAGCGCACTCTTGGTATCGATTTGCCTACATTACGCATTACAGTGACGGCATCAGGCATGCAAGGGATTGCTCTGACTGCACAGGCGCTGATCTCGCCGGGCGATCAAGTCATCAGCATTGAGCCCTGCTGGCCCAATATTGGCCAAGCCTTTCAATCTGCTGGCGCGCATCTGATCCGAATGGGCTTGCACGAGCGCGATCAGCAATGGCATTTAGATATTGATCAAGTATTGCGCTTATTGCGAGAGCAGCCTATCAAAGCCATCTTGATCAACTCGCCCAATAATCCCACGGGCTGGGTGATGCCTGCTGAACAACAAATCGCCTTACTCGATGCTTGCCGTAAGCAGGGCACATGGCTTATCGCGGATGACGTGTATGCACGGCTGGTGATCAACGCATCGCACGCGCCCTCCTTTCTCTCACTTGCGCATGAAGATGACCGCATTATTTCGATCAATAGTTTTTCAAAAGCTTGGAACATGACCGGCTGGCGATTGGGCTGGATCGTCGCGCCCAAGGAATTGGAAAGCACATTAGCGATGCTGACTGAATTCAACATCGCTGGGCCCGCTGGTTTTGTGCAGCAAGCAGGCATTGCGGCTCTTGAGCAAGGCGAGGCTGATATTGCATCGCTCAATCAGAAACTAGCACACGCTTTTAGTTATGTCGATCAAGCGTTATCGCAAATTCCCCAAGTGAAATACATCCGGCCTCAAGGGGCGTTTTATTGCTTCTTCGGTATCCAAGGCATGAGCGACAGCTTGCAGTTTGCCAAAGACCTTTTAGACAATCAGCAACTTGGGCTCGCGCCCGGCATCGCGTTTGGCGCTGCGGGCGAAGGCTACATGCGCATGTGCTTCGCGCGAAGTGTGCCCGTGCTTGAAGATGCCATGCATCGCTTAACTTCATTTTTGAAAGACATACCCAAATGAGCTCAACTTCAAAACAAACCATGCCGTATCGCGGCGTTTTTCCAGTCGTTCCCACTATTTTTACTGACACGGGCGAGCTTGATCTGCCTGGTCAAAAGCGCTGCATTGATTTCATGATTGATGCGGGCTCTGACGGGCTGTGTATCTTGGCTAATTTTTCGGAGCAATTCGTGCTCTCCGACTTAGATCGCGAACTGCTCACCCGCACGATCTTGCAACACGTCAAAAACCGCGTTCCGGTGATCGTCACTACCACACACTTCAGCACACAAATTTGTGCAGAGCGCTCGCGCGCAGCGCAAGATTTGGGAGCAGCCATGGTCATGGTGATGCCGCCTTATCACGGCGCAACGATTCGCGTGCCTGAGGAGCAAACCGTTTCATTCTTCTTGCGTTTATCAGATGCGATCCGTATTCCCATCATGATTCAGGACGCGCCCGTCAGCGGGACCGTATTGTCCGCCGCCACTTTGGCGCGTATGGCGAAAGAGATTGAGCATGTGTCGTACTTCAAAATCGAAACACCGGGCGCGGCCAGCAAGCTACGTGAGCTGATTCGGCTAGGTGGCGATGCAATTCTTGGGCCTTGGGATGGCGAAGAGGCCATTACTCTGCTGCCCGACTTACACGCCGGCGCAACGGGCGCGATGACAGGCGGCGGCTATCCAGATGGCATACGAGCCATCATGAATGCTTGGCAAGCAGGTCAACATGACGAAGCCGCTCTTCAATACACACGTTGGCTGCCATTGATCAATTACGAAAACCGTCAATCTGGCATCTTGACCGCTAAGGCATTATTGAAAGCAGGCGGCATCATCAGCTGCGATGCACCACGTCACCCCTTTCCAGACTTACACCCCGCCGTTCGCGAGGGATTGCTCGCCACAGCCAAAGCGCTTGATCCGTTGGTTCTCCGTTGGGCAAAATAAACTGCTCTATAAACCCACAAGAGAAATCATTCA
>JAYUSD010000073.1:0-26755 GCA_043755865.1 Variovorax sp. | reverse complement strand
AGCAACACGGCAGAGCGGCTTGAGCGAGAGAAAGCGGCTGCAAAGGTAGTGGCTTCAGAAAACGCTATCAGCTCCACAGGGCCAGCGGTTGCTTCTATGGTCGAGCCAAAGACAGTTGCGGCCAATGGCAGTAACCCAGCCGCTTTTGGCATGACTTGGGGGCAAGCGGCGGACAGCACCTTGCCTGGTGATGCTGTGCAAATGAGCTGCCACGGCCAGCCGCGCGACACCATCACCCAGCCGCACTCAGGCAGCTGCAATCCCTACAAAGGCGACACCGCATGCAATCTAGCGTTACCTGTGCTGTGTATTAAGCAAGCATTTTCTGGCACCAACGATAGCGCTCAGCCGAGCCCTGTTGCCAGCACAGCACCTGTTGCGGGCTTTGTAATTGGCTCCATTGATGGCGCCAATGCGCGCTGCGAGCGCGAGCTTGGCACGGGCTGGCGCATGGCGGAGCATCATGATGGCGGAGGTTTTAGCCTCGTCGCCAAACGCGGCTCTCCGCTTGATACCAGTGTGCGCCACTGGGTGCACATCAACAACCAACCTGGCAACTGCTGGGATAGCAAATAGCGAGGCATCACAAAATGGCAAGGTTTCACGTGAAGCAACGCTTGGCTATCTGCGCCGCACTGGCCCTCGGTGCATTTTGCGCACCAGCTCAAGCTCAAAAGATTTACCGCTGCACGGGCGCGGGTGGCAGCGTCACGATCAGTGACATGCCCTGCACGAGCGCGCAAGGCGGTGAGGTGTCAGTCAAGCCAGCCAGTGGGGCAACCAAGCAGCCTCGGCTCGATGCTCCAAATGATTCCCAAGCAAAGGGCGCTACAGACAAGCGCGAAGCTGAATTCGAAGCCATGCTCAGCCCCGAGTGCCGGCGCGCTCGCCGAGCCTATCTAGCCAAAGAAAGCGAAAAAGGCGGCACGGATGAACTGATGAAAGTAGGCAACCCGATAGGGAAAGCTTGGGATGCATGCATGCCTGCAGCAGGAGAAGCACTAGGAAAACTCCACGCCAAAGAGCGCGAGCGCGCCAAAACCGAAAATGGCAAGCGCTCAGAGCAAGATCTGATCGCCCAAAAGAAGCATGAGTGCGATACCAAACAAAAAGTGCTTGCTGAGCGCCGCCCGCGATTGGCACAGCTCAACGAATCTGATCGCACGGCCTTTCGCGTCTTGGAGCAAGATGTTGCCGTGCGTTGCAGTTAAATTCTGCCATAGGGCAGATGCACCTTCCATGATGCCGCTGCTGTTTCACGTGAAACAACACCTACAATTCGTGGCTTGACGCCTGAACTCGCCTTCTTACAAGCTGCCGCGCAGCAGCTTGACATATCGCTGTCCGTCGAGCAGGGCACGCGCTTGCTCATGTATCGCGATTTGATCGCCAAGTGGAATAGGGTTTACAACCTCACATCCTTGCGCGACCCGGCGCAAATGCTTCAGCTTCACATCATTGATTCTTTGGCCGCTGTGTCACCACTTCGACGGCATCTCTCGCAAGCGGGGCTGGCGAGCTGCCGCCTGCTTGATGTCGGCTCCGGCGGCGGGCTGCCCGGCGTGGTGTTGGCCAGTGTGATGGCGGATCTGGATGTCACTTGCGTCGACACTGTCGGCAAAAAGGCGGCTTTTGTGCAGCAAACGTCGCATCAGCTCACGCTCACAAATCTGCGCGGCGTGCATGCGCGGGTGGAAGAGATGCAGGCCGAGCCGTTTCATGTGATAAGTAGCCGCGCCTTTGCCTCGCTGGTCGATTTTGTGCAGCTCACGCGAATACATTTGAGGCCGGGCGGTCAAAATGGTGGCGTGTGGATGGCGCTCAAGGGCAGGCGGCCTGATGATGAAATTGCCGCACTGCCGGCAGACATCGATGTGTTTCACGTGGAACAACTTTTCGTGCCCGGATTGGATGCAGAGCGCTGTATTGTTTGGATGAAGTTGCGCTCTTAAGACTGAATGCGGGAACAGGACGCGAAAGACGCAAAAGTTACGCGAAAGACGCGAAAAAGAGAAATAAAAAGGAAGGTGCACGGCTAGGCAAACAAAGCAGCGGGATGCCGCTTTGAGTGTCCATTTTCTTTTCTCAATCTCTTTTTTCTGTCTTCTTTCGCGCCTTTCGCGTAACTTTTGCGTCTTTCGCGTCCCTGTATTTGTATTCGCATTTGAAAGCCAGTAAGCTCAAAGCCAATGAAATACAAACATATCATCGCCAGCATCGCATTCCTAGCCACAGCCATTGCTGCACAGACCCCCAGCCCTGCAAACCAACCGCTTGCCACGGTGCAGAGCATCGATCTCCAGAGATACCAAGGCGTATGGCATCAAATCGCGCTGTATCCCAATAAATTCCAAAAATCTTGCGCCTCTAACACCCGCGCGGAATACAAACCAGAAGAGGGCGGCACGGTTCAAGTCACCAATGCTTGCCGCACACTCGATGGCAAAGGCATGAGCGTGATTGGCCAAGCGCGTGGCGGCAAAGGCACTGTAATTTCAAACAATCAGCTCACACCGCCACAGCTCCAAGTGCGCTTTGCGCCGGCTTGGCTCTCTTGGCTGCCCATGGTGTGGGGCGATTATTGGGTGATCCAGATCGCGCCGGATTATCGCTACGCCGTGGTCGGCGAACCCAAGCGAGAATTCCTCTGGGTGCTGGCGCGCGAGACGCAACTGGGCGCCGCCGATTGGTCGGCCATTGAAGCCCGCCTGAAAGAGCAGGGCTACGATCCAGCAAAATTAGTGCGGGAAAAGCATTTGCCTTGATGATGGCCCTCGCGCACTATTCTTTTCATAGCACGCCGCGCTTATTTCTTGCCGGCTAGATGCTTATTTGACTTAAAAACACAAACACAAATGCGGCGCGCGAAAAGCGCGAAAGTGACGCGAAAGACGCGAAAATGAAATGCAATAAAGCCAAAAATGTAAGGGCTACAAGATGAACTGCCTGAGCATGTAAAACACTGGTCTGCTTTCCTTTCGCGTCACTTTCGCGATTTTCGCGCTGCGCATTCCGCCTCTCACCGCAAGAGCACTTTCACTTCCCAAAAAGCCTTTCTTTCCAGCTCTCCAGCGTTTGCGCAGCTTTGTCGCCCATCTTCGCCCCAGCCCCCGTGCCGATCACCGGGGCAATGACAGAGCCTATTGCCCCGCCGATCATGGCGCCTCGGGTGGGCTGGACTTGCGGGGCGGCGGTCGTGCCGCTGATCTCTAGCGGGATGCCCACCAGCTGGCCCACGGTTTGATCCACCGCTTGGCCGAGCTTGCCGTCTCCTGCGGTGAGATCCACATTCACTTTGCCTGCCAGCGCGCGCGGTGCGCCGGGCGAAGCCGCAGCGCCTATGCTCACTGAGCCTCTGGCCTGCAACAGGCTAGATTTTGCTTGCAAATCGCTCAGCGTGATCAGCATCAAAGCACCCGTGCCGCGCGTTGTGAGCGTGCCGCCGAGCTGCTGCAAAGCCGTCTCGCCACCACGCGCCATGCCGAGCGTGCGCACCGCTTTGGCCAGATCCACGCCTTTGATCACTGCACCGCTCACGTTGAACTGCGTTTGCGTTTGCAAAGCTGCGCCGATGCCCGCGAGATGTGTTGCCGAGCTCTCGATCATCGTCATGCTGTTCACACGCCCTGCTATCCGCTGGCGCATGCCGGGAAGCTGCGCCAAATCCACATCATTGGCGGCAAGCTCGCCACGCAGCTCCCAATCGGTTTTGTTATTCTGCGACGATAAGCGCAGTGGCCCGCTCACCGAGCCGCCTGCTAGCTCTAACCTGACTTTCATCTGATCACGCTCTGCACTCAAATTCAAATAGCCAGAGATCAGCAACGATTCGCCCGCAGCTGTTTGCCACATCATCCGATCAAGCTGCGTTTGCTGCGGTATCGCCAGCAGGCCCACGATCAAAGCCCCCGTTTCTGCTTGATTGACCGATTTCAAAGTGTTTTGAGCAGATAGCCGGCGTATTTGCTGCGTGGATTGCTCTGATTTTAATAGCAACTGCGAAAGTTGATCAAGCCCCTGCTGCGGCAAACTCAGACCGCGCAGAGCAAGCGAAGTGATCTGCAGTTCGCGTTGCACACCGCCAAAGCCCAGTAGTTTGCGCCAATGCGGCCGTAACTCGATGCGCTCAGCCAAGAGTGGCGCCTGCGTGGCAATCTTCAAATCACTTACGCCCACCGAAGGCCATGGAAACACATCCAGCGAGAGCTTGGAAAGCGTCACTGGCACACGCAGTTTCTCAGAGGCCAGCGCTTGCACCCGCTCGCGCGGCCCGTCGCCCGAAAGCCACCAAGCCAATGCCCCGGCAGCAGTTGTCAAAAGCAGCGCCAAGGCAAGCAAGGCGCTGAGTAGGAATTTCAAAACACGTGTCATGCCAGCATTGTGACGCGCCTGCTTGCCCTGCACCGCGTGCGGCTGGCTACGCGCCATCCACCATCCACCATCCACCATCCACCATCCACCATCCACCATCTGCCATCTGCCATCTGCTGTGTGCTGTCTGGACTCTGCACACTGTCTGTGTCGCGCGGCCATCAGCAGATGGCACGCATTCCAGCTACCATCCAACTTTCATTGATACAACCGCAACAAACACCATGAAGCTCTACTATTCCCCTGCCGCCTGCTCCCTCTCGCCCCATATCGCGCTCTACGAAGCCGGACTCAAATTCGACGCCATCCTCGCCAGCACCAAAACGCACCAACTCGCCGACGGCACCGATTTCTACAGCATCAACGCTTTAGGCTACGTGCCCGTGCTAGAGCTGGATGACGGCACGCGTCTTGTGGAGGGCGCAGCCATCGTGCAATACATCGCAGATCTTGTGCCCGAGAAAAAGCTTGCCCCGGCCAACGGTACGATAGAGCGCTACAAGCTTCAAAGCCTGCTGCATTTCATCTCCACTGAAATTCACAAAAATTTCGCCCCCTTGTTCAAGCCCGGCTATCCTGTAGAAGTGCAGCAAATGGCCAAAGACAGCATCGCAGGCCGCTTAGCGTGGCTTGAGGGCGAGATTGCAGGCAAGCAATACCTTATGGGCGACACATTCACCGTGGCAGACGGCTACTTGTTCAACGTCACCAACTGGGCCGCCTTCGTCAAGCTCGATCTCTCGCCGTATCCCAACATCCTCGCCCTGCGCGAGCGTGTGGCCGCACGCCCAGCGGTGCAGCAGGCGATGAAGGCCGAAGGCTTGATGAAGTAATCGGGATGGCTTGTTTTTACGCTCTCAGCGATGGCACTACGATCACATCATTGAGCATAAGATAATGCAAAAGGGATGGTTGATCACGCTGGCGTACTACGTCATTGCCATCATTGCCGCTTGGCTTGCCATCGCAAATTCAGGGCCGGCAAATGGCGGGCCCAACGGCGGTATGCTCTTTGCGGCAAGCCTTGTTGTCGTCAGCGCCGTGCTCGCGCTCGTGAGCATCGTGCGAACAGTCAAGGGCGATGCATCAACCAAGCTCTCTAGCTTCATCCATCTGATGGCCATGATCATCGTGTTTGGCTGGTGGAGCTCGCTGCGTTAACCTCATCACAGCGGCATGCCGCACGCGAGTGCCTATTGATTGCGTTGTGCCGCAATTTCTTAGGCTAGGGAGCTTTGTTGTGGTGAACGCTTCATCGGTAGGAAAATCGTTCGATTCGCACGAATCGAACGATTTGCTTATAATAGCGTCATGCAAACCATGACTGCCAATGCTGCCAAAACGAACTTCGGCCTGTTTCTCGACACCGCTCAGCGTGAGCCCGTGTGCGTGATGCGCCATGACCGTGTAGCTGGCTACATGGTGCCTACACAAGATTACGAGGCAATGAGGGCTTTTTATGCGGAACGACTTGGGCGCACGATGAAGGCCATGTCGCAACAGGCGCAAGCGGCTGGGCTGACCGAGGAAAAATTAGAAGAACTTTTAGCGGATGAAAGCTAAGAGTCTGCCCAGCGCGCCGAGGCGGCTGGTCATCGATACGAATGTCATTATTAGTGGGGCTTTGGTGCCTGCTGGCACGACAGGCCGGTTAGTCAATCAGGCACGAATACACGAACGGGTTGTGATGTGTGAACTCACGTTTCACGAACTCACCACCCGCTTAAACAGGCCCAAGTTTGATCGCTATGTCTCGCAAGACATGCGCAACATTTTTTTGCAAGAGTTGCGTGCTATCGCACAGTGGCAGCACAATCCAGTGACGCGGCAGGACATCGTGCGAAGCCGCGATGCCAATGACAATGTGTTCATTGATCTGGCACTGCAAAGCCACGCGCACCTACTGATCTCTGGCGACAAGGATTTACTCGTATTGACCGACGCACTCAATGATCATGGCCTGCAGGTGCTTGCTCCCGCGCAAGCGCTTGCCGTGCTGCAAGCCGCCTAATCACAAGTTCGGTGCAAGCAATCTCTGTAACTGCTCTTGGGTCTCGCCACGCCGCGCAGCAAGATCCTTGAGCTGATCGTCGCCAATTTTGCCCACGCTGAAGTATTGCGCCTCAGGGTGCGAAAGCATGAAGCCGCTCACGCTGGCTGCTGGCGTCATGGCTAGGCTCTCCGTGAGCGCCATGCCAATATCTTCGCATTGCAGCGTGCGAAACATATCAAGTTTGGGGGAATGGTCAGGGCAAGCAGGATAGCCCGGGGCAGGGCGAATGCCTTGGTATTTCTCGTGGATGATGTCTTCCATGCTCAATGCCTCATCCGCCGCGTAGCCCCACAAATCAGTGCGTACGCGGTGATGCAGCATCTCAGCAAAGGCTTCGGCCAAACGATCAGCCAATGCTTTGAGCATGATGGCGCTGTAGTCGTCTAGGTCATCGGTGAAGAACTTTTCTTTTTTATCCACGCCAATGCCGGCTGTGACGGCGAAGATGCCGATGTAATCACGCTTAGGGATGTTTTTAGGGTCTTTTAGGTCAGTAGCCGGCATAGAATCTGCGTGGAGTGCTACTGTATTAATAGCATAGTTAACCTCGCCGCGAGGCGCAATGAAATCACTCAAGCATCTGCTTGGCCGCATCACGCCATCAATCATTTGCTTTTCCGTCTGCTGGCGCAGGCCGCGCCACGTCATGATCGGCTCAGCGCGCGATTCATCGGCATAGATTTGCACGTCATCGCCCACGCTGTTTGCTGGGTACAAACCAATCACGCCATTTGCTGTGAGCCAGCGGCCTTCAATCAAGCGTTGCAGCATGCGCTTGCCATCGGCATACACGCGCACGGCTTCCGTGCCCACCACGTCGTCTTTGAGGATCTGCGGGAAAGGCCCAGCCAAATCCCAAGTTTGGAAAAACGGGCCCCAGTCGATGTATTTCGCCAGTTCTGTGAGATCAAAATTTTTAAACAAACGCCGGCCAATAAATTTCGGTATAGGCGGTGTGTAAGCGGCCCAATTCAGCGGCGTCTTGTTGGCCCGCGCCTTCGCCAGAGGCCACATCGGCGTAACTTTTTTATTCGCATGCAGCTCGCGCACCTTGGCGTAATCGGCATTGAGCTCATCAATGTATTTTGCCGCTTGATCCGAGAGCAAACTCTGCGCCACGCCCACGCTGCGCGAGGCATCGGGCACATAGACCACTGGGCCTTCGTAATGCGGCGCGATTTTTACGGCAGTGTGCACGCGCGAGCATGTGGCGCCGCCAATCAACAGCGGAATTTTCTTGATACGGAAGTGGTCATCCTTCTGCATCTCCGCAGCCACGTATTGCATCTCTTCCAAACTCGGCGTGATGAGGCCAGATAGCCCCACGATATCTGCGCCTTCTACTTTGGCTCGCGCCAAAATCTCATGGCAGGGCACCATCACGCCCATGTTCACCACATCAAAATTATTGCATTGCAAGACGACGGTAACGATGTTTTTCCCAATGTCATGCACATCGCCTTTCACCGTCGCAATAATGATTTTTCCTTTGGTGCGCACATCTTGGCCAGCCGCCTCCATCAGCAGCTTCTCCGCTTCAATGTAAGGTAGCAAATGCGCCACGGCTTGCTTCATCACGCGCGCAGATTTCACCACTTGCGGCAAAAACATCTTGCCCTGCCCAAACAAATCGCCCACCACATTCATGCCATCCATCAGCGGCCCTTCAATCACATGCAGCGGCCTGCCGCCGGTGGCGAGAATGGCTTGGTAGCTCTCTTCTGTATCCGCCACAATGAAATCCGTGATGCCGTGAATCAGCGCATGCGCCAAGCGGCCGTTCACATCTTTCTCGCGCCAGACGAGGCGCGCTGAATCATCTTTCGCCGCGCCTTTCAAGCCTTCCGCAGCCGCCACCAGCTTCTCTCCTGCAGACAAGTGAGGCTCGCCTTCAACGGGTGCACTCTGCCGATTCAGCACCACATCTTCTACCAACGCTCGCAGCTCAGGCTCGATTTGCTCATACACACCCAGCTGCCCGGCATTCACAATGCCCATATCCATGCCGGCTTGAATCGCGTGATACAGAAACACCGTATGAATGGCTTCCCGCACATGATCGTTGCCGCGAAAACTAAAGCTCACGTTTGATACGCCACCCGAGACTTTTGCGCCCGGCAAATTCGCCTTGATCCAGCGCGTGGCTTCGATAAAGTCCACCGCGTAGTTGTCGTGCTCTTCAATGCCGGTGGCAATCGCAAAAATGTTGGGATCGAAAATAATGTCTTCTGCCGGAAACCCGACTTCATCCACGAGCACGCGATACGCTTTCTCGCAGATCTCAATCTTGCGAGCATAGGTATCAGCTTGGCCCTTCTCGTCAAACGCCATGACCACAGCCGCCGCCCCATAGCGGCGCAGCAAATTCGCTTGATGTTTGAAAGCTTCAATGCCTTCTTTCATCGAAATCGAATTGACAATGCCCTTGCCTTGAATGCAGCGCAGCCCCGCTTCAATCACGCTCCACTTCGATGAATCAATCATGATCGGCACGCGGGCAATATCTGGCTCGCTGGCAATCAATTTCAAAAATTTCACCATCGCCGCCTCGCTATCGAGCATGGCTTCGTCCATGTTGATATCAATGATTTGCGCGCCGTTTTCTACTTGCTGGCGCGCCACAGCCAGCGCCTGCTCGTATTCGCCATTCAAAATCATGCGGGCAAAGGCTTTAGAGCCCGTTACATTGGTGCGCTCACCCACGTTCACAAACAGCGTGCTCGTGCCAATTTTGACCGGCTCCAAGCCAGACAGAAGCATTTCGGGTACAGCAGAGGTATTTTTAGAATCAGACACGGGGCTCACCTGAAGAAAAAAGTATTCAATCGGTGAGCGCCGTTGTGCAAGTGATGCCTCCAAGCCTGGCAATCCCGATCTAAAAACTGGGGCTTTTGCTGCAGCGCTCCTTGGAGGATTGTGATTTTAACGCTATAAACTCAGCGATATGTTTAAAAAGCTTTTCTCTCGCACTCCTGAAGCTTTCAACGATACCGAGCTGCAAACCGTCATGCTTGAAGAAGCTGAAGATCGCATGCGCAAAACCGAAGGCTCAGACAGCGCCGAGCTCGCCGCAGAGTTGCTCGCCGCGCCCGATGCCATGATGCGCCTCACGCTAGATGAAGCCCGCATCGTGGTGAGCTACATGAATCCGCGCAAATTCGCCGAAGGCACAGTCTTCATTCAAGAGGGCGACAAAAACAACACCGATTACATGGTGCTCGTGCTTGATGGGGAAGTCACTGTTGAATCCATTGTGGTCAGCCGCACGACGCCGGTCACCACGGCTGTGCTTGGCGCGGGCAGCTTGCTCGGTGAGATGGGCATTGTGGATGGCGAGCCCCGCTCAGCTACTTGCACCGCTACATCAGAGGTACGCGCTGCCATCTTCACTCGCAGTGCGCTGGAAAAGTTAATCAACGAGCAGCCCGCCATCGGCGCTAAATTCATGATGTCGATCTCCCTGCGCATCGCAGAGCGGCTGCGCGACACCGCCGACAAACTCAAGCTCTACGCCCAGCTCACGCAAGCCATGCAGCAAGAGATTGATCGCTTGATGCCGACGTGATCGCCAAACTAGAAATTGCTATTAATAAAATAGCACTCCACGCATATTCTATGCCGGCTAGGTGCCGATTTGGCTATAAATACATGCTCAAACAAGCCAATTGCCTCGGGTTTAAAATACAGACATGAGTACTACTGAAGTCGTCCGCCCTGTTGTTAGAGATGTGCAATCTCAAGAAAACTACAACCCTTTGGCTAAGCAGAAAGCGGCAGCCAAGCTCTCCCGCATTCCGATCAAAGTAGAGCAGGGCGAAATACTGCGCAAGCCAGAATGGATTCGCGTCAAAGCCGGCTCGCCTTCGACCCGTTTTTACGAAATCAAGCAAATTCTGCGTGAGCACAAGCTTCACACGGTGTGCGAAGAAGCCAGCTGCCCGAATATTGGCGAATGCTTTGGCAAAGGCACAGCCACCTTCATGATCATGGGCGACAAGTGCACGCGCCGCTGCCCGTTTTGCGATGTGGGGCATGGCCGGCCTGATCCGCTGGATGTTGATGAGCCGCTTAACCTAGCAAAAACGATTGCTGCGTTGAAGCTCAAATACGTGGTGATCACCAGCGTAGATCGCGATGATTTAAGAGATGGCGGCGCAGCGCATTTCGTAGCTTGCATCGAGAAAATTCGCGCGCTTTCCCCGCAAACCACCATTGAAGTGCTCGTGCCAGATTTCCGAGGCCGCGATGATCGTGCGCTAGAGATTTTGAAAGCTGCGCCACCTGATGTGATGAACCACAATTTAGAAACCACCGCGCGCCTGTACAAACAAGCCCGCCCCGGATCTGATTACGCTTTCTCGCTGAATTTGCTTAAGAAATTCAAAGCGCTGCACCCGAATGTGCCTACCAAAAGCGGCATCATGGTGGGCCTGGGCGAAACGGATGAAGAGATTTTGCAAGTGATGCGCGATATGCGCGAGCACAACATCGACATGCTCACGCTCGGTCAATACCTTGCGCCAAGCAACAGCCATTTGCCTGTGAAGCGCTATGTGCATCCAGACACTTTCAAAATGTTTGAAAGCGAAGCCTACAAAATGGGCTTCACTCATGCGGCAGTTGGCGCAATGGTGCGCAGCTCTTACCATGCAGACAAACAATCTGAGAGCACGCTGGAAGCTTTAAGGTCGCCCATTTCTAGTTCTACACCCGCAACATTGACGCCCGCATCCATGCCTGTGATCAGCGCCTAAACGGATCTGGGCACATTGATCACCATGGCAAGCCATGCAAAATTCACTTTAGATTTACTGAGTCTACAAAAGCAATTGGGCCAAGCCACATACGACCGTGCGCGCGAGGTCTATGTGATGCAAAAAGTCTCGGATGACTACAGCGCCACGCAAAGCAGCGGCGTGCAGTGGCAGCTCTTGGCCGATGTGCAGGGCTCTGGGCGCGAAGCTTATCCGGTCAGCGTTGATGTGGAGATGACGCCTTGGGGCGAGATCAGCAGTTGGCGCTCGGTATGCGCCTGCCCAGTGGGCCAGCGCTGCAAGCATGCAGGGGCGCTGATGCTGAAAGCTGCGTATCGCAGCAATGGCGTGGTGATGCAAAGCCGTGGAAAAGCCGCGACAGACGATGGCGCTCCCAAGCCTGCCTTCCCCAAGCTGCCGCCTCAAACAAGCTCCAGCTTCGCGCCAATGCCCACAAGCCAAGCCCGCAATGAACGAGACGTACAAAACTGGCTTGATTTGTTTGCCGACGATGCCAGCGATGAGCCAATCCAAATTGGCACGGCAAGCAATGGCATGGGCGATGATGCGCTGCAAAGCGCCGCAGGGTCTGGGCAAGACAAGCTTGTCTTCCTTATCTCCGTGCGCAAGCAAAAGCTCCAAGAGCAGCTTTATTTAAGCTACGGCCAAGCCCGTGAGCTGATTCGTGGCGGCTGGGGCAAAGTGCGCGATGTGAATCATGTGGATATGAATGCGCTTAGCCCCACCGAGACGCAAATTGTGAAGATCATCCAAGCCATGGGCCGCAGCGGCAGCTACTATGGCTACAGCCTCGTCACACAAGCGGCCATTGAAGGCGATATGGGGCAGCTTGCGCTGCGCTTGGCGCAAGAGACTGGCAAACTCTTTTGGAGCGGCGATGGCAAGAGCTTAGGGCCCGTCATGCATCTAGGGCTGCCGCGTGATGTGTCTTGGCATTGGCAAGAGAGCAAAGCGCAAGACCAAGGCGATGTGCTTTGGCAGCTTCAAGCGCAGATCAAAACCGCACCAGTTGCGTCTCATGACATCTCCGTTTTAGTACATGGTCAGGCCAATAGCATCGAAGGCGCTGAGGCGGCTTTGGGTGCGCAAAACCAAGCCGTTATTTACCAAAACAATCCAGCGCTTTATTTAGATCTCGATACGCAAGATATTGGGCAAGTAAGCAGCCCGGGCATGAACGCGGCGCGCTTGCTCACCTTGCTGCAAAGCCCGCCGATTGCGCAAATGGCTTGGCAGCATCACGAGCAAGCCTTGCTGCGACATTTGGCTGGTTTGCCCATGCCGCCATTTGCCAATCCGCCGCGCGAGATCAAAGGCATTGCCCCCAAATGGCATTTGTTTGCAGAGCTGGTCTCGGCTGAGCAGCAAGCGCGCTTTGGCTCGATGATGCTGAGTTTAGAGTTTGATTACGGCGGCGTGCGCCATTTCTCGCATCGCATGGGCAATCCGGTTTTGGTGGATCGCGTTGAGACTCTGGACGAGGCTGGCAATGCGGCGATGCCCGAGCGCGTTTTGCTGCATCGCGATTTAGAAGCAGAAAAGCGCGCCATTGGTTTCTTGCATGCGCATCTGCTGCAAGGCAACGTTAAAGGGCAGTTTTATTTGCCGCAGCACAGCGCGGAGAGCCAATTGCCTTGGGTGCGCTGGGTCGATGATGAGTTTGGTGCCTTCCAAGATGCAGGCTTTACGATCACGATGCCTGAAGAATTGCTCAGTTGGGTGCAGCGTGCAGATGCAGTGCATTTCAAGATGCAGGGCAAAAATAACGCAGCACTTGCCACTCCATCTGCATCTACATTGACACCGGCAAACACGCCCGATGGTTCGCCGCCCGCTGATGCTGGATATGTTGAAACAAACGACAACTCACCTTGGTTTGATCTCTCGCTGGGCATCGAAGTACAAGGCCAGCGCATTAATATTCTTCCGGCGCTGCCTGCGCTGATCGCACAAATCAAATTGCTGAAAAGCCAGTTGCAAGATGGTGCCGAGCTGCAATTACCCGAGACGATGTATGTGCCCCACGGGGAAGCATGGCTGCGCCTACCCACCGAGCCCCTCAAGCCGTGGTTATCAGCGTTGCTTGAGCTGCTCGATGGCTCGCACAATCTCAAGGGCGAGAGCCTGCGCCTATCGCGCATGGAGGCGTTGCGCTTGTCTGCTGCCTTGGGCGAGGGCGCGGTGTGGGATGGTGCGCGGGGCTTGAAGAAATTGCTCGCGCAGCTCAAAGGCGGCGCGAATGCATTGCAGCCTGTGCTCCTGCCTGAGGGCTTAAAAGCGGAGCTGCGGCCGTATCAATTGCAGGGTTTAAGTTGGCTGCAATTCTTGCGCGAGCAAGGCTTGGCTGGTGTGCTTGCCGATGACATGGGCTTGGGCAAAACACTGCAAACACTGGCGCATCTGCTGATCGAGAAAGAAGCTGGCCGGCTCACGCATCCCGCGCTCATCATCGCGCCGGTGAGCCTCATGGGCAATTGGCAGCGCGAAGCGGCAAAGTTCACGCCTTCTCTTCGCGTGCTCTTGCTCCACGGCGCTGCTCGCCATGAGGCCGCGCAAGACATTTCGCAAGCAGATATCGTGCTCTCGCCGTATTCGCTGCTGCCGCGCGATAAAGAGCGTTGGCTGGCGCAGCAGTGGTCCGTCGTGGTGCTCGATGAAGCACAGAATATTAAGAATGCGCACACCGATGCAGCGCAAGTGGCCTATGAGCTGCCAGCGGGCCAGCGCCTGTGCCTCTCCGGTACGCCGATGGAGAATCATCTCGGTGAGCTCTGGAGCTTGTTTCACTTTTTGATGCCCGGTTTCTTGGGCAGCGCCCGTCGCTTCAAAGAGCTGTATCGCACGCCGATTGAAAAGCATGGCGATACAGAGCTGTTGGCTGCGCTCAGCCGCCGCGTCACGCCATTCATCTTGCGGCGCACCAAAAAAGAAGTGCTCAAAGATCTGCCCGACAAAATTGAGACGCTCAGCATGGTCTCTCTTGAAGGAAAGCAAGCCGATTTGTACGAGACGATTCGCTTGGCTACTGAGAAATCTGTGCGCGATGCGCTGGCTGATAAAGGCCTTGCGCGCTCGCAAATTCAAGTGCTTGATGCGCTCCTGAAGCTGCGCCAAGTCTGCTGCGATCCGCGCTTGGTGCCCACCGAAGCTGCGAGGAAGGTCAAGCAATCCGCCAAGCTCGATTTGCTGATGGAAATTCTGCCCGAGATGCTGGCTGAGGGCCGTAAAGTATTGCTTTTCTCGCAGTTCACCTCGATGTTGGAGCTGATTGAGCAAGAGCTGGTCAAACGCAAAATCAAATGGGTCAAGCTCACCGGCCAATCAAAAAAGCGTGACGACATCATTGACCAATTCACCAGCGGCCAAGTGCCGTTCTTTCTGATTAGCTTGAAGGCCGGCGGCGTGGGCCTGAATTTGCCGCAGGCCGATACCGTGATCCACTACGATCCGTGGTGGAACCCGGCGGTAGAAAACCAAGCCACCGATCGGGCGCACCGCATCGGCCAAACCTCTCAAGTATTCGTCTACAAACTGGTCGCCAGCGGCACGATTGAAGAGCGCATGCTTAGCCTGCAAGAGCGCAAAGCCGCCTTAGCTGAAGGCATGCTCAGCGGCGCGCAAATGCGCAAACAAGCGCTTTTCACGGAAGACGATGTGAAGCAATTGCTGCGGCCTTTGGGGGATTGAGCGGCGCTTTACAGCATTTTTCCATCGCTTTTCGAATAAAAGTATCTATACTTTTATTTATTAGTAATTTGCCTTTTTTCTTTATTTATCAGATACTTATCGTAAAAGTATCTATTAATGAATCTCCCAAAAATTGATTTGTCTGAGGCTGTAGCTGCATTGCTCGCAAGAGGCGAGCCGCTCACGGCCGCACAACTCGCCACGGCAAGTGGCAAAAGCCAGCCCAGCATTTCTGTTGCGATCAAGAATTTGGGCGAGCGCGTGCTTCGCATCGGCGCGGCTCGGAGCACGCGGTATGCGCTTAAAAAAGATATTTTGGGTTTGCCTGCCGTACAAACAGTTGGCTTAACGGGCTATGACGGCTACTTAAAAACTTGGGGAACGCTCACGCATCTCCATCCAAATCGAACCTACACAAAAACCCAAGGCTGCGAATGGCTTACATCAAAGGACCGCCTGCCGTGGTTTTTAACGCCGCTGCGCCCACAGGGATTTTTAGGCAGGCAGTACGCTCGTGCGCGTCGAGATTTCCCACAAGATCCAGATTCTTGGAGCTTGGAGCAAACGCTCTACATCATCACAGAACATGCTCACAACCCACCAGGTGCATTCGAGTTAGGGCAAATCAATCGGGGACGCTTGGACGATGAAGTCAGTGCTGTGATTGAAGATCGCCTCATCGAATACGACGCAACGGCCGCGCACGCGGGTCAAACGTTGCCCGCCGGCTCTAGCGCTGGTGGAGAACAGCCAAAGTTTCTCTCTAAATACGCGGATGCTCGTGGCTGGCAGCATTGCATCGTGAAGTTCACGCCCCCGCACGGCACGCCGTTTGGCAGGCGCTGGCAAGCACTTCTTTCGTTGGAGCAGCTCGCATTGCAAGTCTTGGCCAATCATGGCGTGGCAGCAGCAACCACGCAATTGCTTCACAGCACACAACGCACCTATCTGGAGTCAGTCCGTTTTGATCGGATCGGTATGGAAGGTAAGCAACATGTTGTCGCCATTGCCGCGTTGCATGATGAGTTCGTCAAAAGCAGTTGGACGAATTGGCTCACCACCAGCGAAGCATTAGAAAAACTGGGCATGATCACAGCGCAAGAGTTGAGTCACATTGCCAGCATCTTCGCCTTCGGCAAATTCATTGGCAACACCGACATGCACTCTGGCAATCTCTCTTTCTTTGTGGATGATGTGATCACACCAAAGATTCGCCTCGCGCCGGTCTATGACATGCTGCCCATGATGTGGAGGCCTGATATTCATCAAGGCGCGTTGAGCGATTCGCCTGTGCGCCAGCAATACACGTCTGCTGGCTTCGAGCAAGAAAAAAATCTCGCCCGGCAATGGGCGATTGAATTTTGGGAGCGTGCTGCGTTGCTCGACATTGGCGCTGATTTGCAAGCCGCCAGCGTTGAGAGTGCGCGTCGCCTGAAGACGAATTTTGCGGGTCTTTAACCGGCCAGACAAGTCATGCATCAGCTCAATACTTGCACCAGTTGCCAGCAGCCTCTCAAAGAGCTCACGCTTGAAGGCCATTACGGGCAGAGCGTGGCCACAGATATTTGCGGCAACTGTCATCTGGTGTGGTTTGATGCGTTTGAATCGGTGCGTTTATCAGGGCTAGGTTGGGTACAGTTGCTGCGAGAGATGATCGCGATGCCGCGCGCTTCGCAAAATGTGCCGGCGCAGTTGCAATGCGTGCACTGCAAAGGCAGCTTGAAAGCCGTGCGCAATCTCACGCGATTTGGGCGCACTGCGGCGCTGGAATGCGAGCGCGGCCATGGGCACTTTCAGGGCTTTGCGCTGCTGCTGGCTGAGCGAGGCTTGGTGCGCACTTTGAATTCGCGTGACTTGGCTGCGCTTAAGGAAGAGGGCGTGCAACCGAGTTGTCTGAACTGCGGTGCGCCGGTAGATGAAGTGCCCACCACGCTCTCTGGTCAAACACCGCAGTGCACGCATTGTGAGACGCCGCTGATGCTGTTTGACTTGCCGCGCCTCACGGAGGCTTTGCTCGTGCGCCACGGAGAAGCACTAAAAATCGACGCACCACGCGAGCAGTTATCAATAGCTTGCCGGGGCTGCGGCCAGCCACTCGATGCCACGCAAGACACGAGTTGCGAGACCTGCGGCCATGTGGTGGCGATGCCGAGCATGAGCGCGGTAAGGCCGCTGCTTGACAAAATAGAGCCCATTCTCAAAGGCACATTGCCAAGGCAAGCTAGGCCATGGGGTGAGAAGCTTGCTCGCCAAAAAGGCGATGCCAGCGCCACGCAAATGCATCGCTGGATGGGACATGTAAAAGACGTCTTCTCGTCTAGCAGCTATCCAGATTATGGCCAAACGCCTAAAGTATTGAACTTTATCCTCTCGCTGATGTTGATGCTTTTTCTTTGGTGGTTATTTGGTTAAGCCGAGATAAAGCAAGCATGAAAAAATTCTGGTGGCTTGCTGCCGCCACCACACTCGTCGTCACCTCCTTTTCCATGTTCGGCCCCGTGCTGGCTGTGTTGCTGCAGCAGCGCGGCATGGGCACAGCAACAGTCGGTGCGTTTGCGATGATTCCGTTTGCTTGCGTGGCGCTGCTCATTCCCATCATGCCGCGCATCTTTGCGCGCTTTGGCATTGGCCGCGTGTATCTGCTGGGCATGGCGCTGGAATCGGTGTGCACCTTGGGCTATATCTTCTTTATTGATTCGCCGAATGCGTTTGCTTGGTGGTGCGCAAGCGCTGTGGCGGGCGGCATGGGCGCAGCGGCGGTGTGGAATGCGACCGAGGCGCTGTTGGCGGAGCATGCGCCATCAGACCAGCGCGGCAAAGTGATGGGGCTGTATCAAACGGCTCTTGGCGCTGCGCTCGCTGCAGGCCCGTTCGTGCCGGTGTTGCTCGGCTGGCAGCCGAAGACGACATTGGTTGCTGCAGCAGTTGTGCAGTTTGCAGCTTTAGGCATCGCTCTGCGCCTCAAGCTTACGCAAGCCCTTCACGTCAATCACAACACGGATGCAAGCGACGGAGAAACACAGCAAATCGGCAGCACATGGCAAGCCATTCGCGTTGTGCCCGCGCTCGTGCTCATCGCATTCGCAGGCGGCGTATTCGAGGCAGGTCTGAGTAGCATCAGTGCAGCCAACGGCGCATCGCTCGGCCTCTCGCTCGCGCAAGCTTCCAGCATCGTGGGCGCGCTTGGCGTAGGTAGTTTCGTTTTCCAGTATCCCGCAGGCTTAGCCGCAGATCGCTTCGCACCAAAACGCGTGTTTGGCGTCGCGGGTTGGCTGCTTCTGATCGCCAGCATCGCATTCGCAGCATCCGCGCAATTCACTTGGCTGCTTTACGCCACAGCCGTCGTCTGGGGCGGAGTAGGCGGCGCGCTCTACACGCTCACCATGATCCGAGTCGCCCATCATTTCGACGCCAGCATGGGCTATTCTGCCGTGGCATCGGGCACAGCCGCCATGATCACGGGCTACACCTTAGGCGGCGCGCTAGGCCCTCTGATCAGCGGAGCAGCTTTGCAATATTTTCAAGCTTGGGGCTTAAGCGCCTGGCTTTCGCTGCTGTCCATCGCCGTGCTGCTGGCCAGCTTCAAAAGCGGGAAAAACACGTAAATTTTAAGCAAAATAGCCATCTAGCCGGCACAGAATATGCGCAGAGTGCTATCAAATAAATAGTGCCCGCTCGACCATACACCCAGCATGCAAAAAGCATTGCACCTCTGGCAAACTTCCATTCATGACCACACCCCAACCCTCCATCCTCATCTTTGCCGGCTCCAGCCGTGCAGGCTCGTTCAATCGCATGCTCGCAAATGTTGCGGCCCGCCTTGCCCATGTTGCCGGCGTGCAAACCACTTTGCTCGAACTCTCCGATCTACACATCCCGCTCTACAACGCCGACCTAGAAGCCAGCGGTACGCCACGCGACGTCATCCGCCTCAAAGAGCTCATGCACCAGCATGCCGGCTGGATCATCGCCAGCCCTGAATACAACGGCTCATACACCGCCCTCTTAAAAAACACCATCGATTGGGCCAGCAGCCCCGCCAAACCCGGCACAGAGTGCAGCGAAGAAGAGGCGCAAACATGGAAAAGCGGCACCAAACCCTTCGAAGGCAAAGTCGTCGGCCTGCTCTCCGCCTCCCCCGGCATCATGGGCGGCCTGCGCAGCCTGGATCATCTCGCTCCGCTCCTGCGCAATCTGCAATGCTGGGTGACGCCGCAGCAATTCGCCCTAAGCAAAGCAGGTGATGCATTTGATGCGCAAGGCCGCTTGAAAGACTCAGCCACCGAGGCCAAAGTCAAAGCTGTGGTTGATCAAGTGATTCAAGCGGCGCGCAAGCTCTCTGCCTGACGTTGAAGTTAGGCATTTGCTATTAATTTCATAGCTGTCTGCACATATTCCATGCCGGCAATCGGCACTTTTCTGCATGAAACGCCTTGAAAGAATGCGCCCATTGCGTTACGCTTGCCGCATGAAACACGCACTCATCACATTCAGCATCGCAGCCGCCCTCTTCACCATTCAAACATACGCCTCCGCACAATCCGCGCCAGCCTCCGATCTGCAAGCGGAGATCATAAAAGTCAGCGTGAAAGGCGCAGGCCTCTTTGGCGATGCAGACATGCCCGTCCACATCTTCAAGCCCACGCTCACGCAAGCCAATCCCGGCGAGGGGCCGTGGCCCGTCGTCATCTTCTCACATGGCCGCGCCGGCACGCCAGCAGAGCGCGCCCAGCTAAAAAACCCTGTCGCCTTCGGCCATGTGCGCTATTGGCATAGCAAAGGCTACGCAGTGATTGCGCCCATCCGCCCCGGCTACGGCGGCAGCGCAGGCGATGCAGAAAACTCTGGCGCGCGCTTCTCAGATTCTGGCGGCGGCTGCACTAGCACGCCCGATTACGCCCGAGTCGCCGATGCCGCCACCCAAGCCGTGCGAGCCGCGCATGATTGGCTGCGCGAGCAAAGCTGGGCTCAAAAAGATCGCATCCTCCTTGTCGGCCAATCAGTCGGCGGCCTCACCACCGTAGCCGCTTGCAGCCAAGCCTGGCCAGGCGTGGTGGGCTGCGTCAATTTCGCAGGCGGTGCTGGCGGCGATCCCGCCCGCTACCCCGGCAAATCCTGCGCCCCTGAGAAGATGCAAGAAACTCTTGGCCTGTTCGGCAAAACGACACCCCTGCCCAGCCTCTGGCTCTATTCAGAAAACGATCACTATTGGGGCTCTGTTGCTCCCAAGCAATGGCACAAAGCCCATGTAGAAGCCGCCACAGCCGCTGGCCAAAAAATCACCGCAGAGTTCTTCGCCGCCCCACCCGTCGATCCCGATGGCCACCGCCTCTTGCTCGCAGGCGGCAAATTCTGGAGCCCGGTGCTCAATGAATGGCTGAAAAAGAACAGTTTCTAACACGCTATTGATTTAATAGCGCTTTGCGCAGACTCCATGCCGGCAAACAGTGTTTTTTGCTTAGAAGAAATCCCTCAAGCCGCCTTAGCAAACCCCGCATCCAACTCATCCAAAATCGCCAGCCCCCGCACCGCATTCCCGCGCTGGGCACGCATCGCAAAGCGCGCCGCCGTGTCTTGCTGCACTAAGGCCACTGTTGCCAGCTCTTCCATCAACTTGTTCGCACTCAAGCCCCGCGAGCGCGCCAGCTCCTTCAAGCGAGCATGCTTCGCATCAGGCAATCGAATCGTCATCACAGACATAGCCATACTCCTTGCAAATTCATCTTCAATTCTGCCGCCTCATCCAATCTGCAGGAGTCATGATCCGCAGGTGGGGAAAGCGCAACTCCGCGCGCGCGAAATCGCGCAAATTCCAAGTCAACAGCACCGCATCCCCGGCAGCCACCGCCAACTCAAACACATGGTTATCCCCCTCATCTCGCAGATTCGGGCGCCATAAATAATAAATCTCCACCAGCTCACTCACCGATAGCAAGGAATCAAGCAACTCTTGCGCAACCACCGCAGACACCTTGCTTCTCGCCAGAGTTTCGTCTCGCGAGAACACATCCTCATATTCTGCAAACAGCGGCAGCGAGATCAAAGGCTTCCAGCGCCCCACAAGCGCGCCGCGCAACACCGCACGCGAGCTTCCCTCCGCACTGCTCAGCGCAGCCACCAACACATTGGTATCGAAAATGACAGATGGAATACTCACAAGCCAAGCATGATAGCATATACGATAGCAAAATGATGCGAGTTACGCCCACACAACGGGTTCAGAAATCGTCACAACCCGTAAAGCTCTAAAATAAGCGCTAATTTCATCTCCGAATACAAAGCCATCATGCAAGCCCTGCTCACCCCCCTCACCGTTGGAATCAGCGAATTCAAGAAAAACCCCGGTGCCACCCTGCGCAAAGCCAAAGGCGCGCCGATTGCCGTGCTCAGCCACAACGCCCCCTCCTTTTACGTCGTGCAACCCGAAGTCATGCAAAGCTTTGCCGATGCCCTCGCCGAAAAAGATTTCACAGCCCTCATCGCAACCCGCAGCGCCAGCGCCGCTCAAGGCAACAGCATCGAAGTCAGCGTTGACGATCTGTAAATATGGCGGGCAAACCCATTAATTCACCTTGTATCAACCCATCCAGATATTCTTGATGGTTAGTCCATCGGTACTGAAAACGATGTTGACGCGATCCTTCACGAAATCGCCAGTGTAGAAGTTGCCATCTAAAATTTTACGCACTCGCTTGCCCAGTAAGGTTGAGACAGGGTGGCTCAATAAATCGTTGCTTCGCTGCATTGGCTCAATCGAAGGTGCTGGCAACACCCATGGAAATGGATCGCCGATGCCTGCTGATACTGCACGAGTCTTCCAAGGGAAAAGGTCTACTCCTCCGGAAAGCTTTTGATCAAAGCCGGGTCCGTCAGAACGTCCCCCATATTGAGTATCGTTCGTCGAAGCATGCACACGGATGCCAGTACAACCCTCTGGCAACTCGACCGCTAAAGTAGCGGTTAGCTCCACAGTTTTTTGTGGCCAGTAGCCATCACGTTGATCAGCAATTAAACTGAAATCCCAGATTCCATCAGCGGGAGGCTGCAAATACACCCATGGAGTTAGTCTCGCGTTTGTACAAGCTGGGGAAGAAAAAACACCTTTCGCCTCAGCATGCAAGGTGGGTGGTAGTTTCTTATCGAGCGAAACATTCAGCTCAGTAACCGAAATCGCTTTAACAGTCGTTGTCATGGTTTGCTCCAGAAGTAATCAAGCTAGGATTGTTATTGCTACTTATGCAAAGGGCATCATCTGAACTATGTAGGATTCCCCCTTGTTTTAAAAGCAACTCGTAAAAGACAGAACACAAGCTAACCACTCGTTTTCCCTAAAATTGTCAGATTTACCGAGCCTCAGAATCCAAGAGACGCTGCATCAGTAAGATAGAAACAATGCTCTTCGGGCTTAAAACACAATACCGAAGCTCCAAAAAGCATTTCCGTCGAATTAAAACGAGTAGTAATCAATTATGAAAAAAGCAATATTCACAGCAATTGATCTCTTTTCAGGCGCGGGTGGGTTAACGCTCGGCCTGTCAAAGGCTGGCTTCACCGTGCTTGCTGGTGTTGAGTGCAATCCCATCGCAGCTGAGACGTTTCGAAGCAATCACAAGAAAACCAGCTTGTATGAATGCGACATCCGAGAGTTAACGAAGGAGAAAGTTTTAGCCGATCTAAGTTTGAAGCCTGGTGATCTAGACTTGTTAGCTGGCTGTCCACCATGTCAAGGTTTTTCATCACAGCGCACAAGAAACAAAACCACATCGCTTCGTGATCCGCGCAACGCGCTAATCTTTGAGTTTTTAAGATTTGTCCAGTTTTTGCTACCAAAAACGGTAATGCTGGAGAATGTTCCGGCGTTGGCAAAGGACTGGCGCGTGGCAAAGCTACGAAGAGAGCTAGCAAAGCTCGGTTATGTCATAGACGAAAATTTCGCACAGATAAAAGACGCTGCTGATTATGGCGTCCCGCAGCGACGCAAGCGATTGCTTCTGAAGGCTTCTAGATTTGGTGTTATCTCAAACGCGAAGGTCAATCCGAAAAGGAAGACCGTTCGAGAAGCAATCGAGCATTTGCCAAAACCGGGCAATACCGGAGACGAGCTTCACGATATAAAAGAAACTAGGAGTGAAAAAGTAATGAAAATCATTGCACACGTACCAAAAAATGGAGGGTCAAGGGCAGATATTCCAAGATCGCTTTGGCTAGAGTGCCATAAGCGCAATGAAGGTGGATACAAAGATGTTTACGGTCGAATGAGTTGGGACGATGTGGCGCCAACCATAACCGGTGGTTGCCATAACCCATCCAAGGGACGCTACTTGCACCCAACACAGGATCGCGCCATAACGCTTCGCGAAGCAGCCCTGCTGCAAACCTTTCCGCAGAAATACAAGTTTTGCATGAAGAGGGGAAAAGACTCAGTAGCACTAATGATTGGCAACGCGCTACCACCCGTTTTTATCAAGCAGCAAGCCAAAGAATACATAGCGCATTTAAAGGATCAACAAAAATGAGTTTGGCCCTTAAATTCGACCCTAATACCATTGAGCACTTGGGGGTGAAGATGTATTCAACTCTTCCGCCCGCACTTGCTGAGTTAATCTCCAACGCATACGACGCTGATGCGAATAGTGTTTCTATTCAGTTTTTGGAGCAAAACGGAACACCCGTCGCAATTACGATTGAGGACGATGGAGTAGGGATGTCTCTACAGGATATTCAAGAAAAGTTTCTCGTAATCGGGCGCAATCGTCGCCTTAAACAAGGCGATAAACCATCAGAAAAGTACAAACGACTACCCACTGGGAAAAAGGGATTGGGAAAACTAGCGCTCTTTGGTTTGGCAAAAGAAATAACTGTCGATACCATTAAAGACGGTTACAGAAATCGCTTTAAACTAAATTGGGACAAGTTACTAAACTCCACTGACACGTACAACCCTGAAGTCGAGATACTCAACGCAGAGGTTAAGGAACGATCAACAAAAACCATTATTCAGTTATCGGCTTTGAAACGCAAAAGCTCGTTTGATCTCGATGCTATCGCCGATAGCCTGTCACGTATTTTTGTTGTGGATGAAAATTTTAAAATTAAGCTAAGCGATGGACGCGAAAAAATACTGTTCGTCTCAGATAAAAGGCGATATAGCAACATCGAAACCCAATTCGTTTGGACTGAATCCGATTTGGTGGACGAAGCTGATGCATATTTTGGGAAGATTTCGCTTTCGTTAATTACTGCAAAAACCCCTATTCCTCCTAGCTCTGGCTTACGTGGCATCGCACTATTTTCAAGAGGAAAACTAGTAAATGCACCTGAATACTTCTCTGAGAGTGCTTCTAGCCATTTTTTCCAGTACTTAACAGGTTGGATCAAGGCAGACTTTATAGACTTGATTGAAGAAGATGTGATCTCTACAAACAGACAAGCTCTGAATTGGGATCATCAAGAAATGGCAGAGTTTCGAAAATATTTAGAAGGACTAATCTCAAAAGTTGGACAAGATTGGCGAAAGAAGCGTGCAAATAAAAAAGAACAGGATGTCGAAACTGTCACTGGCGTCAATACACAACTTTGGTTCAACACGCTACCCGAATCAGTTCGCGGACCTGTAGAGTCTATCGTTCGCGAAATGACCCGAAATGAAGAAGTATCAGAAACAGCTGCACCTGTAGTAAAAGCTCTGTACGAACTCATTCCCGCTTATCCATTGCTGCATTGGCGGCATTTACATACATCGATTCGAGAGAACGTCTCTGAGTATTATAAGAATGCTCAGTATGGACATGCGGCAGATCAAGGCTGCAAGCTATTCGCTGATCGAGTTAGAACCCTTGCAAAAGAAGCAAACCTTGATGGCACCGATTTGGCCAAGGTATTCAATTTTCAAATGGATCAGGCGAAGAAAGTGGCGATCACACCGCCGTCACTCCCCATTAATGACCTGAGCACAATATCTTTGCAAAACATTCAGGAAGGTCAAGCTCACTTAACACGTGGTTTGATGGCTGGTTTCAGAAATCCCGTCAATCATGCGCCAATGGTTAAAGTTGTGCCTGACGTGATTTCTGAACTGGATTGCTTAAACATCCTCAGCCTTATTTCATATCTATCTGAGAAGTTAGACTATTTCGAAAATCTGCAAACCAGCGCGGCAGGCAGTTAGTTAGTGTTTGATTAGCAGCAAAATATCTCACCTGCCGATGATAGAACCTTAGGCAGTTTCAGCGGCCTGATGCAATAAACTGGCTGCGAGCAGTTCAGCGCGAAGTTTGTCAGCACTGAATTCCAACCCATGCGGCCAACATAGTGCGCCCAGCTCTAAAAAGAATTTTTGAAATGCAGCGGTGTCTTGCAAGGGCTGCGTAAGTGGTGTCCTAAGGGAAAGCAAAGGTGCAAAGTCGTGCACGCCTTCGCTGCCGTCTGAAAACGCCAAAGCAATCTGCTGATCTTTGATCCAACGTGCGTGCACAATCTTAATCATTGTCGGCTCCTGGGATACGCTCTAAAGGCATGAGGTTAACCGCTCTCTGCCAATTTGTCATCAGCTCTTCTTGGTGCTCCAAGGCCCATTCGCGCACGATACGCGCGGCTTTGCTAGGCAGATGGCCTTTTTGCACCGCCGGTCAAGATGCTCACAAAGGCTTCATGGCCTTGATACTCAACATGAAAATGCGCAGGCGGATGATCCGCGTGATACATGCGGATGTAGATACCAAAGAAGTAGGAAATGACGGGCATATTGATCAGTTCAACGTTTTTCCATGAAACTCCAACATGGCGTGTTCGACTTTCATGGAAGACTTCGATCAAACATCAATATTCATCGCCCTCAACGCATTGTCTTCAATGAATTGTCTGCGCGGCTCAACCTCATCGCCCATGAGGGTGGTGAACACGCGGTCGGCCTCAATGGCGTCTTCGATTTGCACTTTGAGCAGGCGGCGCACGGTCGGGTCCATGGTGGTTTCCCAGAGTTGCTCGGGGTTCATCTCGCCCAAGCCTTTGTAGCGCTGGCGGCTGGTGGAGCGCTCGGCTTCGCCGATGAGCCATTGCATGGCTTCGCGGAAATCGGCCACTTTGCTTTCTTTTTGGCGCTCGCCTTCTCCGCGCTGCACGAGCGCACCATCTGTGACCAAGCCTTGGAAGGTGAGCGCTGCATCCACCAATGCCGCATAGTCGCCGCCATGGACGAAGTCTGCGGTAATCGTGGATAGCTTGTCGTTGCCATGCACGCGGCGCGTGATGGTGAGCACGTGTTTGTCGGTGCGGGCGTCGAATACGGCGGCCACTGTGGCGGCATGCAGGCCGGCTTGCAGAGCAATGGCGGATTTTTCTGCGTCTTGCATGGTGTCGAGATTGAGCGACACGCCATTCATGATGGCATGCAAGCCTTCGCCATCCATCCAGTTGGAGAGGCGGCCAATCACGGCATGAGCCAGCTGATATTTGCGGGCGATTTCTAGCAGCGTATCGCCTTGGATCACGGCTTTATCTTTACCGGGCACGAGCTTCGCGCCATCCATCGCCACGCGCAGCAAATACGCATCGAGATCGTTGCCATCTTTCAAATATTGCTCGGCCTTGCCATGCTTGACCTTATAAAGCGGCGGCTGCGCGATATAAATGTGGCCGCGCTCCACCAGCGCAGGCATCTGGCGATAGAAGAAGGTGAGCAAGAGCGTGCGGATGTGTGCGCCGTCCACGTCAGCATCGGTCATGATGATGATGCGGTGATAGCGCAGCTTCTCGACGTTGAAATCATCGCTGCCGCCCACTGCGCCGATGCCTGTGCCTAGCGCGGTAATGAGCGTGACGATTTCATTGCTGGTGAGCAGTTTGTCGTAACGCGCTTTTTCGACGTTCA
>JAYUSD010000072.1:0-50386 GCA_043755865.1 Variovorax sp. | reverse complement strand
CTGCTGCGGCGGATGTGTTGCCGGCTTATAAAGTGGCCATTGATGCTGTTTTTAAAGCGAAATAGGGGGTTAGCCGGCGTATTTGCTATGTTTGGCGCTATCAATTTTATAGAGACTCTGAGGCTTTTGATCGCGCGGCTACGAACCTGAAGCATTGCGCTTCGGGTACTTCACTGCGCTCGTGTCCCCCGCGCTGGCCTGCGGCTGGCGCTCCTCCTTTTACCTCGCTACGTGAAATACCCAAATCACAACGCTTCAGATTCGTGGTTATTAGCGAGGCACAGTATTCGTTCTCACACACTCTCGCGTTGTACAAAACCGCATGAGCTTGCCGGCTGCGGTTGGGGTGTCTCACGTAGCGAAGTAAAGGGGGAGGCACGCGCGTAGCGCCAGCCGGAGGACATTCGCGCAGTGGGATGCCCCAAGCGCAGTCGGCGGGCTCAGGCTTAAGAGCGCAAACTAGCAGTAGGATACGAATATGTTCCCCCAACGCCTCGACTCAACCATCGCTTTCGAGATCGCCCGAGCCATGCTCGATGGCTTTAATCGTCACTATCAGTTGTTCAGAGCAGAAAGTCAACGCGCCAAGCATCGCTTTGAAACGCAAGATTGGCATGGCCAGCAGAGGGCGCAGCGTGAGCGGATTGAGTTTTATGATCTGCGGGTGAAAGAGGCTGTGGTTCGGTTGGAAAAAGAATTTAGGGCCGGTGAGCAGCCGATGGAGATTTGGCAGCAGGTCAAGCTGCACTACATTGGCCTCTTGATCAATCACCATCAGCCCGAGCTAGCAGAAACGTTCTTTAATTCGGTGACGACGAAAATTTTGCATCGCACCTATTTCCAAAACGATTTCATCTTTGTGCGCCCGGCTGTAAGCACCGAATACATTGAAAATGACGAAGCTGCCTCGCAGCAAACTTATCTTGCTTATTACCCCACTTTCCAAACGCTGGAAAACACCATCAGGCGCGCGATTGAAAATTTTGCATTGCTGACGCCGTTTGAAGATTTCCCGCGTGATTCAAATTTTGTATTGAAAGCTTTTGAGGCAAAGCTCAGCGGGATCCGTTTGCGCGCCAACTTTCAGATCCAAGTGCTTTCCAATTTGTTTTTTCGCAACAAAGGGGCCTACGTTATTGGCAAGATCATCAATGGTTTCAATGAAGTGCCATTTGCCCTGCCTCTACTTCACACCAAAGAAGGCGGCAAATTGGCCATTGATGCCGCCCTGTTTGGCGAAGATGATTTGCTGATGCTTTTCAGCTTTGCGCGCGCCTATTTTCTGGTCGATATGGAAATCCCAAGCGCATATGTGCAATTCCTGCGCAGCTTGATGCCACGCAAACCACGCGCTGAAATTTATAACGCGCTTGGCTTGGCCAAGCAAGGCAAGACGCTTTTTTATCGCGATTTTCTCTACCACCAGCGCCACAGCTCCGATAAATTTCGCATCGCGCCGGGCATCAAAGGCATGGTGATGCTGGTGTTTGATTTGCCCAGCTTTCCGTATGTGTTTAAGCTCATCAAAGACTATTATCCGCCGCAAAAAGACACCACACGCGAGCAGATCAAAGGAAAATATCTGCTCGTCAAGCAGCATGACCGCGTGGGCCGCATGGCCGATACTTTGGAATACAGCGAAGTGGCGTTTCCGCGCAGTCGCTTTGAAGATGGGTTGATTGAAGAAATTAAGAAATTCGCCCCCAGTCAATTGGAAATCTCAGACCGCGATCAAGATGGGCAAGAAGAAGTCATCATCAAGCATCTTTATATTGAGCGGCGCATGATTCCGCTCAACATTTATTTGCAAGAAGCCTTTGATCTGAAAGATGATCCGAAGGATGCATTGAAAGCCATGGGGCAGATTGAAAAAGCTGTGATCGAATACGGCAATGCCATCAAAGATTTGGTGCGCGCCAACATCTTTCCTGGCGACATGCTTTGGAAGAATTTTGGTGTGACGCGTCACGGCAAGGTGGTGTTTTATGATTATGACGAGATTGAATACATCAGCGATTGCAATTTTCGCCGCGTACCGACGCCGCGAAATGAAGAAGACGAGATGAGTGGCGAGGTGTGGTACAGCGTGGCAAAAAATGATGTGTTTCCCGAAACCTTTGCGCCTTTCTTGCTTGGCAATGACGCTGTGCGCAGCGTATTCATGCAGCATCATGCGGATTTACTGGATGCTGCTTTTTGGCAAAGCCACAAGGATCGCATCAAAGCCGGGCATGTGCATGATGTGTTTCCGTATGAGCGCGAAAAAAGGTTTGCGCAACTGTTGATGCGTCAAAATGCCGATACGCCGGCATAAATAAAGCGTAGCTTGCTATCAATTCAGGAGTTATAAAGCATCATGCGTGACATGTGGGAAATCGCCAGCTATGTGGTCACTGTGCTCGGATTGCCTGCAGCGATTGGCATTTTTGTATGGCAAGAGATCAAAGAGCGCGCCAACGAAGAGGAAGAGGGCTATCAATTGCTCTCGGATGCCTACAACGATTTTCTCAAAATCGTCTTAGCGCACCCGGATTTGCATTTGCGCACGAATGAGCCGCTGCTCAATGCAAGCCCGGAGCAAAACGAGCGCATGCTGGTGATATTTGACATGCTGATTTCGCTCTTTGAACGTGCGTATCTCGTGGCTTTCAATGAGCGCATGACAGCGCAGCAAAAACGCCATTGGAACAGTTGGGATGACTACATGCATGAGTGGTGCAGGCGCGAAGATTTCTACAACGCCTTGCCGCTTCTGCTGCGTGGCGAAGATGCAGATTTTCAAATCTATATTCGCCGTGTTGCCGAACTTGAGCGTGGAACCGCCATCCAGCTGGCTTGAAATTTCTTAAAGCGCGGGCTCTAAAAAGCGAATGGTGCGCGGGCGCTCTTCGCTGTCTTTTTGCAGTAAGCTGCGCAGCTGCTTGTCAATGCTGTTGAATTCTTGTGGATTGACACGCCATGAACTCACAGCAAGGGTGAATTTAAGCGCTTGCGCCGCGCTGTCGTGCGGATCGAGCATCAACCCTAAAGCCACTAAACGAGACAGGCGTGCTGTCAGTGCATCACCGGGCGGAACGTTAGGCATTGCGATGCCTAGGGTGTTCTTTCCGATGCGGCCTACGCCATCGCTTTCGCTCATGGCGATGCGCACCATGCGCACACTTCGCAGCATCATCGCCTCAGCTTGCACAACATTGAGATCCTTGCCTTTGGGCTCCACAAGCACATAGGCCAACGAGACATCGCGTCCCGAGCGGCTAGCGTGCTGCCACGCTCGTGCGGCGAGCGCAATAAAGCGCGATTCGTTGAGAAAGCCTGTGAGGGGGTCGCGCTGGGCAGCGGCTTGTTCACGCACAGCTTGCGCATGCGTCTCGCGGCTAAACGCGTTCAAACAAAGCATCATCGCAATGGCCTCGACCATGATGGTCATGAGGGGCAAGTGAGCTGGCAGCCAAGGCAAGCTGATTTGCCCGGCGTTTTCCACGGAAGAGAGCATGATGCTGAGCAGAAAAGGGGCATAGATCAACAACCAATAGCCGCTGTAGGCCACTTTCCTGCGCCAAGCAAGCGCAGCCGTTCCCACAATGAAAGTGCAAGAGATGCCTAAGATCAGCATCAAAATCGTGATGGTATTTGCGTACTCTGCATTTAAACTGGCATGCAACGCATATACCGAACAAGCTGATATCAAGCCTTTGGTCATCCACCGATGACTTTTGCCAAAGTGCCTACCAAACATCGCGCTTACAAACTGCAAATTGAATGCGAATGAGGCGAGAACAAAGTAAACCAGTGCATCGCTAGCAAATTTAGTGGCTTGCGGCCAAACAACGAGCTGGCCAAGGCCAGAATAGGCCACTGCCGTCAGCATGGTGCAAAACAAATACCCTGCATACCAGAGGTAGGTCTGGTCGCGATAAGCGATGGCCATTTGCAGGCAAATGAGAAGCAAAGTGACGAACAATCCCACCAGCACGCCCATCAAAAGCATTTGAGTCTGATCACCTTGTGTTGCCGCTTCAATATTGACAATGCTCGGAGAAATTTTGGCTGGCAGCAGATGGACCACGCGAATAAAGACATCTTGCTCGCCACCTCCTGAGACGAGCAATGGGAATCTCGGGCGCAGTGAATTCTCTGGCCACAAGGTATGAGCAACCCGGTCGCCGGCAACGGCCATTTGCCACATGCCGCTTGCATCGCGCTGGTACACCTCGTAGCGATCAACCACCACGGTAGGAATGCTCAACTGCCAATTCGCTGCCGTTGCATTGCCTGGCCTGACTTGCAAGCGCAGCCAAAGTGGCTGATCGTTGGATATGAAATGCGTTGCCTTGAGGTCAAACGGGCTGAAGCGGTCTCGCGGTAGAGCTGCAACTTCTTGCACAGTGAGCGTTGCAGCAAGGCCGCTCGCCATATCCAGCGGAGCGGGATAGGTCAATCTGGGTTTGGCAGGTGCGTCCAGTTGCACGGCAGCGGTTTGCGCATAAGCAGTTGCCCAGCTCGCACACAGGCTGGCGACGAGCAAGGCTTTTGACCAAACTAAGCGAAGCCGATTCATTGAAGTGATCGTGTTACGCTTGCTAAGAAGGGCGTGCTTTGCGGTGCCCATGTTTGGCCAATATTTCTACATAAACGCCAGTGCTGCCTGCTTGTGCCACGGCATCAACCAAGCCATTGAGCTCAGCCACATGTGCAATCGCTGATTCGGGCTCGGAGGCGCCAATGCGGCAATCAAAATCCCAAAAATCCACACCGGATGGTAGAGCGCGGCCACGCTCGCGCTTGATGTATTTCCGGATGTCGTTTTTAATCGTGTCGCGCAAACGATCAGGGTGCTTGCCTTCTTGGGCTAGCGCAAAAGTCTTTTTCATGGCATTCCTAGAGAATCAGCGATGATACGGCCATACGTTTGCAAATCGCCCCGCATAAACACCCAATAAATATCTGATGAGCACAGAAAAATTCCCGCCGAGTAGCGAAGACATTGCACTGCTGCCTTTGTTTGAGCGGCTTGAGATGAATCGCATCACGCTCGTGCGCACGGGCTTGCAGGCGCGGGAAGCTGCCATGCGCCTGCAAAACTCGCCTGCGTGGGGCTTTGACACGGAATCCAAGCCGACGTTTCGCGTGGGCGAAGTCTCCACCGGTCCACATATTTTGCAGCTCGCTACGCTTGATCATGCGTGGGTATTTCAGTTGCATGATGCGCAATGTTGCGCCGTGGCGGCGGAGCTTCTAGCGCAGGGCGATAGGATAAAAGCAGGCTTTGGGCTGCAGGACGATAAAAAGCGTATCCGCAGCAAGCTGGGCATTGAGCCCGAGGGCATCGTGGAAATCAACACGATTTTCCGCCAGCTCGGCTATCGCAAAGAGCTGGGCGTGAAATCTGCGGTGGCTGCGCTGTTTAACCAGCGCTTTATCAAATCCAAAAAAGCATCTACCAGCAATTGGTCTGTGCCCAATTTAAGCGAGAGCCAGCTGATTTATGCGGCCAACGATGCATATGCTGCGATGCGTGTGTACGAGGCGGTACGCGGTGTGCGTTTGAGCGCCGAGCCATCCGCGCTCAATGACTCCTAAATAAATAGCAGCCTGCGCATATTCTATGCCGGCGATACGCCCAAAAGGCTTTAAATCACACCGTAAAAGCAATCCGGGCAGAGCGCTCGGTAGCGCATGTTGCCGCCAATCAGCACTTGGCTGCCCTGCGTGATGCGATTGCCTTCGTCATCAAACCGTGCATTCATGCTGGCTTTTTTGCCGCAATCGCAGATCGTCTTCATCTCTTCTACCTCGTCAGCGAGCACGAGCAGCGCGGCAGAGCCTGCAAAGGCTTTGCCCTGAAAATCACTGCGCAGGCCGTAGCACATCACAGGCGTGCAATTTTCATGCGCCCAGCGGTGCAGCTCTTCGACTTGGCGCAGGGTGAGAAATTGCGCTTCGTCAATCAACACGCAAGCCAATTTCGCGATCCATGCTTGCTGCTGAGCAGTGGCAATGCGCTCAGCCATGCTGTGCTGTGCGTTGAAGGTGAGTGCATCGCGCTCTAGCCCCAAGCGAGAGGCGATTTTGCCGTGACCATCGCGGTTGTCTAGCTCAGCCGTGAGCAGCACGATCTGCATGCCGCGCTCCTCGTAGTTGAAGGCAGCTTGCAAGAGCGAGGTCGATTTGCCAGCGTTCATCGCGGCGTAGCGGAAATACAGTTTGGCCATGTTTGGAAGACTAGGTAACGCTAAAAAGCGCGAAAAGAATACGAAAAACGCGATAAAGGAAAAAACTTAAAAAATCAAAGCAATATTTTGAAGCTTAAACACCTATTAAATTTTTGTTTTTTGTTTTTTGTTTTGCGGTTTTCGCATTCTTTTCGCGTTTTTCGCGTTACCTAGTATGCTTGTAATTACAACGCAAAGGAAATTCAAATGGCTATCTTTAGTCAAGACGCACTCAACCCCGGCGTGAAAAAGCGTGAAGTCTTTGGCTGGGCGATGTATGACTTTGCCAATTCGGGTTACACCACTGTGGTGATCACGGCGGTGTATGCGGCTTACTTTGTGGGCGGGATTGCACAAAAGGCGGAATGGGCCACGTTTGCTTGGACGCTGGCTCTCTCCATTTCTTACTTCATCGTGATGATCACCATGCCCAGCTTGGGCGCTTATGCCGATATGCGCGCGGCGAAGAAAAAGCTTTTGATGATTGCGACTGCGGGCTGTGTCCTTTCAACGCTTTGCTTGGCGTTCACCGGGCCGGGCACGGTGGCGCTGGCCTTCTGCTTGATCATCATCTCCAACATGTTTTACAGCTACGGCGAATCGCTCACTGCTGCTTTTCTGCCTGAGTTGGCTAAGCAGGAAGCCTTAGGCAAAGTGAGCGGATGGGGCTGGAGCTTCGGGTATTTCGGCGGGATGCTTGCGCTTGGGATCAGCTTGGGCTATGTGCTTTGGGCGCAAGGGCAGGGGATCTCGGCTGATAAATTCGTGCCCGTGACGATGGTGATCACGGCATTTATCTATGGCGCATCGGCCTTGGTCACGTTCAAGCTTTTGAGGGAGCGCGCGCAGCCTAAGCCCGCAGCGATGAAGGAAAGCGGCTTCAAAGCCTCTTGGCAGCAGCTCAAAAGCACATTCCGCCAAGCGCAGCGTTATCAAGATTTCAAAACGCTACTGCTCTGCGCGGTGTTTTACCAAGGCGGTGTGATGGTGGCGATCTCGATTGCGGCGATTTATGCAGAGCAAGTGATTGGCTTCAAACCGCAAGAGACGATGGCATTGATCTTCGTGTTGAACCTCGCCGCCGCAGTGGGTGCGTTTTCATTCGGCTATTTCCAAGATCGCGTGGGGCACAAGCTGGGCCTAGGCATCACGCTGGTAGGCTGGATCGCCACTTGCATCATCGCTGCGCTCACCACCACCAAAGGCGGCTTCTGGTATGCCGCTGCGCTGGCCGGCGTGTGCATGGGATCGAGCCAATCCGCTGGCCGCGCCATGGCGGGCATGTTTGCGCCGAAAGCGCAGCTGGCTGAGTTTTACGGGCTTTGGGGATTTGCCACGCGGTTGGCCAGCATCATCGGCCCGTTGGCTTACGGCTCCATCACTTGGGCCACAGGTGGCAACCAGCGCATTGCGATTGCGTCAACCACCGTGTTGTTTGTCGCGGGCTTAATCGTCTTGCAAAAGATTGATGTCAAGCGCGGGCAAGCTGCTGCTGCAAACTCTTAATTTAATAGCACGCTGCGCAATAAACACGCCGGCTACGGGCAGTTTTCTTCTATAAATACTAGCGCCGCACCTGCAACGCTCCCGGGTTCACAATATTTGTCGGCTGGCCTTTGATGAAATTCACCACGTTGTCAAACGCAGCGTCAAAGTAAAGCTCATAGCTGTCTTGCTCTACATAGCCGATGTGTGGCGTGCAAATGCAATTTTCTAGGCGCAGCAGTGCATGGCCTTGCAAGATGGGCTCGCTTTCAAACACGTCGACCGCCGCCATACCCGGGCGGCCGCGATTGAGTGCGGCAATCAGCGCATCTTGCTCAATCAGCTCGGCGCGAGCGGTGTTGACAAGTAGCGCGGTGGGCTTCATGAGCGATAAATCCGCCAAACGCACACAGCCAGTCGTCTCTTCATTCAAGCGCAAATGCAGCGAAAGCACATCGCTGGTTGAAAACAATTCTTCGCTACTTGCAGCGGTCGTAAAACCCAAGCCTTGCGCGCGCGCCAGCGTCGTCTCGCGACCCCAAACGATCACATTCATGCCGAAAGCTTTTGCATAGCCGGCCACAAGCTGGGCGATTTTTCCAAAGCCCAGCAGGCCAAGCGTACGGCCTTTGAGTGTGGTGCCGAGATTGAAATTAGCCGGCATGGAAGCCGTTTTTAAACCCGATTGTTGCCAAGCGCCGTGCTTCAAATTAGCGATGTATTGAGGCAAGCGTCTTTGCGCCGCCATGATCAGCGCCCAAGCGAGTTCAGCAGGCGCTGTCGGTGAGCCCACGCCTTCGGCCACCGCAATGCCGCGCTCCGTGCAGGCATTCACATCAATATGGCTGCCCACGCGCCCGGTTTGAGAAATCAGCTTTAAGCGCGGCAGTTTTTCAATGATCTGGCGCGGCAGCACGGTTCGCTCGCGAATCAACACGATCACATCCGCATCTTTGAGTCGCACTGAAAGCTGGCCGATGCCCTTGACCGTGTTGGTATAAACCTTGGCTTGGTATTCATCAAGCTTGGCCGCGCAGGGCAGTTTACGCACGGCATCTTGGTAGTCATCAAGGATCACAATATTCATATCTGCCAATTGTGCCTGCATCTGAATGTGTTTCCAGATACGATCAGGGTATCAACGTATCACTCAGGAGAAAATTGTGAGTATTTCTATGTCTTCGGCCAGCGTGCCGATTTTTAAATCGATGCTGAGTAATCTCGATCATTTCTTAGTCAAAGCGGCTGCGCACGCTGCTGCCAAGAAATTCGACCCGGCCAACTTGCTCGCCGCTCGCCTCGCTCCCGATATGCTCCCGCTCACGCGCCAAATACTGATCGCTTGCGACGCAAGTAAATTTGGCATCGCTCGGCTCGCCGGTGTGGAGGCTCCAAAATTTGAAGATACCGAGACGACGATGGATGAGCTACGCGCGCGCATTGCAAAGACAGTTGCTTTTATCGACAGCGTTTCTGCGGACAAAATTGACGGCACTGAAGACAAAGACATCACTTTCCCCGTTGGCCGCGACGGCGCAACCCGCACGATGAAGGGCGAGGCATATCTCAAGCATTGGGTGATCCCTAATTTCTTTTTCCACGTGACCACGGCGTATGCGCTGCTGCGTCATAACGGTGTGGAGTTGGGCAAGCCGGAGTTTTTGCTGGGGGCCAAAGCTGGGGTTTGATGTTTTTTTGCCTCAGCCGAGTGACATGAACCCGGCTGAGGATCTGAGTTAAAGTTTAGCCCGTACAAAATTTATCCAAGGTGCATTTCATGAAGCAAATTACAGCCATTATTAAGCCGTTCAAACTAGAAGAAGTGCGTGAGGCGCTGGCTGAATGTGGGGTTACAGGGCTCACGGTGACAGAAGTGAAAGGCTTTGGCCGCCAGAAAGGCCACACCGAGCTGTATCGCGGTGCGGAATATGTGGTGGATTTTTTGCCCAAAGTAAAAGTTGAAGTGACCGTTAAAACGGTGGATGTGGATCGCTGTGTGGATGCGATCGTTAACGCTGCGCGTACCGGCAAAATCGGCGACGGTAAGATCTTCGTGACTTCGGTGGAGCGCGTGGTGCGCATTCGCACAGGCGAGCAAGATGAGGCGGCGGTTTAAAGGTGTTGCGTCTCGTTGAATACCGCAGCTCAATCCACCCGTTTGAGCTGCTCCGACAGCCCGGCGGCTGTGACCAGCTCGCGTAACAGGCCTGCGGGCTCCTCGGCGATTTGGATCATCTCCATTTGATATTCGCCCACAAAGCCATCATCCACAGTGCCGCGCATCATCTGCAAAAACAAGTCGTAGCAGCCATTCACGTTCAGGATGCCAATCGGTTTGTCGTGGTAGCCCAGTTGCTTCCATGTCCAAGCTTCAAAGAGCTCTTCAAACGTGCCAATGCCGCCGGGCAGCGCGAGAAAAACGTCCGCATGCTCGGCCATCATGGCTTTGCGCTCATGCATGGTTTGCACGATGTGTAGCTCTGTGCAATCGGTCTTGGCCCATTCTTTTTCCACCAAGGCTTGCGGAATGATGCCCTTGACTGTGCCGCCTGCATCCATGGTGGCCTGCGCGATGATGCCCATCAGGCCGTTGTTGCCGCCGCCATAGACTAATCTGCCGCCGTGCTCGCCGATCCAGCGGCCAACTTCGCCAGCGGCGTAGGCAAAGGCGGGCTGGTTGCCATCACGCGAGCCGCAATACACGCATATGGAGAAATTCGGTTTCGTCGCCATGGGTTTAAAAAAATCGTGAATAAATCGCAGCCATCCACACGCCCCCACAAAGCAGCAGCGAAAGCAAGACGGCGGCTGAGCCTAAATCCTTAGCTATTTTTGACAGCGCGTGCCACTCAGGGCCGATGCGATCAATGGTTTTTTCGATGCCTGTATTGAGTAACTCTGTGATCATAACGACGATGACCACTGCAATCAGGAACGAAATCTCAAGCCAATTTTTACCGACCCAAAACGCAGCAGGAATCAAGACGCAAGCAAGAATAGCTTCTTGTCGAAATGCCGTCTCGCCCAAGCCCGTTCGCAAACCAGCGAGCGAATAACCGCCGGCATGCAAAATGCGGGAGAGGCCAGAGCGCTGTTTTTGCGCGTTGGGAGATTCGTTTTGCATCGTTTATTAAGCGGGAATGGTTTTGCTCATCGGCTCATGAGAGATCAGCCGAGTTTGCGCAAGCGCGTCATGCAGAAACTGGCGCTCCGAATGAAAGCGCGAGAGGAGGGCATAGATTGCTACCCAAATAAAAATGATCGCGCCTGATGCCCCAGCGCTGAATTTAGGCGGCGCGAAGAGCCAAATAGCCGTCAAGGGTGGAAAAAACCAAAGCCAAGACAGCACATAACGGGCGAGTGCACGCTTTTGAGAGATGGCCTGCCCATCCAATCCAACCACTCGCAAATGCCACGTTTTCATCGCCAAAGTTTGGCCTTTGTGCCAAAAATAAACGAAATAAATGCCAAAAATAATGAACAAAAAAATCTGCAAACCCAGCCTATTGTCCATCGCGTTGCGCGTTTGTGAAAGCGTACCAAACAAGTAGCCCGCAATCCAAATCACGCCAAACATCAAAACACCTTCATACATCCAACAGGCCATGCGGCGGCGCAAACTGGGCGGTTTGGGTGAGGCATCTGGGGCAGCAGATGCCAAGGCGGGGGACGGAAATTCAGACGAATTCATCACAATGCTGGGCTCATGGCCTGATTGTAAACGCTATAAATTCAATAGCACTCCGCGCATATTCTATGCCGGCGAAGTGCCGTTTTAGCACTAAATTGCTCAAAGCAACCTGCTCAACCGGGCGCAAGCGGCTCAGGGCTTGTCTGCGGTGTCGCTCGCATTGCCAGGCAGGATACTGCCTTGGCTGGCCACATAAGGTGCTACTGCTATTTTCTTGCCAGCAGCCGGTGCATTAGGCGAGGCCTTGGCTCTGGCCAGCACCTTGCCAGTACCAAATTCAGGCGTGGGCTCTTTTTTCAAGACGGGCTGTGGCTTGGCCGCTGGTGCTGCGCCTGATACGGTTGCTTTCGATGCGCTTTCAGCGAGCTTGCGTTTTTCTTCTGGGCTCAGCCGCTCATAAGCCTGCCATTGCACCTTGCGCTGCTCAGATGTCAGGCCGTCGGTGAGCTCGCGGTTTTGGGCAAAGTTTTGCCGTGCGTCAGATCGCTGCTTAGGGCTCAGTCCAGACCACTCGGTCATGCGCGTGTGCATGTTGGTCTGCTGAGCAGGCGTGAGTTTGTCAAAGTCTTTGGCGACATTGAGCCATTTGCGCTTGCGCTCCACACTGATTGCATTCCAATTGGCGCCCAACGGACGCAATGCGGCTTGTTCGGCCGCGCTCAAGTCTTTCCACAGGGGCTGGCTGGCAGGAGCGGGTTTGATTGCTGGGGCAGCAGGTGTAGCCGGAGGATTCGAAGCTTGAGAGGCCACCGGTTGTGGCTTGCTCTGTGTGGCTGACACTGCGGGCGCGGCAGCCGTCTGCGCAACAACGATCGAACCCGCGCACAGGCTGGTGATGCAGATCAGCAGCAAACCGCGCATTGCATCAATCCTTACTGGCTGACAGCTGCGTTTGATGCAGGCGGGCCAAACTTCAAATACTGAGCGAAGCCGGGATCCGTGTGCGCAGAGGGCGGTAGATCATCGGTCAGCAATTGCGTGTCAACTTCAGCCAGCTCAAAAGCGCGCTCGTCGCTCACATTGATGTTGATCACAATCAGGCCCACAACCAAAGCGATCAGAGGCAATGCACTGAGCATGCTGTTTAACCAACCCGAGCCATCCCCACCGCCAAGCACGGCAGCCGAGCCAGAGGCAAAGATGCTGGAGGCGGATTGCGATTGCACAACACTTATAGTTTTGCGCTGTGCAAGCGCTTGCTGGCGAGCCACTCGAAGGCGCTCGGAAATATCGTGTGCCAAAGGAAGATCGTCCAAATGAGCAGCCACCTTGAGGCCAAAACGATCCATGTGGGCTTCGTGCTGGAGATAAGTTGCGTTGTTCATGATCTTCACCTGCTGTTCTTAGACGCGTGTCATTTGACGATTTGTAAGTATTCTTAACTGTGCTTTAAAAATTTAAAACTAAAGTTTGATTCCCTTGGCGATCAGCGTTTTGCTGAGCGCTTGGACTGCACGAGAACAGTGCGTTTTCACGCTGCCTTCTGAGCAACCCATGGCTGCAGCTGTTTCAGCCACATCCATCTCCTCCCAGTAACGCATCAAGAAGGCTTCTCGTTGACGTGTTGGCAGCAATTGCACAGCGTCATCGATCTCTTGCAGCGTTTGCTTGCGTGATACCTGTTTTTCGGCGCTTTCCGTACCCTCAGAGGTATCTAGCGCTTCCAAAGTTTCCAGTAAATCGAATTCTCCATCTTCGCCCATTTTTTCAAAATCGCTCATGTTAGAAAACAGGGCTTTGTGCGTTTTTCTACGGCGAAACCAATCGAGCGTGGTGTTTTGCAAAATTCTCTGGAAAAGCATCGGCAGCTCGCCGGCAGGTTTGTCAGCGTAGTTCACCGTGAGCTTGATCATGCTGTCTTGCACAATATCCAGCGCCGCGTCTTGATCTCGGACGTGGTAGACCGAGCGCTTAAAGGCGCGTTTTTCCACAGACTTGAGGAAATCGGAGAGTTCTTGCTCGGTGGCCAAAATAGTTCGCTTGGGGCTTTGTATTTATAAAAAGCTGCTGGTGTCGCAGCCTTATCTTCAACCCACATTATCGCATCTCAAAATACGCCAAGCGCAGACAAGGACAGCATTCAGCCCGCCACGAAACCGCGCTTGCTTTGCACACAGCCGCCAAAGCATTTGCGCATAGCGCGGCATGGATACTGGGACAGTAGAAGGTGATGTTGGGTGACGAGTGCCTTCGCATTGCGAGATGCTAGCGCCATTGGTTTAGACGAAATAGGCTCAATTCAAGTGGCATAATGCACGCTGCAAAAGAGTTTTGATCCGGCGGTTTTTAGACTGGCTTCATGTTCAAGGCTCGAAGCTTCGCAACGGCGCTTTCCGGCGTGCGTGAGGAGTACCTGCAAAGTTAATTTAACTCTTAAAGGTTGATCATCATGGAAATCTCCAAGGCTGAAATGGCCTCGGCTGCTGCCGCCACATCTGTTGGCGCGTGTGCTGCCACATCCCCAAATACATCCTCCAACACGACTCATTTGCCCGAAATGCGCGGCGCTGAAGTGCTTTGCGCTGCGCTCGCTCAAGAGGGCGTGAAATACGTTTGGGGCTATCCCGGCGGCGCGGTGCTGCATATTTATGACGCGCTGTACAAGCAGCAAAGCATGAAGCACATCCTCGTGCGCCACGAGCAAGCGGCTGTGCATGCGGCAGATGGCTATGCGCGCGCCACAGGCGATGTGGGCGTGGCGCTTGTCACCAGCGGGCCGGGCGCAACCAATGCGGTCACAGGCATTGCCACCGCGTACATGGACAGCATTCCTATGGTGATCATCACCGGCCAAGTGCCGGTGCCAGCCATTGGCCTCGACGCCTTTCAAGAATGTGACACGATTGGCATCACACGCCCGATCGTGAAGCACAATTTTTTGGTCAAAGATGTGCGCGATATGGCCGACATCATGAAGAAAGCCTTTCACATCGCCCGCACAGGCCGCCCCGGCCCGGTGGTGGTGGATATTCCGAAAGACGTGAGCTTCAACAAAGTGAAGTTTGATCTGGAGGCCTACAAAAAGCCGGTTGAAATGCGCAGCTATCAGCCCAAGGTCAAAGGCCATGGCGGCCAGATTCGCAAGGCGTTGCAGCTTTTGCTCACGGCCAAGCGCCCGTATATTTACACTGGCGGCGGTGTGATTTTGGGCAATGCGAGCAATGAGCTGCGCACTTTGGTCGATATGCTGGGCTACCCCGTGACGAACACGCTGATGGGCTTGGGCGCTTACCCTGCATCCGATAAAAAATTCCTTGGCATGCTGGGCATGCATGGCACGGTGGAAGCCAACAACGCGATGCAAAATTGCGATGTGTTGCTCGCAGTCGGCGCGCGTTTTGACGACCGCGTGATCGGCAATCCGAAGCACTTCGCGCAAAACGAGCGCAAGATCATTCATATCGATATCGATCCTTCTTCAATTTCTAAGCGCGTCAAAGTTGATATTCCTATCGTGGGCGACGTGAAAGACGTGCTCACTGAAATGATCAACCAGATCAAAGAAATGCCGCAGCGCGCAGCCCCTGCTGATTTGGCCAACTGGTGGAGCCATATCGATGGCTGGCGTAGCAAAGATTGCCTGAAGTTTGATCGCACTGCTAAAGACGTGATCAAGCCGCAAATGGTAGTCGAGACGCTGTGGAACATGACCAAAGACGTGGAGACGTACATCACATCGGATGTGGGCCAACACCAAATGTGGGCAGCGCAGTTTTACCGCTTTGACAAACCTAATCGTTGGATCAACTCTGGCGGCCTCGGCACGATGGGCGTGGGCATTCCGTACGCCATGGGCATCAAGATGGCTAAGCCTGAGGCAGAAGTTTTTTGCATTACGGGTGAAGGCTCGGTGCAGATGTGCATACAAGAGCTGTCCACCTGCTTGCAATACAACACGCCGATCAAAATCGTGAGCCTGAACAATCGCTATCTTGGCATGGTGCGTCAATGGCAAGAGATCGAATACGAAGGCCGCTATTCAAGCAGCTACATGGATGCGCTGCCCGATTTCGTCAAACTGGCTGAGGCCTATGGCCACGTCGGCATGCTGATCGAGCGGCCAGAAGACGTGGAGCCCGCGTTGCGCGAAGCCCGCAAACTCAAAGATCGCACCGTCTTCATGGATTTCCGCACCGACCCGACAGAAAACGTCTGGCCGATGGTGAAAGCCGGCAAAGGTATCACGGAGATGCTGCTCGGCTCGGAAGAGCTCTAATTTCTATCTATCGCGAAAAACGCTGAAAGAATGCCAAAAAACGCGAAACAAAACCTTCAATTGGTTTGCGTTTTTAGCGTCTTTTTCGCGTTTTTAGCGTTATCTAGCCTTTAACCTTAAAGATAAATCTATTTGTAGCCAAGTTTGTTGATTACCGTCAACAGAGGAGGGCTCAGAAAAGAGGAATCATCATGAAACACATCATTGCATTACTGATCGAAAACGAACCCGGCGCTCTCGCGCGAGTGGTGGGCTTATTTGCCGCCCGCGGCTACAACATTGAATCGCTCACCGTAGCCACCACTGAGGATGAATCCCTGTCCCGCATGACGATTGTCACCAGTGGTTCGGACGAAGTGATTGAGCAAATCACCAAGCATTTGAATCGCCTGATCGAAGTCGTCAAAGTCGTCGACCTGACTGAGGGCAGCTACATTGAGCGCGAGCTCATGATGGTCAAGGTACGCGCGGTGGGCAAAGAGCGCGAAGAGATGAAGCGCATGGCAGAAATCTTCAGAGGCCGCATCATAGACGTCACAGAGAAGAGCTACACGATTGAGCTGACTGGTACGCACAGCAAAGTTGATGCTTTCCTAGAAGCGATTGACCGCACAGCAATTCTTGAGACCGTCCGCACCGGAGCTAGCGGCATCGGCCGAGGTGAGAGAATATTGCGTGTTTGAAATTGCTAGGTAACGCGAAAAGCGCAAAAAAGACGCGAAAAACGCAAAAATCGAAATCAATATATTGTCTTCTTTTGCGTTTTTTGCATTCTTTTAGCGATTTTCGCGTTACCTAGTTTCCATTTACTCCACTTACCAACAAAGGAAAATGAAATGAAAGTTTTTTACGATAAAGATTGCGATCTGTCCCTGATCAAAGGCAAGACGGTTGCCATCATTGGCTACGGCAGTCAAGGCCATGCGCATGCGCAGAATTTGAACGATAGCGGCGTGAAGGTTGTCGTCGGTCTTCGCAAGGGCGGCGCGAGCTGGGACAAAGTGGCCAAAGCTGGTTTGCAAGTCGCCGAAGTACTCGATGCAGTTAAATCAGCCGATATCGTGATGATTTTGTTGCCTGATGAGAACATCGCGAGCGTGTATCGCGAGATTGAATCGAGTATCAAGCAAGGTGCATCACTCGTATTTGCTCACGGCTTCAACGTGCATTACAACCAAGTGATCCCACGCGCTGATTTGGATGTCTGGATGGTCGCGCCCAAAGCCCCGGGCCACACGGTGCGCAACACCTACACGCAAGGTGGCGGCGTGCCTCATTTGATCGCTGTGCACCAAGACAAGAGTGGCAAAGCGCGCGAGATGGCGTTGTCGTATGCGATGGCCAATGGCGGCGGCAAGGCCGGCATCATTGAAACCAATTTCAAAGAAGAGACCGAGACGGATCTGTTTGGCGAGCAAGCCGTGCTCTGCGGCGGCGCTGTCGAGCTGATCAAGATGGGCTACGAGACGCTGACCGAAGCTGGCTACGCGCCTGAAATGGCCTACTTTGAGTGCTTGCACGAGCTCAAACTTATCGTCGATTTGATCTATGAAGGCGGCATCGCCAACATGAACTATTCCATCTCTAACAACGCAGAATATGGCGAATACGTCACTGGCCCGGAAGTGATTAACGAAGAATCACGCAAAGCAATGCGCAATGCGCTCAAACGCATTCAAAACGGCGAATACGCCAAGATGTTCATCCAAGAAGGCCGCCTGAATTACCCAAGCATGACCGCTCGCCGCCGCAACACGGCTGATCATCAGATCGAGAAAGTCGGCGCTCAGCTGCGCGCGATGATGCCTTGGATTGCGAAAAATAAGCTAGTGGATCAGACCCGTAACTGATTTTTAAGCCAAATGGGCATTTAGCCGGCATAGAATATGCCCAGAGTGCTATTGAATCAGGAGCAAGCCACTTGGGTAACCAAGTGGCTTTTTTTATTGTGCAGTTCCCTTTACACTCTGAGCTATGCATGATGGACAAGACACCTCTCCCGCCGAGCTCGCGCCGATGAAACCGCGTCGCAAGGGCATTTATATTTTGCCCAATCTCTTTACGCTCGCCGCGTTGTTTGGCGGCTTCTATGGCATTGTTATGGCGGTCAACGGGCGCTTTCATGAAGCGGCCATAGGCATTTTTTGCGCGATGGTGCTCGATAGCTTGGATGGCCGCGTGGCGCGTATGACCAACACGCAATCTGCGTTTGGCGAGCAGATGGATTCGCTCTCGGACATGGTGAGCTTTGGCGCGGCGCCTGCGCTTATTGCGTACATGTGGGCGCTGAAAGATTTGGGCCGATGGGGTTGGATCGCGGCCTTCGTTTATGTCTCGTGCGCCATGCTGCGCTTAGCTCGCTTTAACGTCAACACGACTGTGGTGGACAAACGCTATTTTCAAGGCTTGCCTAGCCCGGCTGCTGCGGCGCTGGTGATGGGCTTTATTTGGCTCATGACCGATCTAGGCATTGCAGGGAGCGACACGCTTGTTGCGTTAGGGCTCATCGAGGTGAAGGTGCGCTGGGTCATGTTTGCCGCAGCTTTGTTTACTGGCCTCACGATGGTGACAAATGTGCCGTTCTACAGCTTCAAAGACGTGAACATGAAGCGCAGCGTACCGTTTGCGGTGATCGTATTGATTGCACTGGGTATTGCCGTGATCAACATAGATCCGCCCACCGTGCTATTTGGCATCTTTGTGGCATATGGATTGTCGGGCTACGTGATCTATGCGTATCGCAAGGCCAAGGGTTTGCAAACTAGCGTGATTGCCACTTCCAAGGATGAGCCGGAAGAGCGCGGCTTGCATTGATTTCTTAAGCATTTTGGGCAGTTAGCCGGCGTGCCTACTGCGCACTGCGCTATTGAATTTATAGTATTTAACCGTGCGCCCTGAGCTTGTCGAAGGGTTCTGGAAATCAGAGGTTTCACGCGAACTCTTGTACCTGCGGCCTAGCGCAGGGTAGTCGTCTCGGATAATTTTTTTGAAATCACACGCGATACTGATCTTCGTAATCTGACCTAATCCCCGCGCGCCTTCCGAAAAAATTTCCGATCCAACCACCCTACGCTCTCCGCTGGATACATTGGTGCAATTTAATCAGATGAGTACAGATCGTTGCCAAGGTATTCCTCCAAAAACTTAATCTACGTCAGCTGCGTCACTTGTGCGGTTGCTAGCCCGCCGACTGTAACCATAGTCGCCTCCCAGATCAGGAATTTCCCGATACTTTCCATCTCCTTTTTCAACCTGTCGATGGAGTGCAAACACGATCACCGCGCCGAATAGGGGCAATACCCAGACCGCTAGTAATTGCAATGCGCGTTGAGTAGATTCAGAGTATTGATCTCTCAAAACTAAGACGCTTGCCCACACGTTCATAGCGAGTGATACCCCAAGAACGAGGACAACAAAGAAGAGTTCAGCTTTCATGAGTTTGTTGCGATATGCGTTACGTGATGGGCGATTTATACCCCAGCTTTGGTTGGCTAAAAAGTAATTTTCATGACCGCCACCACCTCTCCAGCGGAGAGCGTAGGATGGTTGGATCGGAAATTTTTTTGGAAGGCGCGCGGGGAGAGGGTTGGATTGCAATGATCTTGATCGCGTGTGATTTCAAAAAAGTTTACGAGACGACCGCCCTGCGCTAGGCCGCAAGTACAAAAGGTCGCGTGCGAACGGTTGCACGCAAGCAGTATTTGATGAACGGCGTGCGTGATGTGCGCCGCGAAAAGTGGGGTCAGAGCACAAATAATTCGATGGGTTTTTGGCGAATGCAAAGTCAGTACGGAATTAATTGTGATCCGACCCCAGTTTTCGCTCTACTACTAATTCAATAGCACGCCACGCAGTAAATACGCCGGCTACCTGCCGAAAAGGCTTGAAAAGTCAAGCTGGAGATGAGCGCAGGGCGTATGTCTTGCCATCGAGCCACAAGAATTCTGCGCGCAAGATGGGGCTGCCTTTTTCGTCTTTGAAGGTGAAGCCCAGCAGCGCAAGCGTTTGGCCGTTTTTGATCTCGGGGATTTTCCATGCTTCCATGCGCGTGAGCGGGGCGAGCTCAATCTCCCAAGTTTTGTCTGTGCGTTTGGGGAGGCTGGCTTTTTTCACAAGAGCGGCGGCATCGACGGGGGCGGTTTGCGCCGGGATGCTTCGCGCGGCAAGGTCTGCGGGGAGTTTGAGGCCGGGGGTAGTTTCTAGCATCATCTCGGTGTGTGGATTAGCCCATTTGACTTTTGCTGCTTTGCCTTCGAGATAAATCGGGCGATCCAGATCAAAGCTGCTCCAACCGTGATGTGCCCAAGCTTTTTGGCTGGTGAGCAGGCTGGCGGAAAACGCGGCGGGCAGGGCGTTGGTGGCGATGAGTTGCAGTGTGGTGCGGCGGTTGGGGTGGCGTTGCATGATGAAAACTCCTTGTGTGTGAGGAAAATCACGGTTAGCGAGAGCGAAGAATCAAACACATTAATCAAACAAAATGAATTAGAGATAGGCAATCCAGCGGCCACAAAAAATAGCGGCGATCCAGATGAATGTAGAGGCCATCGTTTGGAGCTTAGCCACGCGGTCAAGTTTCATGAGTGAGTCTCGGCCGTGAAACCATGCTGCGTTGCAGGCGGCGAGCGTGAGAAGTAGCATTTTGAGCGTGAATGCGCGGTTGGCCAACAGCTCGCCGGCCTGCGTGGCAAACATCAGTAAGCCTGAAGCGGCGGCGATGCCAAAGCCTGATGCTGCCAACAACAGTGCCAGCCGTGCCAAATCTTTTGCGGGCAGCGTCTTGCCAAAGCCCCACACGCGCAGCTCTAGCAGCACCAGATTGCCCAAGAGCAAGGCAATACCGATGATGTGCAGCGCTTCCAGAGCGGGGTAAGCGAAGGGGTGTGTGCGCAGCGGGGCGAAAAGCGCGGTGAGAGCGCCTAAAGCAGGGGTGTTCATGGCTGGATAAGTAGCAACTGGTCTAGATTCAGGCGGTAGCAGTGGCCGTCAATATGCTATAAATTGCATAGCGGCTTACGCATATTCTATGCCGGCTAGAGCTTGATTTTGCATATGCATAAAGGGTGCTCCTGCGCGCCGCAACTGTATCTTCATGAACCTGCGAAAAGCATGCGGATAGGCGGGTAAAATTCGTCTTTAACCCGATCCTCACAACACATGTCCGCCTGGGTGCTTCCTGATCACATCGCCGATGTGCTGCCTTCTGAGGCGCGGCATATCGAGCAATTGCGTCGCAGCTTGCTCGATGCCGCTAGAGGCTATGGGTATGAGTTGGTGATGCCGCCGCTCTTGGAATACCTCGAATCTTTGCTCACCGGCACCGGCCAAGCACTGGATTTGCAGACCTTCAAATTGGTCGATCAACTCTCAGGCCGCACGATGGGCGTCAGAGCCGACAGCACACCGCAGGTCGCCCGCATTGATGCGCATTTGCTTAACCGCCAAGGTGTGGCGCGGCTGTGCTATTGCGGCCCTGCGCTGCACACTGCGCCTGCCAAGCCGCACGCTACGCGCGAGCCGCTGCAATTTGGCGCGGAAATGTATGGGCATGCGGGGCGCGAAGCTGATTTAGAAATCATGCTGCTGGCCATTGATTGTTTGCAACGCGCTGGCCTCAAAGAGTTGACGGTGGATTTGGCCGATGCACAAATCGTGCGCAGCTTGCTGGGCGGAGCGCCCGTGTTTGGCGAGCAACTCGCTCAGATTCATGCGGCGTTGGCGTCTAAAGACGTCACAACATTGAAAGAATTTACCGCAAGCTTTCCCACTGAGCAGCAAGCTGCATTAGTGCAACTGACCAAGCTGTATGGCGATGAAAATGTGCTTTTAGAAGCCGAAAACGCTCTATCGCCGGCATATAAGCTCAATAGTTTGCTATCAAATTTGAAATGGCTCGCAGATCACGTGAAAGCAGCTCAGCCGGGTGTGAAGGTGAGCTTTGATCTGTCTGATGCACGCGGCTATGCCTATTACACCGGCGCGCGCTTTGCGATTTATTCTCCTTCTGCATCGGATGCCGTGGCGCGCGGTGGGCGCTATGACGAGGTGGGCTCGGTGTTTGGCCGCAACCGGCCTGCGGTGGGCTTTTCGCTGGATGTGAAAGATTTAGTGGCGGCAGCGCCTGTGCAAAAGCTACATACAGCGATCCGCGCGCCATGGGGCGAATCGGCTCTGCTGCGCGAGGCGATTGCGCGTCTGCGGGCGGCAGGTGAAACAGTCGTTTGCGTGCTGCCGGGGCATGAGGCCGAGAGCCAAGAATTCGATTGCGACCGGGCGCTCGCTGAAGTGGCTGGGCAGTGGGTTGTGAAGAGTATCTGACATGCAGGATGCAAAAGAAATGCAGGACGCGAAAGACGCGAAAGTTACGCGAAAGGCGCGAAAGAAACCAATGAATGTTTTTTTCGCGTCTTTCGTGTAACTTTTGCGTCTTTCGCGTCCGGAAATTTGATTTTTTGATTTTTCCGAAGAGTACACATGAATCCAGTTAAAGGCAAAAACGTCGTCGTCGTGGGCTCTCAGTGGGGCGATGAAGGCAAAGGCAAGTTGGTCGATTGGCTCACCGAGACCGCGCAAGGCGTGGTGCGCTTCCAAGGCGGCCACAACGCAGGGCACACGTTGGTGATCAACGGCGTGAAAACGGCGCTGCACCTGATCCCCAGCGGCATCATGCGCGCGGGCGTGAAATGCTACATCGGCAATGGCGTGGTGCTCTCGGCTGCTAAGCTGTTTGAAGAAATTGAGGGCCTTGAAAAAGCGGGCGTTGAAGTGCGTTCGCGGCTTCGCATCTCAGAAGCCTGCCCGCTGATCTTGCCGTTCCACGCAGCGCTCGATGTCGCTCGTGAGGCTTTCCGCAGCAAAGGCGGCATGGAAAAAATCGGCACCACCGGGCGCGGCATTGGCCCAGCATATGAAGACAAAATTGCACGCCGCGCACTGCGCGTGCAAGATTTGAAATACCCGGAGCGCTTTGCCGCCAAGCTCCGCGATTTGCTTGATCTTCACAACCATGTGATGACGACCTATTTGCATGCGCCCGCGCTTGAATTTCAGCCAATTTTTGACGAAGCGATGAAGCATGCTGAGCTTTTGAAGCCGATGATGGCCGATGTCTCGCGTGAGCTCAATGAGGCGCACCGCCAAGGTGTGAATCTGCTGTTTGAAGGCGCACAAGGCACGCTGCTTGATGTTGATCATGGCACCTATCCATTTGTCACCAGCAGCAATTGCGTGGCTGGCAATGCATCCGCCGGCGCGGGCGTGGGCCCGGGCATGCTGCATTACATCTTGGGCATCACCAAAGCTTACTGCACGCGCGTGGGCGGCGGCCCTTTCCCTACTGAATTGGAATGGGAAAAGCCAGGCACGCCGGGCTACCACATGAGCACGGTGGGCGCAGAAAAAGGCGTCACCACGGGGCGCAGCAGGCGTTGCGGTTGGTTCGATGCGGCGCTATTGAAGCGCAGTGCGCAGGTCAATGGCCTGACGGGGCTTTGCATCACCAAGCTGGATGTGCTTGATGGTTTGAAGGAGCTCAAAATCTGCGTCGGCTACGAGCTCGATGGAGAGAAGACGGATATTTTGCCCATGGGCGCAGACGATATTTCCCGATGCGTGCCGATCTACGAAACGATGGAAGGCTGGACGCAAAGCACCGTGGGCGTGACACAGCTGGATAAACTTCCCGTGCAAGCCCGCCTGTATTTGCAGCGCATTGAGCACGTCACGGGCGTGCCCATTCACATCGTATCCACCAGCCCAGATCGGGATCACACGATTTTGATCAAGCATCCATATTTGGCATGAAAACCGAAATCTAAATTTCCGGACGCGAAAGACGCGAAAGTTACGCGAAAGACGCGAAAAAAATGCCAGAAAAATAATTTTGATTTTGATTTTGATTTTGATTTTTCTTTTTTCTTTTTTCTTTTTTCTTTTTTCTTTTTTCTTTTTTCTTTTTCGCGTCTTCCGCGTAACCTTCGCGTCTTTCGCGTACCGGAAGTTTCTTCTTACTTAATTTAGCAACAAATCGGAGACAAAAATGCTCACAGAAGACGGCAAACACCTCTACGTCAGCTACGACGAATATCACAACTTGATTGAGAAGCTGGCCATCCAGATTCATAAGTCAGGCTGGGAATTTGACACCATTCTTTGCCTCGCGCGAGGCGGCATGCGCCCTGGCGATATTTTGAGTCGCATCTTCAACAAGCCGCTGGCCATCATGTCCACCAGCTCGTATCGTGCCAATGAAGGCACAGTGCAAGGCCACCTCGACATTGCCCGCTTCATCACCACACCCAAGGGCGAGATCGCTGGCAAAGTGCTTTTGGTGGATGATTTGGCAGACACCGGCCACACGCTCAAAGCCGTGGTTGACATGCTCAAAGACAACTACAAGCCCATCACAGAGCTGCGCACCGCTGTGCTCTGGACCAAAGGCGTCTCTTCCTTCAAATGTGATTACAGCGTGGACGATCTGCCCACCAACCCGTGGATTCATCAGCCCTTCGAAGGCTATGACAGCCTCTCGCCGGAGAAGTTGCTGGAGAAGTGGAAGGTTTAAAGAGGATTCTTTTGCTGTAATATCCTCCATTAAGTGGTGGAATTTACACCGAAATCCGGTTAGAATTCTGGCATGCAAACACGCAGCCTAACCGCCAATATCGAAGAGGCTTTACAGGACACGCCCGTGGTTTTGCTTGCTGGTGCGCGGCAAACGGGCAAAAGCACATTGATGCAAGCATTGACGGGGCGGCGTTTCAATGACGCTGCAAAAGTTGCCCAGACAAATCAAAGTCAGGCAGCGTTACAAACAGCGTTGCGCAGAGGCTCAATAGCGGCTCTTAAAGATATTCCCAAAGCTGCTTACTACACGCTAGACGACCCGCAAGTGATGGCGGCTGCGCGCGCTGATCCGCATGGATTTGTAGCGGCGCAGGTCGCATATGAGCGTGTTTTGATTGATGAAGTGCAGCGCGTGCCAGAGCTGTTTCTGGCGATCAAACATGCGGTCGATCAACGTCGCATACCGGGGCGTTTCTTGCTCACGGGCTCGGCCAATGTGATGCTGTTGCCGCGCGTGTCTGAATCGTTGGCGGGGCGGATCGAGATTCAAACTCTGCGCCCCTTGTCTCAGTTAGAGCTGAGCGGCGATGCGCCCGAAAAGCTACAAAGCGGCGCGGATGTGATCGCGCAATGGTTTGGCTCAAAGGCAGATTTTGTAAATTGGAAGGCGCGTGTGCAAAGCCTGCCGCAGAGCAGTTTTGTAGAGCGGGAGGCATTGGCGCAATGCATCTTGCGTGGTGGCTATCCTGAAGTTTTGCAGCGCAGCGCACGAAGAGCGGGGGCTTGGTTTGATAACTATTTGCAAACCGTGCTCCTGCGTGACATTCGAGATATTGCCAACATTGATGCCACGAGCCAATTGCCGCAGCTCTTGCGCGCCGTGGCTTTGAAAACCACTGGTATGTTCAATCTCGCCGATGTCTCGCGCAGCTTGGGGCTGCCGCAAACCACGCTGCGTCGCTATATGACGCTGCTGGAGACGGTGTATTTAATTGAGCCCTTGCCCGCGTGGACGCATCGCCTCAGCCAGCGCGCTCAAAAAACCCCGAAATATTATTTAGGAGACACGGGCTTGCTTGCGCATGTGCTGGGCATCACGCGACTTTGGGGCGGGACAAGCCATGCCGAAAATGCGTCTGCGGGCGCGATGGTAGAAAGCTTCGCATTGCAAGAGTTGCGCAAGGCGGTCGACTGCTCTGCGCTACGCGGCATTGAGCTGCTGTGCTATCGCACATCAACGGGTACAGAGGTCGATTTTATTGTGCAAGACCGAGCCGGGCGCGTCATTGGCGTTGAGGTGAAATCAGCGCTGAGCGCAAGCGCGCCAGATTTCAAGGGCCTCAAACATTTGCGTGAGCTGCTTGGTGATCAATTTTTAGCCGGCTTCGTGTTCCATACCGGGCAGCAAACGTTGGCTTGGGATCCGCAATTGATGTCCGTGCCCATCTCAGCCTTGTGGGCGAGCAATGAGTCGGAATAAAAACAGCGCCTAGTTGGGGAAATTAGCTGCCCGAGCGGTACGATGAGCAAATGTCCACCAACAAATCCACCCACCTCATCCACCACCCCTACCAACCCCCCGAGGGCTTCTGTGCGCCGCAAATTGGCGTGCATAAAGCGTCTACGGTGATCTTTCCCAATGTCGCGGCGATGCGCAGCCGGGAATGGAAGAATAAGAGCGGCTACACCTACGGCCTGCATGGCACGCCCACCACCTTTGTGCTGGAGGAGCGAATTGCAGCGCTGGAAGGCGGCTTGCAATGCGTGCTCGTGCCCAGTGGGCTGGCGGCGATTGTGGCGGTGGATCTGGCGTTGCTGGGGCAGGGCGATGACATGCTGCTGCCGCACAACGTGTATGGCGCAAGGCTGGCGCTCACGCAAGAAGAGCTGCCGCGTTTTGGTATTACTACGCGTTACTACGACGCAATGGATCCCGCTGATTTGGCGGCAAAAATCACGCCTCAAACCAAGTTGGTGTGGCTGGAGGCGCCAGGCTCGGTCACGATGGAATTTCCTGATCTGCCGGCTTTGGTGCGTATTTGTCGCGAAAAAAGTGTTATTTGCGCTTTAGACAACACTTGGGGCGCTGGTTTGGCCTTCAATGCGTTTGACCTAGATGGCGCAGGATTGGCCGTAGACATCAGCAGCCAAGCCCTCACCAAATACCCCAGCGGCGGCGGTGATGTGCTCATGGGCTCAGTCGTCACGACGGACGAGGCGCTGCACCACAAAATCAAGCTCAGCCATATGCGGCTGGGCTACGGCATCGCGGCAAATGACGCCGAGCTTGTATTGCGCAGCTTGCCCAGCATCGGCATCCGCTACCAAGCCGCAGACCAATCGGCGCGGCAACTCGCCCGCTGGCTCAAAACCCGGCCCGAAATTGAGGCGGTATTGCATCCGGCCATAGAGGGCGCTCCGGGGCATGCAAACTGGCTCAATTTATGCCAAAAACAGCCTCTAGCCGGCATAGAATATGCGCAAAGTGCTACTGATTTAATAGTAAACGACGATTCGAAAGAGGGTTTGGCCGCTGGCTTGTTCAGCATCGTATTGCATGAAAAATACACACCAGCGCAAGTTGACGCTTTCGTCGATGCCCTCAAACTTTTTAAAATCGGCTACTCATGGGGCGGGCACCTCAGCCTAGCCGTGCCCTACGACATTTCCAGCATGAGAAATCCAAGCGTGTCTCATTGGCCGTACAGGGGAGGGTTGGTGCGGTTGTCGATTGGGTTTGAGCACTGTAACGACTTGCAACAAGATTTGAGCCAAGCACTGGAGAAGTTAGCCGCAAGTTGAAATTGTGGGTATTACAATAGTCCATAGCCATTTGCCGTATAAGTCAACGAATAGCAGATCATGTTAACTAAAGTTTTACTTCGTACATGCAGACAATTTTGCAAGCTGCTGGGCTTTTTCATGTTGTTGACACTGCAATTGCCTTCGGCTTGGGCTCAGGCGGGCGGGCCGCTGTTTTGCGATGCTCAGTTTTATCAAACGCGCGTGAGCGCTGCCGGTACGCGGTTGCTGCGGTATCCGACTTTAGCGACTGCGCCAGTTAATGTGTACACAGGTACGAATGCATCAACAAGTGTGCCTGGAATTGGTGTCGTAACACTCAACGCCTTGGGTTTCAATCACCGTGATAACTTCTTGTACGCCATCGGCACGAACGCAACAGCAGGCGTTATTGACATGTATCGGTTGGGCCAAACAGGAGGTGAATTGGTCGGTCAGATTTCCGGTCTGACCAATCCCTTTACGACAACGGCTGGTGTGTTTGACAAACAAGGGCGCTATTACTTTGCTGGTCAAGGCGGTGCAGCTGGTGGCCTTACAAACACGATATCTCCGTCGATCATCTACCGAGTGGACAACGTGCCTGCCAGTGGCGCGGGCGCGCTCACTATTGCTCGCAGCTACGCTATTAACGTCACGCCATTGCTTAATTTTGGCGATTTTGCGTTTTCGGACACAACCGATGGTGTCAACGGCATTTTGTATGGCGCAAGTAACCAAGGCCTTGGTCCACAGCATGCACAAATTCAGCTCAACGATGCTGCCGGGACGGCCATCGTGACCGTGCGCACTCTCACGGGAGCTGACACCTCGGGCACAGGATCAGCGTTTTACGATCAACCAACTGACAAATTTTATATGTTCAGTAACGTGAACAATGCTTTCTATGAGATTCAAAACTTTGCATCAGCCACTCCCTCTTCTGTCACTCAAACCGCGGTATTGAACGCACCGCTCACTGACAATACAGGCACCAGCGACGGCACGGCCTGTATTTTTGCTGGCCAGCAACAAGCCAATATCGGGGTGACAAAAACGGTGACGCCAAATACGCCGCGCCAAGTCGGTGAGACCGTGAGCTTCACCATCACTGCTTTCAACGTATCTGGAAGCAGCCCTGCGCAAAACGTGATCATCGATGAGCAGCTTCCGCCCGGCTTGACGTTTGTGAGTGCAGCTGTCACCACTGGCACATACTTCACGGGCACCAGCAACTGGGTCATCCCCTATTTGCCCGCTGGCACCACGCAAACCCTCACGCTGATCGCCAGTGTCAACAGCCTAGGCACCACCACCGCCTCTTACGTGAACGTGGCCACGGCAGCAGGCGCAAACCAAGTCGGAACCACCACAGTCATTGTGCTCACAGACCCCTCGCCGAGCAACAACACAGCTACAGCAACGGTCACCACTTCGCGCAGTGCCAACTTGAACATCAGCAAAACCAACAACGTGAACACCCCGGCCACACTCACCGCGGGCCAAACAACAAGCTACACCATCACGGTTTCTTTAGCTACAGGCGCAACAGCAACAGATATTGCCAACGCCGTGCTTATTGATCCTGCGGCGACAGGCCTGCGTTGCGTGATCGGCGCACCTGCGTGCACCACCAGCGGCGCAGCGGGCAGCGTATGCCCCACGGTTGGCCCGGGCGCTGGCCAATTGTCGATAGCCAATCTGCAAGGTACTGGCGTGTTGATTCCGCTTTTGAAGCCGGGTAGTCAGATGGCTTTTAAAATTGATTGCGGTGTGACGGCCACCGGGCAGTAGCGCGCTTTATCGAGCTTGGGTCTTCGCCTGCAACTTTGCTTTTTCTAACGCTGCTTGCACAAAGCGGCGTTTCTTTTGTAGCTCTGCGCTATCGGTGATGCGGCTGACAGTCTCTGGATAATCTGTTAGAGCTTGAAGCTTACTTTCTAGCGATTTTTCAAGCGTCTTAGGCTTCTCGCCGGCATGGAATAAGCGCCGAGCGCTCATCTTTTCATAGCGACCTAATGCGGCATCCGCTTGCGCCTGCTCCCATGCTTGCCAGCCAGTGCGGCCCGGTGTGGTGATTTCAATTTCAATGCAATCGACGGGGCAGGCCGGGATGCACAGCTCGCAGCCGGTGCACACTGCTTCGATCACGGTGTGCATCTGTTTGGATGCGCCCAAGATCGCATCCACCGGGCAGGCCTTAATGCACAGCGTGCAGCCGATGCACCAGTCTTCATCAATGAAAGCCATCGTGCGCTCTTGTGCTTTGCCGCAGCTCTCATCGAGCGCTTGCGCTGCAAGGCCAGTGAGCTGCGCCAAGCGCATCACGCCTTCCTCGCCGCCCGGCGGGCAGCGGTTGATGGCTGCGCCATCGTGAGCAATCGCGTGCGCATATGAGGCGCAATCAGGGTAGCCACAGCGCTGGCACTGCGTTTGCGGCAGCAGCGCATGCAGGGCACGCGCTGCTGCGGTCAAATGTTGGGACGCCAAACTCATGAGATTCAGGCTGGCTGTGCGCAAAGCATCACAACAGGCCAATCAAACCGAGTGTTAAGCAAGCCTTAGGCGAGCGCCTCAGGCTTTGGCTGCTTTACGAGACGCGACATCTCGAGATACTTGGTTTCGAGATGCTACACTTTTTATAGCACTCTGCGCAGATTTCTTGCCGGCTACAGGCCGATTAGGCATATTTTTTGATGCTTTCACTGGTGCGGCACCGGCTTTGCTGGTCGCTTTTGGGGCAGCCTGTGTCAGGGTCTTTCCAGGCGCTTTCACGGCAGTTTTGACAGCAGCTTTCGCCACCGGCTTTGCTAGCGCCTTATGTGCAATTTGTACAAACGTTTTTGCGGAAGCTTTTTTGTGTGCAGACAAAATAAACTCTTGCACTTGCGGATACACCATATCGCGCCAGCGGCGACCTGAGAAGATGCCGTAATGCCCGGCGCCGGCCACTTCGTAATGCTGCTTTTCGGCTTTGGAGATGCCACTGCACAGATCATGCGCGGCGCGGGTCTGACCACTGCCAGAAATATCATCGAGCTCGCCTTCTACGGTGAGCAAGGCGCAGCCAGAGATGTCTTGCGGGCGCACGCGCTCTGGCTTGCCATCAGGCGACATCACATCCCATGTGCCGTTGACGAGTTTGAAGTCTTGAAACACAGTTTTGATCGTGTCTAGGTAATACTTGGCGTCCATATCGAGCACAGCGTTGTACTCGTTGTAAAACTTGCGGTGCGCTTCTACGCTGCGGTCATCGCCTTTGACCAAATCTTTGAAATAATCCCAGTGGCTTTTGGCATGGTTGCTCGGATTCATGGCCACAAAGCCGGTGTGTTGTAAAAAGCCCGGATACACCTTGCGGCCCGCGCCTGCAAAGTTTGAAGGCACTTTGTAGATCACATTGTTTTCAAACCATTCGTATTTGCGCTGCATCGCCAAATTGTTGACCGCTGTGGGAGATTTGCGGGCATCAATCGGGCCGCCCATCATTGTCATGGAAAGCGGCAGCTGCTCGCCGCGCGAAGCCATGAGAGACACTGCAGCGAGCACCGGCACAGTAGGCTGGCAAACGCTCACCACATGGCAATGGCCGTATTGCGCGAGCAAATGGCGAATGAAATCCTGCACGTCATTGACATAGTCATCAAGCGAAAATTCGCCTTCTGAGAGCGGCACGGTGCGCGCATTCTTCCAATCGGTGATGAAGACTTTGTGGCCTTGCAGCATGCTGCGCACGGTATCGCGCAGCAGCGTGGAGTAGTGGCCAGACAGCGGCGCGACGATCAGCACCGGCGGCTGACCTTTCAGGCGCGTGAGCGTGGCGGCATCGTCTGTGAAGCGCTTGAAGCGGCGCAGCTCGCAAAAGGGTTTGTTGATCTCAATGCGCTCATGAATGGCGACATCGGTGCTCACTCCGTCATGCGCAATCGCGACTGTTTTGATATCAAATTGCGGGCGCTCATAGTCTTTACCCAAGCGATAGAGCAAATCAAAGCCAGCGGCAGTGCGCTGGGCCATCGGCATTTGGCCAAAGCTGTTGTTGGGGTTGCCATAAAGCTTGGCGGTCGCCTGCGCAAATTCTGCAAACGGCTCCATGAGAGAGCGCTGGGTTTCGTAGATTTGATAGAGCATGGTGTGGTTGCTTAGCTTGTGGCAGAGGCCTTTCAGCAAAATTGCTGCGTTGCAACATTTTAGGCGCGTTTCATGCACCTCGTTGCAAGAATATTGGGCGGTCGCCTCCAATTAGGGAATAAATGTCTGGCGAATGAATCTATGATCCGGCGATGGCCAAACCTCTTCTTTACCGCATCGCATTGATCGCACACGACGCGAAAAAGTCTGACATGGAAGCGCTTTGCACCGATTTTTTGGGCTTTTTAGAAACCTGCAAACTCTGCGGCACGGGCACGACAGCAGCGCGCATCACGCGCGCCACCGGCCTCAAAATTGAGCGCATGCTCTCCGGCCCAATGGGCGGAGATTTGCAAATTGGAGCGCGGCTTGCAAGTGGCCGCATAGATGCCGTGATCTTTTTGCGCGATCCCATGACGGCGCAGCCCCATGAGCCGGATATCAATGCCTTGGTGCGCGCCTGTGATGTACACAATGTGCCCTGCGCCACGAATCTGGCCAGCGCTCAAATGTTGCTGCAAACCTTGTCTTGGCTGGCAATATTTGGCGATTAGTTGGGTGCGCAATGCCGCACTAAATGCAGCGCTTGCGGTGCAGCTCAATGTTGGGCATATTTAAAATGCTGCAAAAGGTCAGCCATTGACGAGTCAAGCTGATTATTTTAAGCAAAATAGGCGGTTAGCCGGCGTGGAATATGCGCAGTTTGCTATCAATTAAATAGCAATACAAAAATCACGAGCAATCGCTGCTGATGATGCCTTGGAGGCGGCTCGTCTCAGAGGCGCGGGTTGCTTCGTTCATGATTTCGCGCTCGCCTTGGGCATTGGTTGTGGAGATGCGCGTGCCGGAATCAAAGCCAGCTTTGGCGCGTTTGGCGCGATCACAGTTGTCTTTTTTAGCAGCGGCATTTTTATCAGCTTCGGCTTTTTTTACCGCTGCTTCCTTCGCGTCAGCTTCTTTTTTCTTCTTTTCTAGCTCGCTGTCTTTACCGCTGATTTTGGGGGCTGTGGCGGTGGTTGATGTCGTCGAGGTTGCTGCTGAAGGGGTGCTGGCAGACACCTCGTTCGCAACAGCGGGCGCGCGCACACCCGGTGGGCGTTTCACAATATCCTTTTCTGCCACGCTGGTGGGCGGGGGCTGATCACTAAAGACGCGGCGGCCATCCTTGTCTTTCCAAGACCATTGCGCTTGCGCAAGCGGCGCAAGGCAAGCCACTAAAACGGTAGCGAGAAGCAGGCGCAGACAGGATGCATTTTTTTTCATGGCTTAAGTGTAGCCACAAGGGGCTGCTCTGCCAACGCGCCAGATGCCGTTTACGCTGACAAAACCACCGTTTGGTATACAGACGCAACACCAAGCTTGCGTAAAATCCGGCATTTGGGAAGCTAAACACATGCGCCTGCTCGGCAAAGCACTTACTTTTGACGATGTTCTGCTCGTCCCTGCCTTTTCGTCTGTCTTGCCCAAAGACACATCTCTTGCCACCCGGTTTTCGCGCAACATCGCGCTGAATTTGCCGCTGGTATCGGCTGCGATGGACACTGTGACCGAATCGCGGCTGGCCATTGCCATGGCGCAAGAAGGCGGCATGGGGATCATTCATAAAAATCTCACTGCGAGAGAGCAGGCTGCGCAGGTGCGTAAAGTCAAGCGGCACGAGAGCGGCGTGTTGCGTGATCCGGTGGTGATTCCGCCCGATTTCAAGGTGCATCAAGTCATCGAGCTCTCTGAGCAGCTTGGCGTGAGCGGCTTCCCGGTGGTCGATGGCGGCAAAGTGGTCGGCATCGTCACCGGGCGCGATCTGCGCTTTGAAACGCGCATGGATTTGCCTGTGAGCGCCATCATGACGCCGCGTGAGCGATTGATCACGACGCCTGTGGGCACGACTTTGAAGGATGCGAAAGCGCTTTTAAATAAACACCGCTTGGAGCGCTTGCTGATGGTGGATGACGCGTTTCAGCTTATGGGGTTGATCACAGTTAAAGACATCACCAAGCAGACCAATTTCCCCAATGCTGCGCGAGACGAGCATGGCAAGTTGCGTGTGGGCGCTGCAGTGGGCGTGGGCGAGGGCACGGAGGAGCGTGTGGCGGCGTTGGTGGAAGCCGGCGTGGATGCGATTGTGGTGGACACGGCGCATGGCCACAGTAAGGGCGTGATTGAGCGCGTGAGATGGGTGAAACGCAATTATCCGCAAATTGATGTGGTGGGCGGCAATATTGCTACCGGAGCTGCGGCGCTGGCTCTTGCAGAGGCGGGAGCAGATGCAGTGAAAGTGGGCATCGGCCCGGGAAGCATATGTACGACGAGGATCGTAGCGGGTGTCGGCGTGCCGCAGATGATGGCGGTGGATAGCGTGGCGACTGCCCTCAAGGGCTCAGGCGTCCCGCTGATTGCCGATGGCGGCATCCGTTACAGCGGCGACATTGCCAAGGCGTTGGCGGCAGGCGCAGGCAGCGTGATGATGGGCGGCATGTTTGCTGGCACGGAAGAAGCGCCGGGAGAAGTGGTGCTGTTTCAAGGACGGTCGTACAAGAGCTATCGCGGCATGGGCAGCATTGGCGCGATGCAGCAAGGCAGCGCAGACAGGTATTTTCAAGAAGCCACGACAGGTAACCCGAACGCCGACAAGCTGGTGCCCGAAGGCATCGAAGGCCGCGTGCCTTACAAAGGCTCGGTGGTGGCGATCATTTTCCAGCTCGCAGGCGGCGTGCGCGCCAGCATGGGATATTGCGGTTGCGCGACTGTGGCTGATATGCAGGCCAGAGCAGAGTTTGTGGAAATCACGACTGCGGGCATTCGGGAAAGCCATGTGCACGACGTTCAAATCACGAAAGAAGCACCAAATTACAGGGCCGAGTAAGTTTTGATTTTGAGTTTCGCCATTTCGTCATGCTTTTGATGTACAACCTAACTCTAATCGTTCATTTTTCAGGAGCACACCATGGGTATCGTTTCATTTTTCAAAGAAGCCGGCCAAAAACTCTTCGGCAGCAAGCCAGAAGTCGCCGCCGCAGTCGCTGAGCCAAGCAGTGCAGAAAAAGCCGCTGCTGCAAGCGACGCAGCATCGGTTGCGATCAAAGATTACATCCGCGCCAACAATTTGCCGGCTGACAACCTGAACATCAGTTTCAGCGGGGCGGATCAAGTCGTCACTGTCGCGGGGCTGGTTGCCACGCAAGAAGAGCGAGAAAAAATCGTCGCCTGCTGCGGCAACGTCCACGGCGTAGCCGGCGTGTCTGATGAGATGACTTGCGATGAGCCCGATGCTCCAAGCTGCCAATTTCACATGGTCGAGAGCGGCGACAATTTGTCGAAGATTGCCAAGCAATACTACGGCGATGCCAACAAGTATCCCGTCATCTTCGAAGCCAATAAGCCGATGCTTAGTCATCCAGACAAGATTTATCCGGGCCAGAATTTGATCATTCCTGCTGAGGCCTGATCGCATTTTGGAACTATCCAAAAAGCGATCTTCGGGTCGCTTTTTAATTGCCAAATTCAAATTTGGCTATAAAATATAAATTTTGGCCAGAATCGAGAGTTTTCATGCAAACCATGACTGTCGCGCAAGCGAAAAATCAGCTTTCCAGCTTGATTCATGTTGTCGAGCAGGGTGAGGATGTGGTGCTCACGCGGCATGGTAAACCTGTGGTGCGCATGGTGGCTGAGCGCGCCTTACCCGCTGCTAAAACCCCTGCCGAACTCGATGCACAGGCGCGTGCAATTCTTGCAGCGGCGCGCTCTAAAGTGAAAGGCCAGCCTCGTTTTGAAGACTGGAAGATCCATGTGGAGTCGGGGCGCAGATTTTGAGCATCGTTGCGGCAAAGAGTGCGCAATTAGCGCCTGCGGTGGTGGATGCATCAGTCAGCGTCTCTTGGGTTCTGAAGGAGCAGGAGGGCAGCGGCTTGGCAGAAAGTCTTTTTTTGCAAGGCCATCGCGGTGAGCGAGAGCTTTGGGTGCCGTGCTTTTGGCTTTGGGAATGCGGCAATGTGATGCTCACTTACAGAAAGCAAAAGCACATTGCGCAAAACGATGTGCCAGAGCTGCTACGCATGTTTCGTTATCCCGAAATCCAGTTTGATGCTACGCCAGACGTGAGCATCCAAGCGCAAACGATTCAAATCGCTCATACAGCAGGTTTGAGTTATTACGACGCTTCGTATATTGAGCTGGCCCAGCGCAAAAATGCTGAGCTTGCTACTTTTGACCAAGCCATGAAAACCGCTGCACACGGCCTTGGCATCACTTGTTTAGATCTTTGATTTCATCCCACCATGCAACACGACAAAATCCTCATTCTCGATTTCGGCTCTCAAGTCACTCAACTGATTGCCCGCCGCGTGCGCGAAGCGCATGTGCTTTCCGAAGTGCATCCTTGCGATGTGACAAGCGAATGGCTGCGCGAGTATGCGAAGAATAATTCGCTCAAAGGCATCATCCTTTCGGGAAGTCATGCCAGCCTGTGGGAAGACGACACGTTGCGTGCGCCGCAGGTGGTTTTCGAGCTTGGTATTCCTGTTCTGGGCATTTGCTTTGGCATGTATGCCATGGCCGATGCCTTGGGCGGCAAAGTAGAAGGCGGGCATGGCCGTGAATTCGGTCATGCTGAGGTCAGGGCCCATGGTCATACGCGCTTGCTCGATGGCATTGCAGACTTCACCACTTCTGAAGGGCATGGCATGCTCAATGTGTGGATGAGCCATGGCGATAACGTCGTTGAAATGCCCCCCGGCTTCAAGCTCATGGCCAGCACGCCGAGCTGTCCGATTGCGGGCATGGCGGATGAAGCGCGCAAGTTTTACGCTGTGCAGTTTCATCCTGAAGTCACGCACACGAGCCGAGGCAAAGCCATGCTGGAGCGCTTCGTGTTGCAAATCTGCGGCGCAAAGCAAGATTGGATCATGGGCGATTACATCGCCGAGGCAGTGGCAAAAATCAAAGCGCAAGTGGGCGATGAGCATGTGTTGCTCGGCCTCTCAGGCGGTGTCGATTCAAGCGTAGCCGCTGCGCTGATTCATCGCGCGATTGGCGCTCAGCTCACCTGCGTCTTCGTCGATCATGGTTTGCTGCGCCTCAATGAAGGCGATGCGGTGATGGCGATGTTTGAAGGCAAGTTTGGCCTCAAAGTGATCCGCGCGGATGCCTCTGAGCTCTTTTTATCAAAGCTAGCGGGCGTGAGCGAGCCAGAAGCCAAGCGCAAAATCATCGGCGGCTTGTTTGTTGATGTATTTAAGGCGGAAGCAGAGAAATTGAAGCAAAAAGGGCAGTTTGCCGGCGTAAATACTGCGCAGAGTGCTACTAATTCAGTAGCGACATCTGTTGGAGTCACATTCCTAGCCCAAGGCACGATCTACCCTGATGTCATCGAATCCGGCGGCGCAAAGTCTAAAAAAGCCGTCACCATCAAAAGCCACCACAACGTAGGCGGCCTGCCAGCGCAGCTAGGGCTTAAGTTGCTAGAGCCCCTGCGCGACCTGTTCAAAGACGAAGTCCGCGAGTTAGGCGTCGCCCTCGGCCTGCCCCACGATATGGTCTACCGCCATCCCTTCCCCGGCCCCGGCCTCGGTGTGCGCATCTTGGGCGAAGTCAAAAAAGAATACGCCGATCTGCTGCGCAAAGCCGATGCCATCTTCATCGAAGAACTGCGCAATTTTCCTTATGTTCCCACTCACGATGAATCCACCCCCGTTCGCCCTGAGCTTGTCGAAGGGCAAAGCAAGCAGAAAACTTGGTACGACGCCACCAGCCAAGCCTTCACCGTCTTCCTCCCCGTCAAATCCGTAGGCGTTATGGGCGATGGCCGCACCTACGATTACGTCGTCGCCCTGCGCGCCGTTGTCACCAGCGATTTCATGACCGCAGACTGGGCCGAGCTGCCCTACGCCTTGCTCAAAAAAGTGAGTGGAAGAATCATCAACGAAGTGCGCGGCATCAACCGAGTCACCTATGACGTGAGCTCCAAACCACCTGCGACGATTGAGTGGGAGTAGGCAGTATGAAGATATTGTCGATTGCTCTAGCTATCACGTGGCTGGCTACCAGCGTTTTTGCTCAAAGCCCGATTGTCGGCGGCGCAGCGTCAGCGCCCGACGCGTGGCTGTTTGTTCGCGATGGCCAACCGTGGTGGTATCGAACCACGCCAAGCCCTACACCAATTGAGTTGCTGCAGCGTGAACCTAGCGGTGCGGAAAAGCCAGTAGTTGAGCGTGTTCAGTCATTGATGAACAGCCGGCCAGCCCGCGCTTTCGCGCTGGTTGATGGCAATACGGTGGTGCATCAACAATTCAACGCGCCGGCGAATGATGACGCAATCATATTTGGCTTTTCTATGGGCAAAACAGTGACAGCGATGGGCGTGGGCCAAGCAATCTGTGCAGGAAAGCTCAGGTACGACACCAAGGCTAGCGAAGTTGTGCAGCAACTAGTTGGCAAAGCCTTGGGCAACGCCACGGTACGAGATTTATTGCGTATGGCGTCTGGTGCGGCAGAAGTCAATGCGGACAGCACAATTTATACACCTGAGCATTCAAAAGCCTGGGCGCAAGGGACTCTGAATTTGCTGGAAGTGCTGACTGATGAGAAGGTGAGCAAGGCGCAACGCGGCGTGTTCACCGATTTCAAGCCCGGGGAGGTGACCAGTTATAAGAGCACAGATCCTATCGTGCTTGCGATCATGACGGCGAAAGTCACGGGGGTGCCATGGAGTCAGTGGTTGCAGCAAACTGTGTTCAATCCCATGGGAACTGCCAAGACAGGTTGGTATGTGCAGGACCGCCAGCAAAACGGTGAGGCTGCAGCTGGAGTGCGTTTGCGGATGGAGGACTGGATTCGGTTTGGCCTATGGGTTAAACGCAGCTCGACTGAGGCGGGCTGCTTCGGTGACTTTGTGCGTGACTCGTTCAAAACGCAGATTAAGAACGGAAATGGCCCCGCTGATCGCAAGTTTGGTAAGCTGTTTGCGGGTTATGGATTTTTGACTTGGACAGATAACAGCATAGCCCCCAACACCGTCTGGGCCAGCGGCTGGGGTGGTCAACGCATTGGTTGGAGCACTGATCCTAGCAACGCCCGTATGATTCTCACGTTCAGTAACGTTGAGAACTGGATGCCAGATGTTTACGAAGTGGCGCGGGACTGGCTGCGTGCGAAATAGGCCGATCACTTGGAAGGTGTGACTGGCTTAACTCAGCAAGTCGTGTTGTTCAGAGGTCTAAATTTTTGTTCAGCTTGACGGTTGATTGGGAGTGGGCGCGATGTCCGGTTTTTGGCGTAGTTTGTTAACTTTGCTAGTTGCATTACTAAAACGCGATTCAGAGACATTGCAAAACGGTTGCTTTTGCACTTTCTGGGTAACTCCCTTCGATGTGGGGCTTCGTATCTTGAAGAGCGATAAATACCTGCAACTGGCAGAAGCCGCGCAGCTTGATTTTGGTGTTCGCAGCGGCTTGCTGCAGCGGATGCGACGGGTTCACTGCGCAATGGTTAATGTTGAGCAGCAAGTTCAATTCATGAAACCAATCACGCTTTTTAGTCGCATACACGTTCACACCAGCATCGTTTCTGTAGACGCAAAATTCGTAAATTTTCTTCATGTCTACAGCGTGAAAGGCCAGCATTGTGCAGACGTCACTGTTAAGGCTAAATTCAAATCCGGGCGCATCACTCAGTCGGCTGCCGATTTAACGAGCGCAATCTTTACGCCTCCAAAAGCTGTTTGACAACGCTGCGCGTAGCAGCATATTCGCCTCGTATATTGGGAGTTGAGTTGGAACGATTTACTTTCGAGCCGCTGCACTCTGCATCTGAATCAGTGCTTTGAGCTGCCCGCGCACCTCAGCTAATTCCCGTTGCTGCGTGAGCATGATGCTGCGCATTTCTCGTTGCTGCTGGATTAGCTCGGTGACTTGGGTGCGCAGCGATGAGATGTCTGTCAGGCGATCCATCACATCGGTGAGGACGCTCATGCATTCTCCTTAGCAGCGGCTTTTTGCATTTTGGCGATTTCGCGCATGAAGCTGGTGTGCTCGCTGCTGTTGGCTTTGAGCTCGCTGAGCATGAATTGGATATCGGTTTGCGCTCTTTGCGTGCCTTGATCGAGCGTCTTGAGATCGTCCGTGGTGACGCCAGCAATCGCCGCATCTACAGCGTCGCGCATGATCTCTGAGACTGAGCGGCCACATTTTTTAGCATGGCCAGATAGCGCTTTCTTTTGCAGGGGCTCGAGATAAACTTGGGTTAAAACCATTGAACTCATAGCTTGCTCCTAGTTGAAGGTATTTGAATCAATGAAGGTTAATGTATATCAACCATTGTGCACTGTCAATAAGACGGCTTTGCATAGGAAAACGCGTGGTTTTCTTTTGATCTTGAAAATTGAGGCGAGAAGCCTCGCCGACAATAAAAAACCCCGCATTGCTGCGGGGTTTGTCACTTAAAACGAAGAGAAGAGATCAAGGCGCTTTGCTGTCTCGGCTCAAGATCAAGCGAATCGGTTTGCTGTTTGCGCTGAGGCCTGTGCCGCTCGCGCTGCCGATGGCATAGACCGTGTAAAAGTTGCCTTGCTCTACGGTGAAACCGACAGCTGTGTTGCTTTGGATGCCGGGTGCGTTGTAGCTCAGGGTGACGAACTGGGTGCCTATGCTGTTCTCTCCGTAGGGCGTTGCTGTGCCGAATGCGCCGACGCTGCCTGCGGTGGATGAACCCGCAAAAGTCAGAGTGCCTGCAACGTCGCTGACCAGGTTGACAACGCGGATATAGCCGCGCGCGCCGACTGCGGGATTGGCTTTGGTTTCATCTTTTAGAACCAGCGCTTTTAGACTTGCGGGCGTGTCGTAGGCCACTGCTGTGTACGCGGAGTCTTTGGCTACCGTGATGGTGGCGCTCAGAACTGTCGTGTCCGTGCCAGCCACATTGATCTTGACGGCGCGTGCGCCTTCTGGCACGGCAGCGCGGTCTGACAAGTTGCTGTAGGTCAAAGCGCTGACTGCTTTTGCGCCGTCTACCAAGACGTCAACCGCTGGCGCTTGGGGCGATGCATGGAGGGCGCGTAGCGAGCTGGTCAGTGTCACGGAGGGGGTGACGGGAGGCATCGTAGGCGTTACACCGGGCATGGTGGGCGTGCCAGAGCTAGTCGTGCTCACTAGCAGGCTGTTTGCGCCGCGTGTGCGGACGACTAGCAAATCGACTGGGCTAGCTTGCGCTGGAGAGTCCGCTTTTGGTGGAATCGCTGCTACCACCAAATCTTCACGCGCTTTGATTTTGAAAGCGCCTGAGTCATACACCACATCGGTCTTGCCAGCGAGCGTAATGCGGACACGATAGTCGCCAGCGGGGATCGAAAGCGGAGCAGAGCCGGAGGCCGGGACGGAGTTTTTAAACGTGATGCCTTTGATGGCGGGCTCGGCGGGCAAGGCGGCTGTTGGCGCGGTGAGGTACACGTCAACCGCTGGCACACCAGCGCTGGCATGCAAAATGCGCAGCTTGCTGTTGCCCATTGTCGGCGCAATGCCATCATCCACGATGACAGCGGCTTCAATGCTGGCGAGTTTGTTCAAAGCGATCACAGACACGGCTTTGTTGGCTGGCAAATTCACATCCGCAGCGACGACGGTGGTCGTGCTGTCGGCAGGTGTGACTTTGATGGTGCGCGTGCTGCTCAGGCTTTCAACAAACGCTGAATCTTGGCGGAAGTTGAGTTTGCGCACGACGCGCTTATCGCCGAGGAACACATCCACGGCTGGCGCATCGGGCGAGAGATGGATGGCTCGCAAGGCGCTGCGTGGCTCGCGGATCAAGGTGGGCTTGCTGTCGCTGGGCAGCAGCAGCAGATTGACGGCCGAGCCTGCGCCAAAGCTGGGCAGGGCGGCGATCAAGAGCTCTTGCCCGCCGGGAAACGTGACGCTGCCTGAGTCAAACACCACATCTTTGCTGCCTGCAGCCGTCAGGCGGATTTGGTAGTTGCCCTTGGGTACTTTGAGGGAATCTTTATCGGGCGGCGGGGCGAAGTTGGCGAATGCTAGAGCAGCAATCGTGGGCGTGGCGGGCAATGCTGCGCCGGGGGCGGAGACATAGATGTCCACTGTTGGCACGCGCGATGCAGCATGCAACACGCGCACGCCCGTTTGATCGGCGGCGACGTTGGTGATGCCTTGTTTGAAATGCATGGTGCGCACTGCGCTGGAATCGCCCATGGCGAACACCGTGACTTTGTCGCCTTTGCCCGCTGTCATGGGGATGCTGACTGCGCTGCTGCTTCCCGCCTGCGCGCCCGCGCTGGTAGCCGAGCTTGAGCCTTCAGCCACAACAGCGATGCTCATGGGAGCGTTGTCGGCCACTTTTGCGAATTCTGAGACGGGGCTGTCCACATCGGCTGAATTGGCCATCTCGCTGCCTGCAGATAGTTTGGCCACGGCAGCATCATCCAGCGCATTGACGGTGCGCACCTGTGCGCTGGCTACGACAGGTGTTGGGCCGGGTGATGTGCCTGTTGTGGGCGAATCGGCTGTGCCGCCACCGCCGCCGCAAGCGGCTAAAAACAATGTGGCAACAGCTAGGCTGCCTGCGATTCGCCAGCTTGCGAGTCGTTCTCGAAAGCTGGGGGCAAGAGATTTGATTTTCATAGCAACTCCTTGAAATGCGTCAAAAATTGAAATTCAGGTGAGTGAATTTGAGAGGGTGCCGCGCAGTCAATCTCTGTGGAAGCAAATGCTGCAATGAGAGCTTGCAATCGCGCACTGAGTGCATCCTAGGACTCATTGGCGCTGTGCAGATGACACGACGATGTCAGTTTGCAAGCAACTAGATTGCTCGGTAAGAGCAGGTTACGGCACCACAGGGAAGGGCGAACAGGCTGTTGCACAAACAGTTTGTCACTTGATTTGCGGCTCGATCCGCTTGCCAACTGCAAATGCGGCGAAATCTGAAATAAAGCTTATAATCTAGGACTTTGTTGCGTATGGCTCACGCCAGATCAGCGAATCACACGACAGAGGCGATGGTCGCCTTTGATCGCAAGTCCATCATCCTTACAAGGAAACATCATGACCATCATCAAGGCAGACATTGTCAAAGCCAATGCACGCGGCCCAGCCGACACCGGCTCACCAGAAGTGCAAGTCGCGCTGCTGACAGCTCGTATCAACGACCTTTCCCCACACTTCAAAGAGCACGCAAAAGACCATCATGGTCGCCGTGGCTTGCTGCGCATGGTTTCCCAGCGCAAGAGCATGCTCACCTATTTGAAGCGCAAAGATCCTAGCCGTTACACGGCGTTGATCGCGAAGTTAGGCCTGCGCAAGTAATTGCCACATATGACAAACGCCTGAGACTGCAACAGCGGCCTCAGGCGTTTTTTACTTTGAAAAAGGCTTTGATTTAAAAAGCCTGCCGTTTTTTAAAGTGGAGTTTTTGGAGAATTTGAAGAAAAGTGAGCGAGAGCTGTGTCATTCCAAAGGTTTTTAAAACTTTGAATACCTCTGGAATGGCATCACGTTTACATGACTTCGAAAATCTCTCCCGTCAGTGCAGGGCATGCACTTTTTAAGTGATTTGGGCAGTTAGCCGGCGTATATACTGCGCGGAGTGCTACCAAAATCATAGTATTGAAAGAAAAGAGACGAACCATGACGATGTTTAATAAAGTCACCAAAACCTTCCAGTGGGGCCGCCACACGGTCAAGATGGAAACGGGCGAAGTTGCTCGCCAATCCACGGGCGCAGTGCTCTTGGAAATGGAAGGCACTGTGGTGTTAGCCACCGTGGTCGCCGCCAAAACGGCCAAGCAAGGCCAAGATTTCTTCCCTCTCACGGTGGATTACATTGAGAAAACCTATGCCGCAGGCAAGATCCCCGGCAGCTTTTTTAAGCGAGAAGCCAAGCCTTCTGAGCACGAGACGCTCACGAGCCGCCTGATCGATCGCCCGATTCGCCCTCTGTTTCCAGAAGGCTTTTACAACGATGTGCATTTGGTGATCCACACTTTGTCGCTCAACCCAGACGTTGACGCTGACATTGCAGCCCTGATTGCATCCAGCGCCGCTTTGGCGATCTCTGGCATCCCGTTTGCAGGCCCGATGGGCGCGGCTCGCGTGGGCTACATCAATGGCGAATACGTGCTCAATCCATCCATGACGATGGTGAAAACCAGCAAGATGGATTTGGTCGTGGCAGGTACTGAAGCCGCAGTGTTGATGGTCGAATCAGAAGCCGATCAATTGTCCGAAGAAATCATGCTCGGCGGCATCGTGTTTGGCCATGAGCAGAGCCGCATTGCGATCAACGCGATTCATGAATTGGTCAAGGAAGCTGGCAAGCCGCTGTGGGCTAACGAAGGCACATGGAAGCCAGAAGTGAAAGACGAATCGCTCACCGCTAAAGTCGGTGCGCTCGCTGAAGAAAAGCTCAAAGCGGCTTACGCTATCCGCAACAAGCAAACCCGCACGCATGCTTGCCGCGAAGTTTACGCAGCGGCCAAGGCTGGCTTGAAAGAGCAGGGCGTGGAGTTTGATGGCGTAAAAGTTGACAACATGTTGTTTGACATCGAAGCGCGCATCGTTCGCAGCCAGATCTTGGCTGGCGAGCCCCGCATCGATGGCCGCGATACGCGCACTGTGCGCCCGATTGAAATCCGCAACGGCGTGCTCCCACGCACACACGGCTCAGCGCTCTTCACACGCGGCGAGACGCAAGCACTCGTCGTCACCACGCTCGGCACCGAGCGCGATGCGCAGCGCATTGACGCGCTCGCAGGCGGCTTTGAAGATCGCTTCATGTTCCACTACAACATGCCTCCGTTTGCCACTGGCGAAGTTGGCCGCATGGGCTCTACAAAGCGCCGCGAAGTGGGTCACGGCCGTTTGGCCAAGCGTGCGTTGATCGCAGCACTGCCGAGCAAAGAAGATTTTCCGTACACGATGCGCGTTGTGTCCGAGATCACCGAATCCAATGGCTCATCGTCAATGGCATCTGTGTGCGGCGGCTGCTTGAGTCTGATGGACGCTGGCGTGCCGATGAAAGCGCACGTGGCGGGCATCGCGATGGGCTTGATCAAAGATGGCAATCGCTTCGCCGTGTTGACAGACATTTTGGGCGACGAAGATCACCTCGGCGATATGGATTTCAAAGTGGCCGGCACGACGAATGGCGTGACTGCTTTGCAGATGGACATCAAAATCCAGGGCATCACCAAAGAGATCATGCAAGTGGCGCTCGCGCAAGCGAAAGAAGCGCGTATGCACATTTTGGGCAAGATGCAAGAAGCCATGGCTGTGGCCAACACAGAAGTGAGCGATTTCGCGCCGCGTCTGTACACGATGAAGATCAATCCAGAGAAGATTCGTGATGTGATCGGCAAAGGCGGCGCCACGATTCGCGCACTTACCGAAGAGACTGGCTGCACGATCGATATCAGCGAAGACGGCACGATCACGATTGCCTCGACAGAAGCTGCCAAAGCAGAAATCGCTAAGCAGCGCATCACCGAGATCACGGCTGAAGTGGAAGTGGGCAAGATCTACGAAGGCCCTGTGACGAAGATTTTGGAATTCGGCGCGTTGATCAACCTCCTGCCCGGCAAAGACGGCCTGCTGCACATCAGCCAGATCGCGTTTGAACGCGTGGAAAAAGTCGAAGACTATTTGCAAGAAGGCCAGATCGTGCGCGTCAAAGCGCTCGAGACGGACGACAAAGGCCGCGTGAAGCTCTCGATGAAGGCTTTGCTGGACAAGCCAGAAGGTTATGTCGAGCCAGCGCCACGTGAATTCCGTGAGCGCTCAGACCGTGGTGGTGATCGAGGCGGCTACCGTGGCGGTGATCGCAATGATCGCGGTCCACGTGGCGATGACCGTGCTCCTCGTGGAGACGACCGCGCTCCGCGTGGCGATCGTCCACCGCGCGAAGACCGTGGTGACCGCGCTCCGCGTGATGATCGCGCACCACGCGACGATCAGCAGCAACAGCAACAGCAGTAAATTTCTGCTGGTTTGAGTGTATGCGTGCAACGCTATTTATTTAATAGCGCTGCACGCAGTAAATACGCCGGCTAACTGCTAAAACGGCATAAAAATACCATGAAAGTTGTTGAAATCAGCGCTTTTGGTGCGCCTGATGTATTGCGTTTGGCCGAGCGGCCAGACGCGGTTGCAGGCGTGGGCGAAGTGTTAATTCGCGTCTCGGCTTCTGGCATCAATCGCCCTGATGTTTTGCAGCGCAAGGGCAGCTACGCGCCGCCTGCTGGCGCGAGCGATATTCCGGGCTTAGAGGTGGCCGGTGAGATCGTGAGTGGCGATGCTGCAGCGATGGCGCTAGCGGGATTTAAGATCGGTGATGAGGTCTGCGCCTTAGTGGCAGGCGGCGGATACGCGCAGCTTTGCGCAGCGCCTGCGGGCTCAGTTTTACCGATTCCCAAAGGCTTGTCGATGATCGAGGCGGCGAGCTTGCCCGAGACGTTTTTCACAGTCTGGACGAATGTGTTTGACCGCGCGAAGCTGCAAAGCGGCGAGAGCATCTTGATCCAAGGCGGCACGAGCGGCATTGGCGTGACGGCGATTCAAATGGCGAAGGCGATGGGTGCGACGGTATACGCCACGGCAGGCAGCGATGAGAAATGCACGGCTTGCGTGAAGCTCGGTGCAGCTCACGCGATCAATTACAAAACGCAAGATTTCGCAGAAGAAATTAAGAGGCTGACGGGTGTAGGCGCTGTTGCGGGGGGCGTTTTGAGCAACGTGCAAACCAGTGGCGCACTCAACAATACGCCGTCAGGCGGCGCACTCAACAATACGCCGTCAGGCGGCGTGAATGTCATTCTCGATATGGTCGCGGGCAGCTATGTGGCTAAAGAAGTCGAATGCTTGGCCGAAGAGGGCAGGCTGGTAATTATCGCGGTGCAAGGCGGCGTGAAGGCAGAAATCAATGCTGGCCTCGTGCTGCGTCGTCGTTTGCAGATTACTGGCTCTACGCTGCGTCCGCGCTCTGTGGAATTTAAAGCTGCGATTGCATCGAATCTCAAAGAAAAAGTCTGGCCTCTGATTGAAGCCGGAAAGATTAAACCCGTCATCTTCAAGAGCTTTTCGCCCGCGCAGGCCGCGCAGGCGCACACGCTCATGGAAAGCAACCAACACATCGGCAAGATCGTGCTGGATTGGACGCAACTTTAAAAAGCAACGATCATGAAAAAACTCATTGCTGGCAATTGGAAAATGAATGGCTCGTTGGCTGCTAATGAGCTGCTCATCAACGAGATGCTTAATGGCTTGAAGCACTCGGGCAGTGCGCTTTCATGCGATGTAGCCATTTGCGCACCTACGACCTATCTCGCGCAGCTCTCCAGCCTGCTTCGCGGTACGATTTCAAAGAAAAATACCGATACAGCCGGCGTAAATACTGCGCAGAGTGCTATTGATTTAGGAGTGCAAGACATCTCCACGCAAACCAGCGGCGCATACACAGGCGAGGTATCGGGCAGCATGCTCAAAGAATTCGGCGTCCGGTATGTCATTGTCGGCCACAGCGAGCGCCGCGCTTATCACGGCGAATCCAGCCAAACCGTGGCGCTGAAAACTAAGGCTGCACTGGCTGCTGGCATCACGCCGATCGTATGCGTGGGCGAGACGCTCGCAGAGCGCGAAGCTGGGCAGACGGAAGCGGTCGTCAAGCGCCAACTCGCTGCCGTGATTCATGACAACGGCCAGTGCATCAGCGAAATCGTGGTGGCTTATGAGCCAGTGTGGGCGATTGGTACAGGCAAAACGGCCACGCCAAGCGAAGCTCAAGCTGTGCATGCTGTGTTGCGCGCGCAGCTTAATGCAGCAAGCAGCGTCGCCAAAGACCGCGTGCGTATTTTGTACGGTGGCAGCATGAATGCAGCAAATGCAAAAGAACTTTTGGCGCAGCCCGATATCGATGGTGGCCTGATCGGTGGCGCATCTCTGAAAGCCGGAGATTTTCTGCAAATCATTGCCTTAGCGTCACTGTAGCCGGCGAGCAATCTACGCGGGCAGCTACTAAATTTATAGCATTAAAATACTCATATCTTTTGGAAATTCACCATGCAAGTTTTAACCTCTATTTTGTTTGCCGTACAAATCATCTCCGCGTTGGTCATGATTGGCCTGATCCTCGTGCAACACGGCAAGGGCGCTGATATGGGCGCAGCTTTCGGCTCCGGTAGCTCCGGCAGCTTGTTTGGCGCATCGGGAAGTGCCAATTTTCTCTCGCGCATGACGGGCGCTCTGGCTGCCGTGTTTTTCGTATGCACACTTGGCTTAGCCTACACCAGCGGCGTGCGCCCCATCGGCTCTGGCTCGGTGCTTGAGAAAGCGGCTGTCCCTGCGGCATCCGCTGCCCCAGCAGCAGCGCCAGCCTCTGGCGCTCAGGCCATTCCTACTGCACCTACTGGCGCAGCTGCTGTACCAACCGCACCAGCCGTTCCAGCCCCAGCAGCATCGGGTGCACAGCCCATCCCCGCACCTTCCAAATAAAGCCCAAGCTTTTCACTGAAGGTGCGATCAAATTTAGCTCGGGCATACCCTGATTTGGGGTGGTTTTCGAGCTAAAATTCAATGCTGTCTGTCACCGGCTACTCCTCATGCTGGCAGACCGTAAAAAACTAAGCCGTCGTGGTGGAATTGGTAGACACGCTATCTTGAGGTGGTAGTGGCGAAAGCTGTGCGAGTTCGAGTCTCGCCGTCGGCACCAAATCAAAGACAGGCGGCTCAGATTCAAGTCTGAGCCGCTTTGTCTGAGAAGACACACATTTGGCAAACATTTGCCTTTTGGGCATCCCGAGCACCCGACATGAATCTCCAAGAATACCTGCCGATTTTGCTGTTCATTTTGGTCGGTATTGGTGTCGGTGTTGTACCTCAGCTGCTCGGCTATGTGCTCGGCCCTCGCAGGCCCGATGCGGCCAAAGATTCTCCGTACGAATGCGGCTTTGAAGCTTTCGAAGATGCACGCATGAAGTTTGATGTGCGCTACTACCTTGTGGCCATCCTCTTTATTCTTTTCGATTTAGAAATCGCCTTCCTTTTTCCTTGGGCTGCTGCTTTGCGAGAAATTGGCCCAGTCGGTTTCTGGTCGGTCATGGTGTTTTTAGCCATTCTCGTCGTAGGCTTTATCTACGAGTGGAAAAAAGGCGCACTGGATTGGGAATGAAAATCGGTTAAGAGTTTAAATTTTCGGGATATATTTCCCCGCTGCTTGAGCCAGTCCAACAGACGGCTTTTGCAACATGGAGTGCTTGCAATGATTGAAGGCGTTTTCAAAGAGGGTTTCGTCACGACGAGTTACGACACCGTGGTCAACTGGGCCAAGACAGGTTCGCTCTGGCCAATGACATTTGGCTTGGCTTGCTGCGCTGTGGAGATGATTCACGCTGGCTGCGCGCGCTACGATCTGGATCGCTTCGGTGTTGTCTTCCGCCCCAGCCCGCGTCAATCGGATCTGATGATCGTCGCCGGCACGCTGTGCAACAAAATGGCGCCTGCGCTGCGCAAGGTCTACGACCAGATGAGCGAGCCGCGCTGGGTGATGAGCATGGGCTCATGCGCCAATGGCGGCGGCTACTACCATTACAGCTATTCCGTGGTGCGCGGTTGTGACCGAATCGTGCCGGTGGATGTCTATGTGCCCGGCTGCCCGCCCACCGCGGAAGCTCTCGTGTACGGCATCATCCAATTGCAACAGAAAATTCGTCGCACGCAGACGATTGCGCGGGCTTGAGGGCGCGACACATGACTGAATTTGTTGTTGAATCCCAAACCACGCTGGATGCTGTGCAAGCCGCGCTCGGCTCCAAAATCAAGCGCATCACATCGAAGCTCGGTGAAGTCACTGTCGTTGTGTTAGCTGCTGACTACCACGCCGCTTGCATCACGCTGAGAGACACGCCCGGTTGCGAGTTTGAGCAATTGCTTGACCTCTGCGGCGTCGATTATTCTGAATACAAAGACGGCGCATACGATGGCCCACGCTATTGCATCGTGCTGCATTTGCTCTCCGTCAATCTCAATCAGCGCCTACGCGTCAAAGTTTACGCAGCCGAAGATGATGTCCCAATGGTGGCCTCGGTCAACGACATCTGGGCATCAGCGAACTGGTATGAACGCGAAGCTTTTGATCTCTTTGGCATCGTTTTCGAAGGCCACAACGATCTGCGCCGCATCTTGACGGACTACGGTTTCATCGGACATCCTTTCCGCAAAGATTTCCCGATGAATGGCCATGTCGAGATGCGCTACGACGCGGAGAAAAAGCGCGTGATTTATCAACCTGTGACAGTTGAGCTGCGCGAAGTCGTGCCCCGCATCATTCGTGAAGATGGCTATGGAGGCAGAGCATGAGTATTCAATCTCAACTGGTTCGCGTGTCTGTGCAAGCGAACACCGTGGAGCTGGCTTCGCCAGGTCACTGGTGTTGCCCCCTTGAGGGGGAGGCAGCTGCAGGCTGCTTCGGGGGGGAGTATTTTTATGGCTGAAATCAAAAACTACACCTTGAATTTCGGGCCGCAACATCCAGCAGCCCACGGCGTGCTGCGCCTCGTACTCGAGCTTGATGGCGAAGTCATCCAGCGTGCTGATCCACATATCGGTCTCCTGCATCGTGGCACAGAAAAATTGTGCGAAACCCGCACCTACATTCAGTCGCTGCCCTACATGGATCGGTTGGATTATGTCTCGATGATGTGCAATGAACATGCGTATTGCTTGACGATTGAAAAAATGATGGGCATCGAAGTGCCTGAGCGTGCGCAATATATCCGCGTGATGTATTCTGAGATTACGCGCTTGCTCAATCACTTGCTTTGGCTCGGTTGCCACGGCCTCGATTGCGGCGCGATGGCGATCATGCTGTATGCCTTCCGCGAGCGCGAAGATTTGTTTGACATGTACGAAGCCGTGAGCGGCGCGCGCATGCATGCGGCCTATTTCCGGCCCGGTGGCGTGTATCGTGATTTGCCAGACACGATGCCTCAGTACAAAGCGAGCAAAGTGCGAAACGCACGAGCGCTTGCCAAGATGAACGACAACCGGCAAGGCAGCTTACTAGATTTCATCGGTGATTTCTCACAGCGCTTTGACCAATGTTTGGCTGAATATCACACGCTCTTAACCGACAACCGAATCTGGAAGCAGCGCACGGTGGGTATCGGCATCGTCACGCCAGAGCGCGCCAAGAATCTTGGCTTCACGGGTGCGATGCTGCGCGGCTCAGGCATTGCATGGGATCTGCGCAAAAAGCGCCCGTATGAAGTGTATGACCGCATGGATTTTGATATCCCTGTTGGCAAAACTGGCGACTGCT
>JAYUSD010000071.1:0-4399 GCA_043755865.1 Variovorax sp. | reverse complement strand
TGTTCGGTTAACGCCATAATGGCTCGGGATGCGGCATCGAAGCCCCAGCAAGCCCTTCGATACCTCAGGGCGAATGGTGCTTAAATGAACGGTATTGGGTGGGATACCACAAATCAGTCGATCCGAATGCCACAAACTCGCTGCCTTTTGGCGAGCAAGGCGAAAACCTAAGAACCCTGTAGCTCAAACACCGCCATGCTCTCCACATGCGCGGTATGCGGGAACATGTTGATCACGCCGGCTGATGTGCAGCGATAACCGGCTTGATGGACGAGTATGCCGGCGTCTCGGGCTAACGTTGATGGATTGCAGCTGACATAGACGATGCGCTGCGGAGGATGCCATTCATGACCGACTGATCCGATATTGACGGCCTGCACTGGCGCTTCGCCTTCAACGATTTCGGGCAGATTGCCTAAGCGCTGCTGGTGAATCTGCGCAAGTGCTTTCACGAGCGCAAATGCGCCTTCGCGCGGTGGATCGATCAGCCAGCGATCTGCGTAGCCGTCGTCCACAAGCATTTGACCTGTCATGTCAAATAAGTTACGCGCTACGAAATCAATAGCGCCTTGCGCAGTGTTGATGCCGGCTAACTGCTGTTTTTCCTTAAAATTCTGCTCTGCATTGGCTTTCGCTCGCGCCACCAGCGTATCGCTGCCTTCAACGCCCAACACCTCACGCGCCAGAGTCGCAAGCGGCAAAGTGAAATTGCCAAGCCCGCAAAACCAATCGATCACGCGATCCGTTTTTTGGACATCAAGCAAGCGCAGAGCACGAGCCACCAACACGCGATTGATATGCGGATTGACTTGCGTGAAATCGGTGGGCTTGAAAGGCATGGTGATACCGAATTCGGGCAAGCCGTAAGACAGAATATCCGTTCGGCCTGAGCTTGGCCTGTCCTGAGCTTGTCGAAGGGTCGAAGGCTCGTCCAGTAACTTCACCGTATCTGGCCCTTTGGATTGCAGCCACCATTGCACGCCGTGCAGAGTAGAAAATTCGCGCAGCTTCTTGACATCGCCCTCCGAGAGCGGCTCCAAATGCCGCAGCACCAGCGCTGTAACTTCATCGCCGCAAGCCAGCTCAATCTGCGGCAGCGTCTCGCGTGCATCCATGCCTTTGATGAGCGCGCGCAGCGGCAGCAGCATATTGCTCACGTGCGGCGGCAGCACGATGCAGGTTTTCATGTCCGCCAAATAGCGGCTCGCGCGCTCATGAAAACCGATCAGCACGTCTTCCTTCTTTTGCACATAGCGCACCGAGAGCCGCGCCCGATAGCGATAGCCCCAATCGGGCCCTTGAATTGGCCGCAGAATTAGCTCGGGCTTGACTTTGCTTAAGTGCCAAAGCTGATCTTCCAGCGCGCGCTGCTTGATCGCCACCTGCGCACTCGGCTCCAAATGCTGCATCTTGCAGCCGCCGCATGCGCCCACGTGCAAACCAAAATGCGGGCAAGCGGGTTTGACGCGTAGGCTGCTGGTCTTATGAATCGCAACGAGATCCGCTCCTTCCCAATTGGCCTTGCTGCGCTTGGTTACTGCACTGACGCGCTCACCCGGAAGAGCACCATCAATGAACACCACCTTGCCATCATCGCTCCTCGCCACGCCCTGCGCTTCAATATCAAGCGAGTCGATCAGATAAGTTTTAGGATCAGGCTGTGGGCCTTTGACTTTTTCTTTTTTGTTTTTACCGCGTGCCATTACTTTTTACTCATGCTCGTGAAGATCATTTCTTTCAAGGCCCGAACAGGCTCACTTTTTTCCCGTAGATCCATAACCGCCCTCGCCCCGCTCCGTCGGCGGAAACTCTTGCACCACATTAAATTGCGCCTGCGCTACAGGCACGATCATGAGCTGCGCAATGCGCTCTAGCGGCTCAATCGTGAACGCAGTCGGCGAGCGATTCCAGCAGCTGACCATGAGCTGCCCTTGGTAATCGCTGTCAATCAGCCCTACCAAATTGCCCAGCACGATGCCATGCTTGTGCCCCATCCCCGAGCGCGGCAAGATGAGCGCCGCATAGCCGGGGTCTTTGAGCCACAGCGCAATACCCACGGGGATGAGCTGCCAAGCATTCGGTTGCAGTGTGAGCGGTTCATTGAGGCAAGCTCTTAGGTCTAGCCCCGCGCTGCCTTCAGTCGCGTAAGCGGGGAGATTGTTTTTTAGACGCTCGTCCAAGATTTTGATATCGACTTTCATGGGTTTTCTTAATAAATTTAATACCGGACGCGAAAGGCGCGCGAGAGTTACGCGAAAGACGCAAAAAATTCAATACAACAGAACCATAAACTGGTTTCCTGATTTACTGAAATAGATAGCAAATCATATTTTCAACCTTTTGTTTTTTCTTTTTCGCGTCTTTCGCGTAACTTTCGCGCATTTCGCGTCCGGAAGTTAGTTTTTGAATTTTTACTTTAATCGAGCAGCAATCTCAGAAACCAGCATCCGAGCCAATTGCAGCTTAGGTGCTCGTTCAATCGACTTCACACCCTGTGCATCAACAAGTAAAAAAGCATTGTCATCCTGCCCAAACGTACTCGGCCCGATGTTGCCCACCAGCAGCGGCACGCTTTTGCGGATGCGCTTGGCTATTGCATTGGCTTCTAAGTCTTCGCTCTCCGCCGCAAAGCCCACGCAATACAGCTCGCCGTTCGTTGCACGCTCGCTCTTCGCAATCGTTGCCAAAATATCTGGGTTCTCCACAAAAGCCAACTCAGGCGTTTTCCCCGAGCCGTCTTTCTTAATTTTCTGCTCCGCCGCATTCGCAGGCCGCCAATCTGCCACCGCAGCACATGCTATAAATATATGAGCACTCTGCGCATATTCCATGCCGGCTACCAGCATATTTTGTGCTGATTTCACATCCACGCGCTTAACGCCACGCGGCGTAGGCAAATGCACCGGCCCTGCAATCAACGTGACCTGTGCGCCTGCCTCACGTGCTGCGCGCGCGATTGCAAAGCCCATCTTGCCGCTCGATAAATTCGTGATCCCACGCACCGGATCAATCGCTTCATAGGTCGGCCCCGCTGTGACGACCACATGTTTGCCCGCAAGCAGCTTCGGCTGGAAAAACGCAATCACTTCTTCCAGCAATTCAGCGCTCTCCAGCATGCGCCCATCGCCCGTCTCGCCACAAGCCTGAAAGCCCGAGCCGACGCCGAGAAGATGCGCGCCATCGCTCGCCAATTGCTGTATGTTGCGCTGAGTGGCCGGGTGGCTCCACATCTCGCGGTTCATTGCGGGTGCAATGAGCAAAGGCACAGCCTTTGCGCCGCCTTGCACAGAATCTTCTCTTGAAGGATGACTAACATCCTCGCGAGATGCTCCGCGAGGACGTGCAAGGCACATCAACGAAAGCAAATCATCCGCCCGACCATGAAGCAGCTTCGCCATAAAATCCGCGCTCGCCGGCGCTATCAAAATGCAATCCGCCTCCCGCGAGAGATTGATGTGCGGCATATTATTTTCTTCACGTGCATCCCATTGGCTGGTGTACACCGTGCGAGTCGAGAGCGCCTGCATCGTTACAGGCGTGATGAACTGCTCAGCAGCCGCCGTCATCACCACCTGCACCGTCGCGCCCTCTTTGATCAATGCCCGGCAAAGCTCAGCCGCCTTGTAGCAAGCGACGCCGCCCGTGAGGCCGAGAACGATATGTTTACCGAGGAGAGATTGCATGGCTTGAAGAAAATCTGGTTTTTGTTTTGCTGCTTTGCGCTTTGCACAAAACAAAATGATTGGGAAATACTTCTATAAATTCGACCTGATCACCAGATTTCACCTTCATTGCATCCCGTACCACAGGTGGCAAAGTAACTCGACCTCGTGTTGTCAATCTTGCGGATGTCATGGGCCAATACCTTGATGAATATGGAGAAGAGAGTGTCTGAGTAAGCCTAGACCTTCGCGACCGCGCGCCAAACCGTCTTACCACTGCTGCTTTTGTCGATTTGCTTGAGCACGTCCTCATGCGCGGTGAGCTCGGCTTCGCTGGGGTACAAGACAATGAGCTCTAGATTGGAGAAATCGCTAAGAACAGCACCTGCGCCGCTAGCAGTGTTCGCGCTGTGCGAATCAATCAGCAGCGCACCCTGGCCGCGCGTGAGATTGATGTATACCTCCGACAGCAGCTGCGCATCGAGCAGCGCGCCGTGCAAAGTGCGGTTGGAATTGTCTACGCCCATGCGCTCGCACAGCGCATCCAAGCCGTTGCGCTTGCCGGGATACAGCTCTTTAGCCATGGCAAGCGAGTCGGTGATTTTGCTCACGTGGGTGCTGAATTTGGGCAGGCCCGCGCGTTGCAATTCAGAGTCGAGAAAGCCGACGTCAAATGGCGCGTTGTGGATGATGATTTCTGCACCTTGCACGAAGGCGAGGAACTCTTGCGCAATCTC
>JAYUSD010000070.1:0-51176 GCA_043755865.1 Variovorax sp. | reverse complement strand
TGGGCTCAGCTGCATTGCTGCCTGCTTCCTCAACCCCTGCTGCATTTAGTAAAAATTCCATCGCACCATAGGGCTCTTTTATTTCAAATTTGACTTCTGCGCCAAAGGGTATCGCCTTTATTGTGGCTAATCTTTGATCAACTTTACCGAAAACTCGTTCAATGGCATCCTGCAAGTTAAACGCTTGTGCGGGTGAAAACAACGCTATTCCAACTAAAAAAACACTTAAATAATGAACATTAGAACGCATAAGGACTCCAAAAAAAAGCCACCTATTTCTAGGTGGCTTTTGCTCTAACTAAGTAACTAAATACAGATTAGAAATTGTGCTGAACGCCCAAATCCAGTGCAGTTGACGTGCCCTTGACTTTGCCCAAGTTGGTGAACAGCTTTGTGCGCTTGGACAATGCATAGTCCATGCCGAGGCCGAGCTTGCTTGATTTAGCGCCGAGTTCAGGACGGATATTTGCATAACCGGCCTTGATCGTTGCTGCGCCGAATGGAATCGTTGCACCAATTTGAATAGTATTGGTGTTGTTGTTTACGCCAGCTGGGTCGTTCTTCACGTAACCAACAAATGCACGAGCAACACCGAAATCATACTGACCGCCCAAAGTGTAACCTTTGTCTTTGTTGCGCGTGCTTTCGTAGCCGAAACCAGCCAAAATCGGGCCATTGCTGTACCACAGAGCTGTGGAGAACAAGTTAGCAAGACCAGTGGTAGTTGGATTAACGTCACCAGTCTTCAGACCCAAAGATACTGCAGCTTTGAAGCCACTCATATTAGGCGACTCATAGTAAACCTGATCGGTACGAGCCAAACCAGCGCCGTTTGTGCCGTTAGAGCCGCGTGTGTCGGAAACGACTGTACTTGCAGCGATGGAACCAACTCGCTCAACGCCGAATGGATCGCCAATGTTGTCGAGATTGCGATAAGCGGTTAAACGACGGCCGATATGCACATCACCCCAATTGCCACCGAGGCCAACAAAGCTGTTACCTTGCCAGAATGGACGACCAGCTGCGGAACCATCGAGGCTACCAGTTTCAACTTGGAAACGGTGCTGCAAATCAAACGTAGCGCGCATGCCGCCACCGAGATCTTCAACGCCACGGAAGCCGATACGGCTTGTACCGTTGCCAGCATCAATACGCAATGGTGCGCCGCCTGGCTTGGTGAGGGCTGCATCAACGCGGCCATAAATTGTGACGCTGGACTGAGCCATTGCGGCAGATGCGGAGGCAATGACTGCCAATGCTACGAGAGTCTTTTTCATTTCAAAATCTCCAAGGTTAAACATAGGGCTCCGGTGAGTGACTCTATACAGAGCCACCAGAGTCCCGGGCCAACCTCCGTTTCGGGAAGTTGCCTCTATTGGACACGAATGAAGGCTCAGAGGCAAAGAAACAAGCCGATTTTTGCGGTTTTATCGAAGATTGCGTTGTCTGTTTGCAACACGGCTCGCCAGCGTTCTTTGGATGGCAACCGACTTTACGGGTTGGGCGTGAGCTGAAACGATGTAGATCATATTGTTCTACAATGAAATTTGATCGTTTTAGAGAGCATCATGCAAACCATCACGGTACGCCAAGCCAATCAAAATTTTTCTCACTACTTGAGCTTGGTGGAACGCGGTGAGGAATTCACGGTGACTAAGCGGGGCAAGCAAGTGGCTCGCTTGATGCCGGCTGCACCTGTTATCCAACCTGCAAGCACGCCTGATGCTCAGGCAAGATATTTAGAGATCAGTCGAAAGCTTGATGCTGAGCTCGCGCAATTTCCAAGAGTCAATTTTGGCGGACCTTACATCCGAGACGATGCCTATGAATAGCCCGGCCAAAATCAGTCCCGGCTCTGATGCCGAGGGCTCGTGCAGTCTTGACTCAAATATTCTGCTCTACACGTTGGATGAAAACGATTCAGCGAAGCAAAAAACTGCGACACGTTTGCTTAAATTAGCGCGGTTCCATGCTTGGCCGCTAGCAGGTCAGGTGATTGGAGAGGTTTATCGTCGCGTGCAAGGACGTGGCTGGCAATGGACGCATCAACAAGCTCATGTTTGGGTTAACCTGCAGTTGCAGCATCACGGTGTATTGCCCGTAAGCACAGAAAGCTATCTGTCTGCTTTAAAACTAGCTGATGCGACAAACCGCCAATTTTGGGACTGCCTGATCATTGCGGCATGTGCGGCTAAAGGCGTGAAGCGCTTGTACACGGAAGACGCCGGCGCTGAGCCACATACGGTGTTGGGTGTGGAGTTGGTGAATCCGTTTTTACGAGAGGATTGGGATCATGACTTCGAATTTTCCTGACATGGCAATCATGGCGCTGGACAGAGCGCTGCGCACATTGCTTGCTGAGCCGGTGGCCGGCCGTGCTGGGCCAGTAGCGGCACAGACGTTTGATGTGCGCGGCGAGCCCGATGCGATGGATGCGGCAGAGCGTGCACATGCTGGTGCGCTGATGCGAGTCAACCATGTAGGCGAGGTGTGTGCGCAAGCGCTTTACGCGGGGCAAGCTTTTGCGACTAAAAACGAAGCGCTCCGCGCACAATTTATCAAGGCGGGCCAAGAGGAAGGTGATCATTTGGCTTGGACGGCTGAGCGATTGAAGGCGCTAGGAGCTCGGGCCTCACTGCTCAATCCGCTTTGGTACGCAGGCGCTTTTGGCATGGGCTTGCTGGCTTCGCGATTCGGGGATCGGGTGAGCTTAGGATTTATGGTGGAGACTGAGCGGCAGGTGGAGGCGCACTTGGATTCGCATTTGGCCTCACCTTCTGAGGGTGGCTTGCCTGCAGCAGACCACGCTTCGCGGGCAGTGCTTGAGAAAATGAAAGCAGAAGAGATAGCGCATGCACATGAAGCGCAAAGCGCTGGCGCTATTGATCTGCCTGAGCCAGCAAAGCGACTAATGCAAGCCATTTCCAAAACGATGACGCGCACCGCTTACTACGTTTGAACGCGGCCGCTGAGCGGTTGGGTACAAGCACGGCGACTAACGACCCATGGGGAGCATTGGCAGCACAGCGCGTGCGCCCTTACTTCACTTCAAAAGATCTGTTAGCGCGATTCCTGCAAAAAACGTGAAGCCGAGCCAATGGTTTTGCTTGAAGGCGCGAAAACAGGCATCTGCCTTTCGACCGCGAATCAGCTGCCAATGCCAAACAATTTGTGCACCACCGGCAAGCAGTACTATTAATTTAATAGCATTCGGCGCTGATTCCATGCCGGCAATAAGCCAAATAAGCATGTAAATGAAGTAAAAAAACAGGATGGCAGCCACATCAAAGCGGCCCAGCGTGATGGCGGATGTTTGGATGCCAATTTTCAAATCATCATCTCTATCGACCATCGCATATTCGGTGTCGTAGGCCAAAACCCAAAAGAGATTTCCCAACAGAAGAATCCAAGCTGAAAGCGGCACGCTCCCTTGCAACGTAAACAACGCATTGCCGGGTTGCGCAGCAAAGAGCAACGATTCGCCGCCTTGTACGGCAAAGAGCAACGATTCGCCGCCTTGTACGGCAAAGAGCAACGATTCGCCGCCTTGTACGGCGGCGAAGGCCATCGGAATGCCGAAGCTGAATGCCACGCCGAGCACGGCTTGCGGCATCGCGACGAAGCGTTTGGCAAAGGGGTAAGCGATGGCAATGGCCAGCGCAGCAAACGAATAGAGCACAGTAAGCAAATTCGTCGTGAGCACGAGGCTGAAAGCCAGCAAGGCGAGAAAAGCGCCCAACAGCAAGGCTTCTTTTTTGCTCACTTTGCCACTGGTCACCGGCCTGTGCGCAGTGCGCTGCACATGGCGGTCAAAATCCGCATCTGCCACGTCGTTCACACAGCAGCCTGCGCTGCGCATGAGGATCGTGCCAAGGGTAAAAACAATGATGAGGTGCCAGCCGGGGAAGCCGTCAGCGGCGAGCCACAGCGCCGACAGCGTAGGCCAAAGCAGCAAAAGCCAACCCGCCGGGCGATTCCAGCGAATCAGATCCAGATAAAGAACAAAGCGACTAAGCCACATAGCACCCGCTCGTTCGCGTTGTACTTGTCAAAACGCCAACGCAAATCAGCGATGCGGCCCATTTCTGTTTGAGGGCTCCGTACAAGATCAGCCAACGCGGGGTCACCTAAAAGCCGTTCACTATGAATTTAATAGCATACTGCGCAGATTCTGTGCCGGCAGTGTGATCAAAAGCCTTAAAAATTGAGCTGTGCACGGTTAAAAGGGAATGTCATCGTCCATATCGTCAAAGCCACTGCCTTGCTTGGCTTTCGGCGCTGATGCCGCCGGCGCAGGCCGCGCAGCAGCAGGGCGCGAAGCGGGCGCAGGAGCGCGGGAATAGCTTCCACCGCCGCCTTCGTCTGGCGAACCCGCGCCTTGGCGGCTGCCTAAAAGCTGCATTTCGGTGGCGATGATGTCTACCGTGTTGCGCTCAATACCATCTTTGTCGGTGTATTTGCCGTATTTCAAGCGCCCTTCGACGTAAAGCGGCGCGCCTTTTTTCACATATTCGCCCACGATCTCGGCCAAGCGGTCAAAAAACTGAACACGGTGCCATTGGGTGTCTTCAATGCTCTCGCCGGAGGTTTTGTCTTTTCGCTTGCTGGTCGTGGCAATCGAAATATTGGCGACCGCGCCGCCAGAGGGCATGTATCGGATCTCGGGATCGCGCCCGCAGTTGCCAAGAAGAATGACTTTGTTGACGGAGGCCATGTGTGTGTTCCTTGTGTTTCAGTGCTTAAGTTAAGTGGTTTGCCTTGCGACTTTTTGATTATGCAGCATGACGCCTGAGCAAACCAGGTAACGCTAAGAGCGCGAAAGCAACGCGAGAAACGCAAAAAGAATACAGAAAATTTTTGCGCTTTTATCCTCTTTTGTGTTTTTCGCGTTACACAGAAGTCTTGGATGGCGCGCGCATGCCCCAAGCGGCCACCAGCCACAGCGCCATCAATGCAAAGCAGCCGATAAAAAGCGCATCAGAACCGTAGTGCTTGGCCAGCCAACCGCCGCCCGCTCCGCCGACGAAAAAACCAAGCGATTGCACCGTGTTGTACACACCAAGAGCCGCGCCGCGCGCATGTGCGGGCGCTGCGCGGGAGGCCAAAGAAGGCTGGGAGGCTTCCAAAATATTGAAGCCCACAAAGAAGGCAAAAAGCAAGAGACCTAAAAGCCACACGCTAGGCTGCATCTGCAACGCCCACCAAAGTCCAATCTGCACCGCACCAATGAGCGCCACACTGCCTAAAAATGCGGCCTTCAGATGCCCCCGCGCCTCGAGCGCAAACAAGCCGCCCATGAACACAAACGAGAGCAACACCGCCGGCAAATACGCCTGCCAATGCGCAGCTTTGGCCAGCCCCGCTTGCACCAGCATGCTTGGCACGGCCACCCACATCGCAAGCTGCACGGCATGCAAAATGAAAGCGCCCAAGTCTAAACGCAGCAAGTCAGCGTGCACCAACACGTCACTCAAGCCATGCATTCTGCTGCCCGGCGCGTAATTAAGCGCAGGCTCTGGTGGCACACCCCAAATGACGACAGCCATGCAGCCGATCACCATCACGCCCGTCAATACAAACAAGCCAGACAACCCGATTTGCCCAGCCAGCCAAGGCGCAAGCACGAGCGACACAGCAAACATCAGCCCAATGCTCGCCCCCACCAACGCCATGGCCTTGGTGCGCACGACATCTCGCGTCATGTCGGCCAGCAGCGCTGTAACAGCGGCAGAAATCGCGCCAGCGCCTTGCAGCGAGCGGCCAGCGATCAGCCAGTTCAAAGTGGGCGCCCAAGCGGCTAAAAAACTGCCCAGTGCAAAAATCACCAGCCCAATCAAGATCACTTTTTTCCGCCCGAAACGATCCGAAGCCATGCCAAACGGGATCTGCAAAATGCCTTGCGTGAGCCCGTAAATGCCCATCGCCAAGCCCACCATCGCCGGATCATCGCCTCCCGGATATTTGGTGGCTTCCAGTGCAAACACGGGCAACACCAAAAACAGCCCCAGCATACGCATAGCGAAAATGCTGGCCAGCGAGAGGCTGGCGCGCCGCTCAATGGGCAGCAAGGAAGTGGAGGCAGAAGGTGTGGACATGAGGCGCTGGAAGAAGCCGAGATTGTGAGGCATGGCAAGCGGCTTTTTTGATGACCGGCGCAGATGTTATGGACTTCACTCTTGACCTCGCATTGAAAATACTTTAGATTTAAATAATCTCAGCTTCTATCAATTTGGCTTAAGAGCAATATTCACGGAAGCGGGCGGCATTAAATGGAAAACACTCCCCTTGCCGGCGGCGTAAGCCCATTAAGATCTCATCAGTTGATTTACTTTCACTATTTTTGGAGTTGGACATGAGTACACGTCGTTTGGTTTTGACCCGTTCCGCCGCTGTCATTGGCGCGGCTTCTACCGGCCTGATGCCTGGGGCGGCCACTGCGCAATCAAACAAAATCCGCGTGGGCCTGATGCTGCCCTACACCGGCACGTTTGCCCAGCTCGGCGTGGCGATTGAAAACGGCTTTCGTATGGCCATCAACGAGCAAGGCGGCAAACTCGGCGGCCGCGAGATTGAGTATTTCAAAGTGGATGATGAATCCAATCCCGCCAAAGGCATTGAAAATGCGCAGCGCTTGGTACAACGTGACAAAGTCGATGTATTGGTGGGCACAGTGCATTCCGGCGTACAGTTGGGCATTCATCGCGTGGCGCGTGAATCCGGCGTGCTCAGCATCATCCCCAATGCGGGCGTGCATGTGGCCACGCGCGCGCAATGTGCGCCCAATGTATTTCGCGCCAGCTTCACAAATTCGCAGCCCACACTGGCCTTGGGCAAAGTGATGGCAGATCGTGGGCATAAAAAAGCGGTGTGGATCACGTGGAATTACGCCGCTGGAGATGAGGCCTTTGAAGGCTTTGAGCAAGGCTACACAGCTGCCGGCGGCACGATTGTGAAGAAGCTCGGCCTGCCCTTCCCCAACGTGGAATTTCAAGCCCTGCTCACAGAAATTGCGGCGCTCAAACCAGATGCGGTAGCCTGCTTTTGGGCAGGCGGCGGCGCAGCCAAATTCATCCGTGATTACGCTGCTGCTGGCTTGAATAAAACCATCCCTTTGTACGGCTCGGGTTTCTTGACTGAAGGCGTGCTGGATGCCGCAGGCCCCGCTGCGGACGGCATTCTCACCACGCTGCATTACAGCGATTCGCTGGAGACGGCGCGCAACCAAAAATTCCGCTTGGAATACGCCAAGGCTTTCCGCTCACAGCCTGATGTGTATGCCGTACAAGGCTACGATTCTGGCTTGCTTTTGATTCAGGGTGCGAACGCTGTAAAAGGCGATCTCTCCAACAAAGCGGCGTTGTATGCAGCGATGGAAAATGCGAAGATCGATAGCCCGCGCGGCAAGTGGAGCATGAGCAAATCGCACAATCCGATTCAAGACATTTACTTGCGCAAAGTAGAAAACAAAGAAAATAAAGTGATCGGCATCGCAGCAAAAGCGGTGGCTGATTCTGGTGCTGGCTGCAAGATGAGCTGATCGCATCAGGATTGCACTCACCACATACCCGTTCGGGCTGAGGTATGGAAGCCGTTACATACCCCTCGATACCTCAGGGCGAACGGTCGTTAACTTTAGTGCCTGTTGCCTCATCTCATGGATCTCGCCAACCTCCTCATCCAGTTGCTTAACAGCGTGCAGTACGGCTTGCTGCTTTTCATGCTCGCTGCTGGGCTCACGCTGATTTTTGGCATCATGGGCGTGGTCAATCTTGCACATGGCAGCTTTTACATGCTGGGCGCGTATTTGGCTTGGTCGCTCTCGCTGCAACTCAACAGCTTGCTGCTGGGGATATTGCTCGGCACAGTGCTGTCCGTCATCTTCGGACTGCTACTTGAAAAAATGTTGATCCAGCACTTTTATCACCGCGACCATTTAGACCAAGTGCTGCTCACCTTCGGCCTGATTTACATCTTTGAAGAAGCTCGCTCGATGATTTGGGGCGATGATGTGCATGGGGTGCAAATCCCTGCTCTCTTGTCTGGTTCGATTCAACTGACCGACAACCTCTCGTATCCCGTTTATCGCCTTTTCATGAGCGGCCTGTGCATCGTGCTCGCGGTTGGCTTGTATCTTTTGATATCGAAGACCAAGCTGGGCATGAAAATCCGCGCAGGCGCGTTTAACCGCGAGATGACGGAAGCGCTTGGCATCAATATCAAGTTGATTCACTCGCTGGTATTTGCGCTTGGCGTGGGCTTGGCCACGATTGCAGGCATGATCGCCTCGCCTGTCTCCAGCGTCTATCCCAACATGGGCAGCTCCGTGCTGATCATGTGCTTTGTCGTTGTCGTGATCGGCGGCATTGGCTCGGTGCGTGGTGCGCTCATTGCTGCACTGCTGGTGGGTTTGGTCGATACCTTTGGCAAAGTGCTGCTGCCGCAAGTCTCGGGCATGTTGGTTTATGTGCTGATGGCGCTGGTGTTGCTCTACAAGCCTGAAGGCTTGTTTAAAGCTTGAAAGACGCTCATGTCTTCACCCCAAGCCAATCTAGAAATTCTGCCGCGCAGCGTGAATATTTTGCTGGCGATTGCTGTATGCGGCCTCGCTGTGTTTCCATTCTTTGGCAGCGCGTATTCAGCGAATTTAATGGCCAGCATGATGATCATGGCGATTTTTGCGATGAGTCTTGATCTGCTGCAAGGCGTCACAGGCCTCGTCTCACTTGGCCATGCAGCCTTCTTCGGGCTCGCCGGCTATGCGCTGGCATTCATCACGCCGCAAGGCGCTGCGGTAAGCATGTGGTGGACATTGCCTGTCGCCGTGCTCGCCTCTGCGCTGGCCGCGCTCATCATCGGCTTCTTCGTGGTGCGCACGCATGGCATTTACTTCATCATGGTGACGATGGCTTTCGCTCAGATGGTGTATTTCATCTTTTTTGACAACAAAGCCCTTGGCGGATCAGATGGTTTGTATATCAATTTCAAGCCCACCTCAGGCAGCTTGTCTGGCATCGTTGATTTAGAAAACAAGAAGGTGTTTTATTACCTCGTGCTCTTTTGCATGATCGGCGTGTACGCATTTCTCCGACGTTTGCTCTTTAGCCCTTTTGGCCGCGCGCTCGCAGGCATTCGCGCCAATGAGCATCGCATGCGCGCGCTAGGCTTTGCCACGTTCGCACACAAGCTTGCTGCATTCACGCTCGCAGGCGGCTTAGCAGGCTTGGCCGGCTATTTGTGGGCCGCGCAAACAGGCTTTGTGAATCCCGAGCTGATGGGCTTTCACATGAGTGCGCATGTGATCATGATGGTGATCTTGGGCGGCATGGGCAACTTTGCGGGCGCGGCAATTGGCGCATTTTCGTTTGAGTATTTGTTGCATCTGTTTAAAGATTTACCGGCGATTGGAAATTTTCAGACGGGCAAGCATTGGCAAATGTGGATGGGGCTCTTCATTGTGGCTTTGGTGATTCTTGCGCCGCGCGGCATTTTGGGGCTGGTGTCTAAATGGTTGGCTAAAAAAGATGTTGCGCAAAAGGATGACGCACCGTGAGCGCCGCCTCATTGCCTGTACTCTCAGCCAAGAATCTCACCAAGCGCTTCGGCGGCTTGGCTGCGGTGAATGAAGTGAGCCTCGATTTATGGCAAGGCCGCTTGCATGCCGTGATCGGGCCCAACGGCGCAGGCAAATCCACACTCACCAATTTGCTCTCTGGCGATTTGCCGCCCACCTCGGGCAGCGTGCATCTTGCAGGGCAAGACATTACCGGCTGGAGTGCAGAACGCATCTCGCGCCAGCGCCTTGGCCGCAGCTATCAGAAAACCAACATCTTCCGCAGCTTCACCGTGTGGGACAACATCCGCCTCGCTGCGCAATCGCGCAACCAGCCTTTTGCATTCAACCCGCTGGGTTGGCTTTCAAAGGCGTCTTCGCAAGCGGCAGTCAATGCCAGAGCCGAGCGCGCGATGGAATTGGCATTGCTCACCGAGCGCAGGAATACAGAAGCCGGCGCGGCCAGCCACGGTGAGCAGCGCCAGCTAGAAATCGCCATGACGCTGGCCACCGAGCCGCAAGTGCTCTTGCTGGATGAGCCGCTCGCTGGCATGGGCACAGCTGAGGCTGAGCGCATGATTGAGCTGCTCAAGCGGCTCAAAAAAGATCACGCCATGCTCTTGGTCGAGCACGATATGGATGCCGTGTTTGCCGTGGCTGATCACCTCACTGTGATGGTCAATGGGCAAGTGATTGCAAGTGATGCGCCAGCAGTTGTTAGAGCAGATGCAAGTGTGCAAGCCGCGTACTTGGGCGAGGAGCATTGATGAGCGAAGCCCTCATCTCCGTCAAAGGCCTTCACACCTATTACGGCCAAAGCCACATCCTGCGCGGCATTGATTTCCAGGTGCAGCGAGGCCAAACGATTGGCCTCATGGGCCGCAACGGCATGGGCAAAAGCACTCTGCTCAAAAGCATCATGGGCATCGCGATGCCGCGCCAAGGCTCCGTCGAGATCAAAGTCAAAAGCATGGTCGGTAAGCCCACCTTCGAAGTCGCGCAAATGGGCATCGCCTACGTGCCCGAAGGCCGAGGCATCTTCGCCAATTTAAGCGTCACAGAAAATCTCAAGATGGCCGCGCGAGCTGGATGCCAAGGCCAGAAAGATTGGACATACGAGCGTGTCTTAGAAACTTTCCCAAGATTGAAAGAGCGTCTCAACCACGGTGGCCAACAGCTCTCCGGCGGCGAACAGCAAATGCTCACCATCGGCCGCGCGCTCATGACCAATCCCGATGTATTGATCCTTGACGAAGCCACAGAAGGCTTGGCTCCACTCATTGCGAAAGAGATCTGGCGCATCTGCGCCGAGATCAAGCAAAGCGGCATCAGCTCAGTCATCGTCGATAAAAACTGGAAGCACGTGACGCAGATCACAGACAACAACGTCATCCTGGTCAAAGGCGAAGTCGTCTTCAGCGGCTCATCCGCTGAGCTGATTGCCAATCCAGAGATTCTGGAGCAGCATTTAGGTGTTTGATTCGGTTTTTATAAGTCAAATCGACCAGTAGCCGGCATAGATACTGCGCAAGGCGCTACTAAATTAATAGCAATGGCGTTCGACGTGTTTCACTCAATCTTTTGCACCAGCGGCCTACCATTGGGCATTTGCCTCAGAAATCTTTTTGAAAACACACGCGATAGAGATCAGCACAATCCAACCCTCGCCCCGCGCGCAGTTGCCAAAAAATTTCCGATTCAAACACCCAATGGTCTCTGTCTGCTACGATTATTGGCGTTCAGAAAAGAGAACCAATCGCATGCACGGGAAAGAGCTCGATCTCGAAATGCGATAACACCAAGAGAGTTTGCTTTAATCGATTGCGCGATATAAAGTAGGCCGTTATTGCCACATGCATCGCATAGAACTCACTCAACCTGATGGCACAGCAAACACCCGCATTAAAATTACAATCAACTCACCGATGCTGCTTGCTAGGGCGTCAATACTGATATTCTTTGCGTCCAGTGTAGCGTCACCTAAAAAATTGAAAGCAAATAAGACGTGGCAATCTCTGAAAAATATAAGAAGCATCGCTGGAAGTTTCTGAGCGTAGGCGTTGTTTCAGGCCTGTTAATGAGTCTCGCTGCAAACACTACAAATACTGCGCAGCTGATTGGCGATACATTTGGTGGTGCAATTCTTTGGCTCTTCATTTGGTGGATTTGGGCGTGGTCTAAGACGCGAGCGGAAACAAATGCAGAGAACAAGGAGCAAAGCACAAAATGAAAGCGCGACTTGCGGCATTGACGCAGCCATCTGTAGCTCTATCTTGCAAAGCGAATCGTATAGCTAGGCCACGGCTGGGCGGTTAGCAGCCTGGCGATTTTGGCGGCGCAGGGTTTGGAAACGCAGGTGCGTTTTCTTGTTATTTCAAGCGACGGGTGTCGCGTGTCTCCCGAGACGGCTCATGAGCCAGGCTGATGACCGCTCAGCCGTGGCCGGTCTATCCAAGACGATGCACACTCTCTGAGCAACTCTTATGCAAGAGCCAATCTTTTCGCACGGCTTGCCTTTAAGCGTTTACTTAAAGGCTCAAAACCAATCACCAAACGATGCCCTGTAACATCAGCAGCGCGTTGCAGTGTGGCTAGGGTGATGGAGGTATTTTCGGGATCGAGCAAGCGGCGCACCTGTGTGCGGCTGGTATGCAGTTGCTCTGCGAGTTGAGCTTGCGTCATGCCTGCTTTTTCGAGCAAGGCGACCACCACTTTCTTGATGGCCAGTGCCTCCACATCAGCGGCTAAGCCCTCCTCTTGCAGGAAATCGTCGAAATCTTGGCCGACGTAATCTGTGTTGATGCTTGATTTGGTGGTTGGCATGTTTAATTTCCTTGAGAGTTCAATGGCTTTGATATAAGGCTTCTTCGAATTAGGGCTTGATTTGCTTCCAGCGCTTTTGCGCGAGTTCTAAATCTGCGGGCTGCGTCTTTTGCGTGGTTTTGATGAAGCCGTGCAGTAGATACATGGTGTTGCCAACGACCGCAAAGATCACCCTTGCAATTCGATTCGCCAAGCTGGTGCGCACCTCCCACAAATCGCCTTGCAGATGCCGCACCAGAGGCAAACCCAATGGCCAGCCAAATTGCACGGCTTGGATATCACCGCCGATCTCCGTGCGCTCTGATTTGGGCAGGCTCAGCAACCAATCACGCACGGGCTGCTTGGGTGGCTCGGAGCCGGGCTGGGCATAGAAGGCTGCTTTGAGCTTAGGCAACATGTTTGGATTATGAACCAAAAAAGGTGCATTAGCAAGGGACATCACTCTGTGAAGCCTGATCAGAGGAAGTGGCTCTTGAAATGCGAGCGCGTTATGATGGTCGGTTGACTTTTAAAAGCGTAAACCTGTGAATTCTCCATCTGACGACACGCAAGACGGTGCGTATTTAGGCCAAGCGCTGCACACCCACATCAGCATTCGTGGCGCGCGGACGCACAATTTGAAGAATGTGGATTTGGATATTCCGCGTAATCAACTTGTCGTGATCACGGGGCTGTCTGGCTCGGGCAAATCTTCGCTGGCTTTTGACACGCTGTATGCCGAGGGGCAGCGGCGGTATGTGGAGAGTTTGTCAACTTATGCTCGGCAGTTTTTGCAACTCATGGATAAGCCGGATGTGGATGTGATTGAAGGCCTCTCACCTGCTATCTCGATTGAGCAGAAGGCTACCAGCCACAACCCGCGTTCGACTGTGGGCACGGTGACTGAGATTCATGATTACTTGCGGCTACTCTTTGCTCGCGCAGGTACGCCGCATTGCCCGGATCATTTGCTGCCGCTGCAATCACAGACGGTGTCGCAGATGGTGGATGCTGTGTTGGCGTGGCCGGCAGATGCGAAGGTGATGATTCTTGCGCCGATTGCGCGGGAGAAGAAAGGCGAGTTTGTCGATGTGTTTGAAGATATGCAGGCGCGGGGCTATGTGCGCTTTCGCATCAATGGGCAGATGTTTGAAGTTGATGAATTGCCTAAGCTGAAGAAAACAGAGAAGCACGATATTGATGTGGTGATTGATCGGCTTAAAGTGAAGCCGGAGATGAAGCAGCGGCTAGCGGAGAGCTTTGAGGCGGCGCTGCGGCTTGCGGAAGGCCGCGCGATTGCTGTGAACATGGACTATGAAAGTGATAGCACTCCGCGCAGTAAAGATGCCGGCAAGATGGCTAAAACGCTTGAAAAATCTGCCGGGAATGCCGGAGAGCAATGGTTCAACGCGAAATTCGCATGCCCCATTTGCGCATTCACCATCGGCGAGCTCGAGCCGAGATTGTTTTCATTCAACTCGCCCGTGGGCGCTTGTGAGACGTGTGATGGCATTGGGATGATGGAGTTTTTTGATCCGAATCGGATCGTGGCGTTTCCATCACTCTCGCTTGCAAGCGGCGCGATCAAGGGCTGGGATCGGCGCAATGGCTATTACTTCGCGTTGATCGAATCGCTGGCCAAGCATTACAAATTCGATGTGGAAAAAGCGTTTGAAGAGCTGCCTGAAAACGTGAAGCAAGTTATCTTGAAAGGCAGTGGCGAGGAAGAGATTGCGTTTAGCTACACGATGGAAAGCGGCGAATCTGCGGGCAAGAAGATCAAAAAGAAGCATCCTTTCGAGGGCATCATCCACAACATGGAGCGGCGCTATCGGGAGACAGAATCTGCACTTGTGCGCGAAGATTTATCGCGCTATCGGCATACGCAGCCTTGCACAGCTTGCGAAGGCACGCGCTTGAAGCGCGAGGCACGAAATGTGCGGCTGGTGGACTCAAAGGATGCATTGCAGTCGAAGACGATCAGCCAAATCGGCAGCGCCACTTTGATTGAAGCGCAGCAATATTTTGAGACGCTCAAGATGACGGGCGCGAAAGCGGAGATTGCCAGCAAGGTGATCAAGGAGATTGCGTCGCGCCTCAAATTTTTGAATGACGTGGGCTTGAGCTATCTCAGCTTATCTCGCAGTGCCGAGACTTTATCCGGCGGCGAATCGCAGCGCATTCGCTTGGCTTCGCAAATCGGCAGCGGGCTCACGGGCGTGATGTATGTATTAGATGAGCCGAGCATTGGCTTGCATCAGCGGGATAACGATCGCTTGATCAGCACGCTTAAACATCTGCGCAATTTGGGCAACAGTGTGATCGTCGTCGAGCATGATGAAGACATGATTCGCGCGGCGGATTACGTGATCGACATTGGCCTGGGCGCAGGCATTCATGGCGGGCGCATTATTGCGCAGGGCACGGCGGCTCAGATTGAAGACAGCAGCGAATCGCTCACGGGGCAATTCCTCAAAGGCACGCGCTCCATTCCCGTTCCCGCGCAGCGCGGCAAATGGCTGCCGCTGCAAATCAAGGCGCCTGTGGTTTATGCGAAGTCTCGCTATCCAGAGCGCACTTATAAAAAGAAAGAGCCCACTGTTAAAGCAGATGAAAAGTTTCAGTTGCTTCGCTTGATTGGCGCAACGGGCAACAACCTGAAAAACGTGAGTGTCGATTTTCCTGTGGGCCTCATGACCTGCGTCACAGGCGTTTCCGGCTCCGGCAAATCGACATTGGTGAACGACACGCTACACAAAGCGATTGCGCGCAGCCTGTATCGCAGCCACGATGAGCCCGCGCCGTATGCAGAGATGGAAGGCTTGGAGCATTTTGACAAAGTGATCAACGTCGATCAATCTCCGATTGGCCGCACGCCGCGCTCCAACCCTGCAACCTACACCGGCCTCTTCACGCCGATCAGAGAATTGCTCGCCGAGATGCCAGTAGCTCGCGAGCGCGGCTATGGCGCGGGGCGCTTTAGCTTCAACGTGGCGGGTGGCCGCTGCGAGGCTTGCCAAGGCGATGGCGTGGTGAAAGTGGAGATGCACTTTTTGCCCGATGTGTATGTGCCCTGCGATGTTTGCAAAGGCTTGCGCTACAACCGCGAAACTTTGGAAGTGCTCTACAAAGGCAAAAACATTGCGGCCATGCTTGATCTCACAGTAGGCGATGCCTTCGAGTTTTTTAAAACCGTGCCCACGATTGCCCGCAAATTGCAAACCTTGCTCGACGTGGGATTGAGCTACATCCGCCTCGGCCAAAGCGCCACCACGCTCTCCGGCGGCGAAGCCCAACGCGTCAAGCTCGCCCTCGAACTCAGCAAACGCGACACGGGCCGCACGCTCTACATTTTGGACGAGCCCACCACAGGATTGCACTTCGCAGACATCGAGCTCCTGCTCAAAGTGCTGCACCAACTGCGAGATGCCGGCAACACCATCGTCATCATCGAACACAACCTAGACGTGATCAAAACCGCCGACTACCTCATCGACATGGGCCCTGAGGGCGGCTCAGGTGGCGGGCAAGTGGTGGCAACGGGCACGCCTGAAGAGGTGGCGCAATGTGAGGCGAGTTATACGGGGAGGTATTTGAAGCGGCTACTTTCGGTAGACGTCAAATAATCTCTTCGAGATCATTACTCTCGCTTTTGAGCAATGCTATCAATCGGTGATTTAAAAACAGCTTATCGCGGCCCCTATCTTGAGTGGTGAGAACGCCGGCATGAGCTAGCGATTGCAAATAGACCGCTGCTGTTTGCCGCTTGGCAATATCTGCCTCCACGATGTCTGCAATCCGGCAATAGGGCAGCCGAAATAGCAGCTCGATCAAATCTTTTTGTTTACCAAGCTTGGTGTTGATTTGAATCAGGATTTGCGTATTGATCATCAAGTTGTTGATGGCCTTGATTTTGGCGAGCGTCCACTGCGCGGTTTCGTGCACCGCGTCGAGCATATAAATAATCCACTCCTGCCAAGCTTCTGCGCTGCCTTCGCGTGAGATGGCCAGCAGTAGTTCGTAGTAGCGGGCGCGGTGTTGCAAGATATAGCGAGACAGATAGAGAACAGGCTTGCCGAGCAAGCCACATTGGACGAGGAAGAGCAGATTGATCACGCGGCCTGTGCGGCCATTGCCATCCAAAAAAGGATGGATCGCTTCAAACTGGTAATGCAACACGGCCATGCGCACGAGTGGGTCGAGTGCGGCCACTTCGCGCTCGTCATCGCTGCGTGAATCGCTAGCATTCGCATGACAAAACCATTCCCAATTGGACAGCTTGTCGCGCAGCAGCGCTTCGCCTTGTGGCGGTGTGTAGATCGTCTCGCCGGTGCGGGCGTTGCTCAATTGTGTGCCGGGCGTGCGGCGCACTTGCATGTCGATGCCTTTGGTGAGGCTACAAATTTCTTCGATCAAGCGCGTGCTTAAGGGGCGCTGCGAGATGGCGGCAAGGCCGTAATACAGCGAGCTGCGATAGGCCAGCGTTTCTTTTGTGGGTGCGTCTGCGCGCCCTGCATCTTGCTGCGCTTCAAACAATGCATCTGCCGTGGTGACGATGTTTTCAATCTCGGAGCTGGCTTGGGATTCGAGCAAGACCAAGCTGGAGAGCATCACATCGGAATTTGGCAGCGTAGCGGCTGCTTCGTTCAACGCACCTAGCGCTGCGCGCGCCTGCACACAAGCCTTCAGGACGCGCGCTGATTCCCACTCTTGCATGGGCACTTGGCTTGGCAAAAGCAAAGGCAGCTCAAAAGGCTGCTTGGGATTGAAAGTGGATTTGATGTCGAAAATTATAGCTATTTTCGACTATTATGATAAATTATGTCGATAATTATTGAATTAATCGACAATTTGGAAGCTTGATGACGATTGAATCGACACATTAAATGCCACTTGTCGAAATTTTGAGAAAAAATCGACGATCTTTGCTTGAGAATGAAACCTCTCATTTCACCTCATAAAACACCATCTCCACCCGATCAGGGAATCTCGCGCCTGTGCCGATGAAGTGGGTTTGCGTCATCCACGCGAGGTCTGCGCGCTCGACTTCGAATCGCGGAGCGCAGCGGAAATAGATGCGTTCATGGGGAACGGCTTCGCCGCGTACTAAGGCGGCGATGTCTTGTTCGCTGCCGGCACGAATGGCGCTGTTGGTAATGTAGATGTGGCTGCCGTCTGCAAGGCGCAGGATGTAGCAAGCGTCGAGCTGGGCGGATGTGGAGCTAGTGACGAGTTGGAAGTCTGCACCGCCTGCAAGAATTTCGCCTTGCATGGATTGGCCGCGCGCTGTGCCTTCGACTTTCCCGCCAGTAATGGGAATGATGCGGCGCTTGCCTGCGCCGAGTGCATGCGTGATGTGTCCCGCTTCGATAGGCTTGGCCACATGCACCGTTAGGTGCATGATCGGTTCGAGTGTTGGCGTGAGTAATGACGCTGGGGTGCTCATGCGGGAATCTCCTTGGCGCTAGATTGGTTTCAAAGACTACTATCTTGCGTATGACTTTAACGCCATCTCTGCCAAGCACCCCGCCATTCATCCCGCAAATTCGCCTCTATCAAAATTGGCTCGCGCGCGAACGCAGCTTGCGCTTTGAAACCTATGACGCGCTGTGGCAATGGTCTGTGACGGAGCTGGATGCGTTTTGGCAATCGATTTGGGATTATTTTGCGATTGAATCGCCCACGCCGCACATAGCCGCTTTGGCGGATGATCGCATGCCGAATGCCAAGTGGTTTCCGGGGGCGCAGGTGAACTATGCAGCGCAGGTGTTGCGGCACGCGGAGGCTGCGCATGCGGCGGGCATGCCGGCGATCATCAGTGAGAACGAGCTGGGCGAAATTCGTGAGCTGAGCTGGCCGGAGTTGAAATCTCAAGTGGCATCGCTGGCGATCACGCTGCGCGAGATGGGCGTGGAGCGCGGGGATCGTGTGGCGGCTTACATGCCCAATATTCCTGAGACGATTGTGGCGAGTCTGGCCTGCATGAGCATCGGCGCGGTGTGGAGCGTGTGCGCGCCCGATATGGGTACGCCGGCTGTGCTGGATCGCTTCAAGCAGATCACGCCGAAGGTGTTGATCGCAGTCGATGGCGTGCATTACGCGGGGAAGGCGCTGGATCGCTCGGCGGTGGTGCAGGAGCTGTGCGCGGGGCTGCCGAGTGTGTCGCATGTGCTGATGTTGCGCACGCCTTGGGGAAAAGTTGATACTATAAAAACAGTAGCACTCTGCGCAGATTTCATGCCGGCTACCCATCGAAAAGGCTTAGAAATTAATACCTTTAAGCCGGAGATGCTGCCCTTCGATCATCCGCTTTGGATTGTGTATTCCAGCGGCACCACCGGCCTGCCCAAGCCTATAGTGCATGGCCACGGCGGGATCGTGCTCACGCTGCTCGCCATGAAATCGCTGGGCAACGATGTAGGCTGCAGTTATCACGGAAATAGTTTAGGCGAGCGCTATCACTGGTACAGCTCCACGGGCTGGGTGATGTGGAATGCGCAGATGGCGGGGCTGGCTACGGGCACGACGATTTGTATTTATGACGGCTCGCCATCGGGCTCGAAAGACGCGCCGGATTGGAGCGTGCTGTGGCGTTTCGTAGCGCGGCATCGCTGCACATTTTTTGGCGCGGGCGCAGCGTACTGGGCGAATTGCATGAAGGCGGGCGTGAGTGCATCGGCATTGCAAGCTTCGGGGTATGAACTGCGGCAGGTGCGTGCGTTGGGCAGCACAGGCTCGCCGCTGGCAGAAGACGTGCAGCGCTGGGGCTCTGAGCAGTTTGTAGCGCTTCATCGAGACCCCGTTCGGGCTGAGCTTGTAGAAGCTCAGCGAGCCCTTCGACCCTTCGACGAGCTCAGGACAGGCCAAGCTCATGGCGAACAAAAGTGGGAAATCTTCTGGTGCAACATCTCCGGGGGTACAGATTTTTGCGGTGCATTTATCGGCGGCCATCGCGAGCTCCCGCAGGTGCCCGGCCAAATGCAATGCCGCTTGCTTGGCTGCGCTGTGGAGGCCTGGAATGAAGAGGGCGAGCCAGTGATCGGCGAAGTGGGCGAGCTGGTGTGCACGCAGCCGATTCCCTCGATGCCGCTGTATTTTTGGAATGATGCGGGCAACGAGCGTTATCTCTCCAGCTATTTCGATATGTACAGCACGATCAATGCGCAAGGAGAAAAGCGCCTCGTCTGGCGACACGGCGATTGGCTCAAGATCGGCGCCACGCGCGATGGGGGCGGCTGCATCATCTATGGCCGAAGTGACGCGACGATTAACCGCGCGGGCTTGCGGATGGGCACGAGTGAGATTTACTCAGCTGTGGAGGCGCTGCCCGAAGTGCTTGATTCCATGGTGGTGGATTTGGAATATTTAGGCAAAGAGAGCTTCATGCCGCTCTTTGTTGCTTTGTGCCCCGGCATCTCACTTGATGAAGCACTAAAAACAAAAATCCACGATGCAATCCGCAAACAGCTCTCCCCGCGCTTCGTGCCCAACGAGACACTGCAAGTTGACAGCATCCCGCGCACTTTGAGCGGCAAGAAGCAAGAGTTGCCGATCAAGAAGCTCATGCTCGGTCAACCACTAGAAAAAGTGGTGAACAAAGATGCCATGGCAAACCCGGATTGCTTGGATTGGTATGTGCGCTACGCTGAAAAGCATCTGAAAAGGACGCTCTCATGAACACTCTCAACACATTAAATCGCCGCCAAACTCTCGCAAAAACCGCTGCCTTGATTGCAGCACCCGCACTTGCTGCGTCATCGGCGCTCGTCAGCCCTTGGGCGCGTGCGCAAGATAAATTTCCATCGCGCCCCATTTCGCTCATCTGCCCCTGGCCAGCCGGCGGCGCATCGGACGGCGCTGTGCGCGCCATTGGCGAAGCTTTAGGCCGCGCTTTAGGCGGGGCAACCGTTACGGTAGATAACAAGCCCGGCGCAGGCGGCACGATGGGCGCGAACGCCATGCTCACCGCCAAGCCCGACGGCTACACGCTCACGCAATTGCCGCTGGGCGTGTATCGCCTGCCGCATATGCAAAAAATGGCTTTTCACCCCGTCAACGATCTCACGCACATCGCCTGCGTTACGGGCTACACCTTCGGCATTGCCGCCACGGCGGATGCGCCCTTCAAAACCATCAAAGAGATGGTGGCATGGGCACGCGCCAACCCAGGCAAACTAGACTATGGCCACACTGGCACTGGCACAACGCCGCATTTGGCGTTTGAAGAATTCGCCGCAAAAGCAGGTTTTACCACCAACCCGATTCCCTACAAAGGCTCGGCAGAAATCTTGCAAGCCATTCTCGGCAATCAAATCCCTGTGATGAGCGGCACGACAGAATTTTTCCCGCATGTGCAATCGGGCAAGCTGCGCTATCTGGCCACGCTTGGCAGCAAGCGCACCAAAGCCTTCCCCGATGTGCCGACTGTCAAAGAAAGTGGCTGGGACACGATCAGCGAATCGCCGTTTGGCATCGGCGGCCCTAAAGGCATGGATCCCGCTGTCGTCAAGCTGCTGGAGGGCGCATTACTTAAAGTGAGCCAAGATTCAAAGGTGCTTGAAGTATTCGATAAATTTCATCAGCCCGTGATTTGGATGGACAGCGCAGAATACTCGCGGTACGCCGTGCGCACCTTTGCGCAAGAGCGTGCGACGATTGAGCGGCTCGGTTTGCTGCCTAAAACCTGATCGCTGATGCAATCGAAAAAGGGGTGGCTCACGCCACCCCTTTTTTATGTCCGCACCACGCCCAGTGCAGATCAACTTCCAAAGTGAATCTGATAACGCGCACCATCGCTCACCGTGCAAGCGCCCGTGCCCTGGCCGACAGCCGTGAACAAATACTCGCAGCGCATGCTGCTACTTGAATTAGCCGCATTCGCGATGCCGCGCTGACCTGATGCTTGCGCCCAATTCACGCCGCCTTGCACTTGGCTCATGATCTGGCCAAAGCCGGGATAGTTGCGATCCACGCGCGTGGCCTCGCCTTGCAGCAACACGCCTTGATAGCTCACGGTAAAACTGCCTCGGCCCGCGCCATTGTCGATCACGCTGGCTTGCAAAATGCCGGCATTGCGGGCGGTCTCGTTAACGGGATACAAGCGAGCGTTCACGGTTTGCCATTGCGACGCAGTCGCGGTAGGGGCAGAATGCACACCTTGCTGCACCACGACCACCGGCGGCGCAGATTGGCTCTCATAAGGCCGGCCGGTCTTAGGATCCATCGGCACGATCACACAAGCCGTCATTGCAGCGGCAGCAAGCAGCGGCACAGCAATACGAACAGCAGGACGCACAACCATCAAATCACGCATACAAACTTTCAGAGCACGGCACATGCCGTGAAGGCAATGTGCCTGCATTGCGCCGAGCACGGGGTTTCTTAAGAAAAGTCGCAGGCTTTGATACCGAGGGCGGCATGCAGCGCGACTTATTCAGCTCGGGCCAACCGCAAAGCAAGCACGAGAATGAATCAGCGCTTGTTCACCAACACAATTCCCAAGCCCACAAGCACGATAGCGATCACGAGATTCGGCGTGACTGGTTCGCCAAGCCACAGCGCAGCAAACAGCAGCGCAAACACGGGTGTGAGAAACACAAATGCACTCATCTTTCCCGCAGGATAGCGAATGAGCATCCACATCCAAACCAAGTAGCTGGCAAATGCGCCCACCGCTGTTTGTAAGAAAAGCGAGCCCCAAGCAAAGCTGCTCAGCTGCGCGGGCGCAGGCCAGCGCTCGCCGAGCAGCAAAGAGATGATGGGCAAAGAAATCGCGCTGCACGCGAGTTGATAAAACAGCAGGCGCTCGGCATTGATCTTGGCCAGCGCTGTGGCGCGGATGACGACCGTGGTCAAACCCCAAGAAGCGCCAGCCAACAATGCCAGCACATCACCCAACCGCCCTGCGCCTGATTTTTGCAAACTCTCCCAAAGCGCAAACACCACCGCTGCAAACGCACAAGACAAGCCCAGCCATTGCATCCGGTTCATGCGCTCACTTTTTACAAACAACGGCAACAGCACCGCCACCCAAAAAGGCGAGGTGTAGAGAAACACCGTGACGCGCGAAGCACCGGTATGACTCAGCGCCAGATAGATGCACGCAAATTCAAAGCTAAACAAGCTGCCAGCCAGCAATCCGAGCAAAAGCGTGCCATCGCGCACAAACAAGGCAATGCCCCGCCAGCGACACCAGAGCATGAGCAAAAGCGCTGCGCCCACCGCGCGAACAGCTGATTGGAAAATCGGCGGTACTTCCGATAATGTGGCCTTGGCCAGCACCTGTTGAAATCCCCAAAAAATGCAGCACGCCAGCAGCAGCGCAACCGCCAGCCCATCGAGATGGTCTTTGCGCTCAGGCATAGCAGCTGGGCTCACAAAGGATGCTCGGTGTAAAACCTTCCGCCATGAAACAGCAGCGGAGAGCGCGTTGCATCATGCTGGCAGGCCAGCACCTCACCGACCAAAATCACGTGATCGCCTTCTGGATATTGGCTGCGATTGGTGCATTCAAATACGGCGACGCAGCCCGGAATCAGCGGCACGCCGCCCAAGCCATCTGCGAGTCGCAAACCGTCAAAACGATCTGGCATCTTGCTGGCGAAACGTTCAGCTAAGCTTTGCTGCTCCACAGACAGCACATGAATCGCGTAATGCTTGGCTTGCAAAAAAGCTGCCAGCGACCCTGCTCTCAGCCCCAAGCTCCAAAGCACCAAGGCCGGCGTGAGCGAGACTGAATTAAACGAGTTGGCAGTCAGCCCGATCATGCTGCCATCGGCGGCGCGCGTAGTTACCACCGTCACGCCAGTGGCAAATAAACCGAGGGCTGAGCGCATCGCTTGCGCAGAAGGTGATGCCGATATTGGATGTGCTACGGGAGAGAGAAGAGTCATATTTTGGGGGTTTTCATGTAGTATGCCATTCAAGCCAAATGCCCAGTAACGCACCATGACATACCCCGTTCATCTCGAGCCGCATTGGATCGACTGCTTTGAAGCCCTCCTGCGCCGCTGCGCTTTGCAAAGCGGCGAGACGGTAGCCATTCTTGGCGAAAGTCAATCGCGCCCTGAGCTGCTGGAGGCCATGCGCCACGCGTGCGCGCGCATCGGCGCACAATCCTTTGCCATCAGCTTGCCCTCGCGGCCAGCCCTCTCGCATCTACTTGCGCATCACACACCGCTCATTCGCTCCACGGGCGCGAGCACAGCCATTGCCGGCATAGCGCCGGTGATCCAAGCGCTCGCCGCCTGCCATCTGGTGATTGATTGCACGGTGGAAGGCTTGATGCATGCGCCCGAGCTGCCGGCGATTTTGAAGGGCAATGGCGCAAGCCAGCCGCGCGTGATCTACGCCAGCAACGAACACCCCGAAGCACTGTGCCGCCTCCTTGCTGACGATGCGTTGGAACAAACAGTTAAAGCACATATCAAACGCTTGCGCAGCGCGAAGAAGATGCATGTCTCTAGCAGCGCGGGAACTGATCTGCACATTGATTTGGACGGCGCACCCAGCGGTGGTAATTGGGGCCACACCACCAAGCCGGGCACGATGACGCATTTCCCGGGCGGCCTCGTGCTTGCTTTTCCCAAAGCCGGGCGCGTCAATGGGCGCTTGGTGCTGGGCGCGGGCGATGTGAATTTGGCTTTCAAGCGCTATATCGAGCAGCCCATTGCGCTCACCATTGAAGACGATCACATCGCAAAAATTGAAGGCGCAGGCGTCGATGCGCAGCTCCTGCGCGAATACCTTGGCGCATGGGAAGTACGCGATGGCCACCGCGCAGCATATGCGGTATCGCATGTGGGCTACGGCCTCCATCCTGCCGCTCGATTCGACAGCATGGCCATGTTTGACAAACGCGATTTCAACGGCACAGAGCTGCGCTGCGCTGCGGGGAGCTTTTTATACAGCACGGGTGCTAACGAGACTGCCGGCCGCTACACCTTAGGGCATTTTGATCTTCCGATGAAGTATTGCACGGTGACGGTGGATGATTGGGTGGTGGTGCGTGAGGGCGTTGTTGTTTAGAAAACTCACGGCTCATAACCAATCAAAAAAACTAACTATTCGCCCGCTTTTTCAACCACCGCATCAACGTGCCTACATAAGGCAATTTCTCATACAGCTCCTCGGCTGCATCCCAATAATCGCGGTGAAACGCAATGCGCCCATCGGTGGCCAATTGCAAATGCGAGCAGCCGCGCACGGCTTGTAGGGTCACGGTGTCAAAGCGCTTGAAGCGGAATTTGAAATCCCACACGATAAAGCATTGGTCGCCTTGCGTCACGGTATTCGTCACGATGAAATGCGGCTCTTCAAGCGCAATATACATGTGGCTAAAGATCCGCTGCACATTATGCAAACCGCGCACTTCGTTAAACGGATCTTTGAAGTACGCATCGCTCGTGTACAAATCGCCCATGCGCTCAACAGCATTGGGCTCTAAATTTTCAAAGAAATGAGCGATGTGCTGCACGCGAGGATCAGAGCATGAATGCGGCATGGTCTACAGCCCCGTAAACTGGCGCGCCACTTTGAAGTACAAGCTGTACGGCAAGATGCGCATCAGCTTGAGCCAAGCCGTGAAGCGCTTAGGGAAATGCATCTCGAATTTGCCGCTTTCCCAGCCCGCGATAATCTCTAGCGCTGCTTGCGCGGGCTTAATCAGCGCCGGCATGCGAAACGTGTTTTGTGATGTGAGGGGTGTTTCCACAAAGCCAGGATTGATCACGCTCACGCCTAAGCCGTCGTCTCGCAGATCAATGTAGAGCGCCTCCGTCATATTAATCAACGCCGCTTTCGTAGGCCCGTAGGCCAACGAGTGCGGCAATCCGCGAAAACCCGCAACGCTTGATACATAACTCAAATGCCCGCGCTTTGCAGCCAGCATCGCAGGCAACACAGCTTGCGTGACGAGCACAGCGCCGATGTAGTTGACCTGCATGTGCTGCGCCATGATCGCGCTGCTCAGCTCCTGTGCACGCAAGGGCTGATAGATGCCTGCGCAATACATCATGAGATCAAGGCCGCCGCCCGCCATCAGTTGCTGCGCAGCGGTTTTCACGCCCACTTCATCGGTAGCGTCAAGTTGGATGGTTTGCAAACCTGGGCATGCAGCGGCCAGCTCAGCCAAAGGCTCAGCGCTGCGGGCAGACACGATCACTTGGGCGCCAAGCGCATGCAATGCCTGCGCAGTGGCTCGGCCAATGCCAGTAGATGCCCCCACCAGCCAAACCCGTTTGCCGCGCCATTGGGTAATTTTCGGATTGAGGCTCATGGAATTTGTTGTATCGCTTCAATATGAAAACAAGGAATGGATGGAGATCTGAACACCCATTAGATTTTCTTAGAAAACGTGACGACCAGCTCGCCTAAAGTGACGCCGAATTTGCTCATGGTGGCTTTATTTATCACGACTTGGTTGTCGATTTGGTACATCCAATCGTCAAACTGCACCTCATAAACCTTACCGTCCACAGGCAGCGCCAACGTGTAGCCCCAGCGGAAGGCATTGCCGCGTTGCTCGCCATTGCCAATGCCCACCACATCATCGGCGCGGCCTTCATAGCGCACCACGCCATCTGCGCCCGTCATGCGCTTCATGCGCCAAATGCGCTTTTCTTTCTTGCCATCGCTGTAGACGAAATCCTCATCCAAGATGCCTTCTTCCCCATTCCAAGAGCAATTCATCGTAACGACGAAACGGCGCGCTACTTTGCCGGCGCGATCTGTGAAAATGCCCCAGCCTTCCACGCGGCCATTGAAGTAGGCCTTCAAATCAAACAGAGGTTTCTCAACAGCGTAATCTGCCACTTGCGGCGCGGTGCTGCAGCCCGTGATGGCTAGCGCCGCAGCAGCGCCACCAGCAGTCAGTAAAAATCGGCGCGAAGGTAAAAAAGACATCACAAACTCCATTTCAAGTGAATTTTTGGCCTCTGGCCGCCACAAACAGTGCGCCAGATGCTATTAATTTAAGAGCGCATGGCAACACGCAATACGCAATCACCAGTGCTTGCAAAGCTTGCGGGCTGCGCGCGCCCGGCGTGTAGCCAAACAGGTCGAGCAAAGGCAATGCCAAGCCAGCCGCAAGCGCCATATTGAGCTTAATAGCGAAATTCCACCAGCCGTAATACGCGCCTTCATGCTGGCCTTGATCGCCTTGCGCAGAAATCGCGCCTGTAAGAAGCGCACTCGGAAAAGCCAAATCTGCACCCAGCGCAATGCCAGACAGTGCGCACACCAACCCAAAGGCCCACACATCGCCGACGCCCAGCGTCGCCGCCCAGATAAACACCAAGATGGAGAGCACCATGCTGATCAGCCAGCCCCAAGCCAAGCCAATGCGCTTGACCGCATGCATCCACAAAGGAATTGCCAGCGCCCCTGAAATAAAGTACACGCCAAGAAATACGCCTTCCAAATTCGGCGGTGCTTGCAGCAAATCTTGCACAAAGAAAAGCACCAAAGTGGCCGGCACAGCGCTGGCGATACCATTGAGTATAAAAATCAGCATCAAGGCGCGAAAACGCGCGTTTTTCCATGGCAGCCACACATCTTGCTTTGCCAACACATGCACACTAGGAGCTGGCTTGGGCGCATAAGACAAAGCCCACAGCCCCAACGCCAGTAGCGCCACGAATACGCCCACCATCACGGGCAGCCCCGCCACAATAGGCAGCGTAGAAGCAAGCAACACGCCAATCAAGCCCGGTGCTTCCCGCCAAGCTGCCACACGTGCGCGAAACGGCGCATCGCCGCCCAGCCGCGCGCCCCAGCTTTGATGTGAGACACTTACAAAGCTGTACGCGGCATACGTCACGATCAGTGCAAGCGTTGCCCAAATCAGCAAGCCATTGCCACGCACCGGCGGAAAAAACAGCGCAGCAAACCCAAGCGCCAAAATCACAGCCACAGCACAGGCCATACGCCATACCGCATTCACCGAGCGGGCAAACAAACGATCCGCCCAGCCGCCCAGCGCAGGATCAATCAGCGCATCAAACAAACGGGCGCCCAGCAAGATACCGCCCAAGGTAGACAGGCCAACACCGAACTCACGCGCATAAAAATTGGGCAACAACACATACAAGGGAAGCGCAACAAATGCCAACGCGATGCCCAACGCACCATAGCTCAAGCCTTGGCGAGCAGACCAGACGGGCGATGCGGCCGCAAAGCTGACGCTGCGTGGGGATTCGATGCTCACTTCTTGATCCCGGTGGCTATAGCGCTCGCGCCAATCAAATCGTTGCGCATTTTGGGCTCACTGGTTTTTGGGCTGAGCCAAATGCCGAAGAAAAGCCGCGTGAACTCAGCGTCGCGCATCTCACCGATGGCTTTGCCATTGAATGTGAAGCTTGCCGTGCCATCGGGGCGATGGATGCCAATCAGTTGGTCGCCTTTCCTCACATCGGGAAAGGTGGCCTTCATGTTTTGCAGCCACTGCGCGGCTTTTTCGTCGCTGACTACAGCCAACCGCCGCATTTCTTTGAGCGAGCGCTCCGCGATCATTTCGCCTTTGAAGCCGCGCAAATAACGCAACTCCAGCGCAAACGGCTCTGCAGCATAGTTGGCGACAGCAAACCCGTCTGCCGCCCAGAGTTTGGCATCGTAGATGCTAAAACCATACACCATCAGCCGCGCCTGCCCCAACTCACGCGCACCACTCAAACTTTGCTTCACATCGGTAGGTGCGTTAGGGCTGTTTGCATAGGCTAATTGGCCAGTAGCCGGCATAAAACCTGCGCAGAGTGCTATTAAAACTATAGTAAAACGCAGACGCAGAGAAAAAGAAGGCATGACAGTGTCCTTAGGCTTTTAGCAAGGTGAATTGCATCACATCAATATTTTCTTCTTCGAATGCAGCCTCACAGTAAGCCAAATAAAACTCCCAAGTGCGCATGAATTTTTCATCAAAACCAAGCGGCAAAATCTCGGCGCGCTTGTGAAGAAAATCCGCACGCCAGCGGCGACACGTCTCGGCGTAATCTTTGCCGAAAGCGAATTGATCCACCACCTCCAAGCCTGCGGCCTGCGCTGCTTTGCGAAATTCGCTGGGGCTGGGCAGGCAGCCACCGGGAAAGATGTATTGCTGAATGAAATCGGTAGATTTCACATAGCGCTCAAACAATGCATCATCAATCGTGATCGCTTGAATACAAGCACGGCCACCGCTTTTCAGCAAACGTGCCACGGTGGAAAAATACTCTGCCCAATATTCACGCCCGACGGCTTCGACCATTTCAATCGAGCAAATCGCGTCAAATGGCTGATCTTGGATATCGCGATAGTCTTGCAAGCGCAGATCGGCGTGCGCGGCTTTACCGACCGCGTCCATGCGTCTTTTTGCGAAACTCAATTGCTCGGTCGAAAGCGTCACGCCTGTGATATTGGCATCAAATTCTCGTGCTCCAATTTCCGCTAAACCGCCCCAGCCGCAGCCGATCTCCAGCACGCGATCAAAGGGGCGTACGCCTGCCATGCGCAGCGCGCGGCGCACTTTGGCATACTGCGCATCGATCATCGGTTGACTGGTGTCGCCTTCAAACAAGGCGCTGGAGTAGCTCATGCTTTTATCTAGCCAGAGCTCGTAAAACGCATTGCCCAGATCGTAATGTGCATGAATGTTTTTTTGTGAATTGGCTTTGGTGTTGCGATTGAGCAAGTGCTTGATGCGATAGGCCAAGCGTCCCAGCCAAGTGCCATAAATAATGTCTTCAACCTCGCGGCGGTTCGCCACCAAAACGCGCAACACGCTGGCTAAGTTTGGCGTACTCCAATCACCGGCAATATAGCCTTCGGCAAAACCAATATCGCCTGATTTGAGCGCAGCAGCGCAAACATCCCAGTTGTGCAGATGCAAGCTGCCGTGGATGCTGGCTTGGCCAGGCGCTTGGCCAAAATGCTGCATGCTGCCGTCTGGCAGCTGCACCGCCAGCGAACCATGCTTGAGCCGCAGCAAGAGCTTCAAACAAGTGCGCGCCGCAGCTGGCGCGCTACGGGGAATTTCAAAACTTTGTGAAGTGGAGACGACTTGCATTGATTTATATTGAGGATGATCGCGACACCAAAACGGCCGGGGGCGAGGGTTTAGAAAAGAAGGGCACGCGCTTGAAAAACAGCCTCAAAGCTTGCCAATGAATGCGGGCGATGACCATCAGCGTCATTGCGCCGAATTTGAAGAGCGCTTTGCGCACGGCCTGCGCCGTCAAGGGCTCAAGATGACCACTCACAGAGGTTTGCAAAAGTGCACCCTGGTCATCATCGTAGTCAATCCTTGCTACCGTGCGCTCATGGTCTTGGGTTGTCATGAAGCGAAAACGATAAGTGCCCTCAACATTGCAAAACGGGGAAACATGGAAGACTTTACTGGCCGTTAATTCTTGGCCGAAAGCCACTTGGCCCAGCACGTAGACATGTCGCTCGCCAAAAGTATTGTTGACCTCGACCACCACGGCGCGCAGACTGCCATCAGCGCGATGGCAATACCAAAAGCTCACCGGCTTGAAGCTGCAACAGAGCACGCGCGGATAGCAATGCAGCCAAATTTCGCCGGTCGCATCCAAAATGTTTTCGCTCTGCAAAACAGCATCTAGCCATGCAAGTGCATCGGCGCGGCCGTCTCCGTGGTCTTTGTCTGAGAAGCTGATAGCGGCCGCACGATTGCGGGCGAGCAGACCGGGGCCGTTGGCTCTTAAGCTGCGCATGGGCAGCATGAGAAAGTAGGTCGGATAAGCAAATGCATGGCGAGCCGGGCGCAGGCGTGTGTGGCGCACGGAGCCAAACCCCATCTTCGCTACCGAGGAAGCCCTGCTCATGCGGCCGCTCCGTGAATTTGCTTGAGAATCAAGCGCGCCGCGGCCAAGCCGGATACCAAGCCATCTTCATGAAAACCATAGCGCGTCCAAGCGCCACAAAACCAAGCGTGATTTGCGCCATTGATTTCAGGCAAGCGCGCTTGCGCCGCGCTGGCAGCCAGATCCATCACGGGATGCGCGTATTCAAATTCGCCCATGATGTGGCTACGCGCGATGGGGCGCACTGGATTCAAGCTCACCAGCACGGGCTGCTCGAATGGAATCGGCTGGAGTTTGTTGATCAAGTAATGCAAGCAAACGCTATTGCTGTTTTGCGCCGCACTGCCGCGCACATAATTCCAAGCGCTCCAAGCCAGTTTTGCATTGGGCAACACGCTGGCATCGGTGTGCAAAATGGCCACGTTAGCTTGCGTTTTGAAAGCGCCCAATATGTCTTTTTCTTGCGCGCTGGCATCACGCAGCAGAGCGAGCGCTTGCGGTGCATGTGTGGCAAAAATCACCTGATCAAAGCGCTCAGCTTGGCCTGCCGTGATGATGCGCACGCCTTGCCCATCTCTTTGCACCAGCTCTACCGGCGTGTTCAAGCGTTTGTCTGCAATGGCGTCGGTGATGGCTTTGACGTAATTGCGCGAGCCGCCCGTCACAGTCCACCATTTGGGGCGATTGTTGACCTGCATGAGTCCATGGTTGTGACAAAAGCGAATCATGGTGGCCACAGGAAATTGCAGCATTTGCTCCGTGGGGCAACTCCAAATGCAGCCAAGCATTGGCAACAAATACCACTCGCGCACATCTTCGGCGAAGCCATGCTCTGCCAGAAAATCCGATAACGGTTGTGCAAGTTGTGCTTCCGTACCGGCTACAGCAATGCGCGTACACAAACGATTGAGCCGCAGCACTTCCCCAAGCATTTTTAGAAAACGCGGGCGCAGCAAATTGCTTCGCTGTGCAAAAACAGTGTTTAGATTGGCGCCGCTCCATTCCATGGTGCGCCCGCCATCATCAGCCTGCACGGAAAAACTCATATCGGCCGCACTGGTGTGCACGCCAAGCTGGGCAAACAAAGCGATCAAATTGGGGTAGGTACGCTCGTTGTAGACTAAAAAACCCGTGTCGATGCCATGCGTGCGCTCGCCATGGGGCGTGGGCAGGGTTAGGTCGACTGTATTGGCATGACCACCAAAGTGACCGGCCGCTTCAAACAAAGTGACCTCAGCACTGCCTTGGAGGGCATGCGCAGCGCCCAAGCCCGTGATGCCAGAGCCGATGATGGCGATCTTTGGGTGGGGCTTCATCACGTCGTGCGGCGATAGGGGCCAAAATAAAAAATTGCCACGAGACGCCCAGAGACGAAGGAGGGAGGGAGGGAGGAGGAGAGGCGTCTCAGGATTTCAACCAAACTAAAAGCGCTCAGTCGATCTCGCAGCAAAAACCATGGGAGCTGCTTTGAAACTGTGCGTACTGAGACCGGCGGGGCCAGCCGTGAATGACTGGTAGCTGGGCAATTTGCGTTGGACACTGAGCATCTCCGAAACTCTATGGTTCAATTGTGACTGATCGGTATATTTTATCAACGCCGCAGGTTTTTATACCCGTTAATGTTTAGGGCTATTCACCCGCTTGCATGTGGATGAATGAGCGGCCTACGGTGGTTAAACAGCTTCAGGGCATTCTTCGGGATGGTTGTTTCTCTTTCATTGCGCACAGCCTGAAGTCGTGAGTCTATGCCCGTTGATTGTGACCTTGCTGGATTTCACACATATTTTGATCCCAACAGGTCATTTTTTGCTCCACGCCACAACGAAGATTCCGTGGCTGACTGGAACATAGTGCTGTCAGCCATTTTTATGCAGGTTAAGTGAAATCGCCGATACTCTTATTGTGGACAACGGCTGACAGGGTTTGGCCGGCGTTGGGTTACTCATCAGTCATCTCTTCGCACATTCAGCGAAGTTGTTTTGGAGCACTACCTTGAATGATCGGGCAGCCATTGGCCCCATGACCGTGTCAATTGCCGCCGTGGAGCGCGATACGGGTTTATCCAAAGATACGTTGCGCGTCTGGGAACGCCGCTATGGCTTTCCTTTGCCGCTGCGCGACAGCTATGGCGAACGCGCCTACGGCTTGGATCAAGTTGAAAAGTTGCGCGTGATCAAGCGCCTGCTTGACAACGGGCATCGCCCTGGCCGTATTGTGGCGCTGAGTGTTGAAGCGCTTCAAAGCATTGGCGGGAGTTTGGCTGCTGCGCCGCAGCGCATCGCCAACAACGATGCAACCGATTTGCGCGAATATATTGCATTGATCAAATCGCATGATGCCGATGGCCTGCGTGGCCAGCTCGGTTTGGCGCTCATGCGCATGGGCATAAGTCGATTTGTTTGCGAGGTGATTGCGCCACTCAACATCGCTGTGGGCGATGCTTGGATGCGCGGACACATTGAAGTGTTTGAAGAGCACATGTACACTGAAAGTGCAACGATTGTGCTGCGCAGCGCGATTGCTGCATCGTCGCATTCAGCACCCTTGGCCAACCCACGCATATTGCTCACCACCTTCCCGCAAGAGGCGCATGCCATGGGTTTGCTGATGGCTGAAGCCATGCTGGCGCTGGAAGGCTGCCGCTGCATCTCGTTGGGCGCGCAAACCCCCATTTCGGATATTGTGTTGGCAGCCACTGCACACAAAGCTGACATCGTGGCGCTGAGCTTTACCGCCAGCCAAAACCCCAATGACGTGGTTCACGGCTTGGAGGAGTTGCGCAGCAAGTTGCCTTCGCACATCACTATTTGGGCCGGCGGCGGTTGCCCGATCCTCCACCGCCGCACGATGCTGGGCGTGACACCGGTGGCTGCGTTGGCAGACATCGCGTCGCTTGTCATGCAATGGCGCAGCAGGCACCTTTGAGCCGAGTGCGCTTGGAATTGCCCACAATTGAGGCAGGCTCTTGCTGGCGCGTTGGTTGGACTGTCACATGCCAACGCTAGAATAAAGGGGATTAAACTGGATGCCATGATGCTCTATCCTGAACTTTTCAAACAGCTTGAATCCGTCCGTTGGGACATGGCCAAGGACATTCCTTGGGCTCAGTTTGACAATGCCCAGCTCACCGACGAGCAAGCCCAAACAATCAAGATGAATGCCATCACCGAATGGGCGGCGCTGCCTGCCACGGAGATGTTTTTGCGCGACAACCGCGATGATTCTGATTTTTCTGCCTTCATGTCGATTTGGTTTTTTGAAGAGCAAAAGCATTCGTTGGTGCTCATGGAATACCTAAAGCGCTTTCGCCCTGAGCTCGTGCCCACGGAGCAAGAATTGCACGCTGTGCGATTTGAGTTTGAGCCCGCGCCCGCGCTTGAGACGCTGATGATGCATTTTTGTGGCGAGATTCGCTTAAACCATTGGTATCGCCGCGCCAGCGAATGGCATACCGAGCCGGTGATCAAGCACATCTACACCACGCTCAGCCAAGACGAAGCCCGCCATGGCGGCGCGTATCTGCGCTATATGAAGCGCGCCATTGGCAAATTTGGCGATGAGGCCAAAGCTGCGTTTACCAAAGTGGGTGTGCTGATGGCCAGCGCCCGGCGCACGGCGCAGGCACTGCACCCGACCAATTTGCATGTGAACAAAGCGCTGTTTCCAAAAGACACGATCCAGAGCCGCCTGCCCAACCCCGAGTGGCTCGAGCATTGGCTGGACAAGCAGATCAAGTTCGATGCCGTGTGGGAGACCAAAGTGGTCGAGCGGATTTTGCACAACATGAGCCTACTGATGGAGCGAAGCTTCGTGACGGCATCCGAGCTCAACCGCTATCGCAAAGAGCTCGCGCAGAGCTTGGCCAACAAAACAGAAGGCCTGATTTTGCCTGCGCAAATCCATCCTGCTGCACCGCGCTCGGCATGAGTGAAGCGCCAGAGCCGCTTTCGTTTGCTACCAAAATAGTAGCGCTCCGCGCAGATCCTTCGCCGGCTACAGCCCTAAAAAGCTTTAAAAAGCCGCTTGTATTCACCAATGGCGTATTCGATGTGTTGCATCGTGGCCATGTGAGTTATTTGGCAGCAGCGCGCGCTTTAGGCGGCAGCTTGATCGTGGGGCTCAACACGGATGCATCGGCCAAGCGCTTGGGCAAAGGCCAAATCAACGAAGCAGAGCGCCCGATCAACAATCAAGACGACCGCGCCCATGTGATTGCGGCGTTGGCCAGTGTGGATGCCGTCGTGTTGTTTGATGAGAGCACGCCGTATCAGCTGATTGAAGCTATTCGCCCAGACATCATTGTCAAAGGCGGTGACTACAACATGCGCTTGTTGCCTGAGACAAAGCTGGTGCAAAGCTGGGGCGGCAAAGCCATCGCTCTGCAATTTTTGGAAGGCTACTCAACAACGGCTTTGCTGACCAAAATCCGCGCAAGCTGAGCGCCAGCCGATACCAACATCACAGCCAGTACGCCACTGACAAAGCCTGTCAAATGCGCGGCTTGCACCACCGTGAATCCCAACGCTGAATCCGCGCGCAGCGGCTGCGCCCATGGCGATTCCCAGATCAGCTTGGCCAGCAGCATGGGGATCAGCATCAGCATGATCACCGAGACGCGTCGCTTAGCTACTAAATTTATAGCACTCCGCGCAACAAGTATGCCGGCTAAGGCATGATTTAGCCCTGAAAAACCTGCGTAAAAGCGTATTTCAGGCCAGAGCAACAAAGCCAGATGCGCCACAGGCCAAGCCAAAAGCAGCGCGAATGCATCTCGGGCGCCGGCACCGACATGCTGGCCGATGATGGCCAAGCACACCAGTGCAACCAAGTTACCCAGCAAATGCACATCGCTCAAATGCGTGAGGCTGGCGGTCAGGAGTGTCCACGGCTGCTGCGCCCACACCTCAGAGCGCCAGCGCAGCGCGATTTGCCAATCGGCACTGAGCAGCCAAACGGCAATGCAAAGCAGCGCCAGCGTCCCGCACAGGCTGCTCCAAGCGAAGGCATGAAGCGGGCGATGGCTTGCTTTCACCGGCTCACGCGCCATAGCGTTCGTTTTATTGGCCCGTCGGCGTTTCAACACGGGCTTGGCGCGAGAATTTTGCGCGAAGCTTGCGCCACCAACCGCCTGCCATGCCCACCTTGAAATCATCGACAAAGGTGTACACCGCTGGAATCACCAGTAAGCTCAGCAAGGTCGATGTGATCAGCCCGCCCATCACGGCCACGCCCATCGGCGAGCGGAAGCTGCCGTCCGCTGCGCCCCAGCTCATGGCAATCGGCGTCATGCCCGCGCCCATGGCAATGGTCGTCATCACGATCGGGCGCACACGTTTGTGGCAGGCATCGAGCAGCGCCTCTTGGCGGCTCATGGGCGCTTGGGCAGGTTGTGTGTCGGTCGCAGGTTTACCGCGCCGCGCCTCAATCGCGTATTCCACCAGCAAAATAGAATTTTTCGTGGCCACACCCATGAGCATGATCAAACCGATGAGAGACGGCATGGAGAAGCTTTTGTCGGCCAGCAGTAATGCAGCGAATGCGCCGCCAAGAGACAACGGCAGCGCCACCAAAATCGTCATCGGATGCAAGAAATCTTTGAACAGCAGCACGAGCACAATGTAAATGCACAGCACAGCAGTCAGCATCGCTAAGCCAAAGCTGGCAAACAATTCGCCCATCACCTCCGCATCGCCAATCACAATTTGCTTGACGCCTGCGGGCAGGTTTTGAATCGAGGGCAGTTTTTCAACGGCCGCCGTGACGTCACCCAGCGGCATGCCTGAGAGCTCCACTTCGAATTGCACATTGCGCGCGCGATTGAAGCGATCAATCACCGCAGGGCCGCCTGAGAGCTCAATCGTTGCCACTTGGCTCAGCATCACCGGCCCTCGGCTGCCTTGCACCATCAAGCGCTCCAGCGAGCCTAAATCATCTCGCGCGTCATCAGACAAGCGCACGACGATCGGAATCTGGCGTTGCGCGAGATTGAGCTTAGGTAATGCGGAATCGTAGTCGCCCACGGTGGCGATTCGCAGCGTCTCGCCAATGGCTGCGCTGGTGACGCCCAAATCGGCCATGCGCGCGAAATCAGGGCGCACGGTGAGCTCGGGTCGCACCAAAGATGCACTGGATGCAACTGATCCAAGGCCGGCAATCGTGCGCAAATCTTTCTCTACGGCTGCAGCCGCGCTGGCCAGCGCGATGGGATCATCTCCACTGAGGGCGAGAACATATTTTTCACCGGAGCCGCCTAAGCCCACTTTGCTGCGCACGCCGGGCAACTCTTCGAGCGCTTTGCGGATGTTGTTCTCAATGCCTTGCTTGCGCGGGCGTGTGCCGCGCTCAGCGAGAATAATCGTCAGCGTGGCTCTGCGCGCCTCGGCCGCGCCGCCGGGCGCAAAAGGATCGCCGCCTGCGCCGCCGCCGCCCACTGTGGTGTACACCGATTTCACATGCTCTAGTTTGGCGATCAACAGGCGTGCAGCCTCAGCAGCGATTTGCGTCTCAGCCAATTTCGTGCCTGGCGGCAACTCGATATTGACTTGAGTTTGCGAGTTATCGTCAGGCGGGATAAAGCCTTTGGGCAGCAACGGAATCAGGAAAATCGAGCCCACAAAAAATGCCAGCGCGAGCACCACGGTGATGAGCCGGTGCTTCAAACACCAACGACTCGCTCGCATGTACCACTGCATCAGCGCCCCATCTTTTTCCACAAAGCCACCAGGGATAGGTTTGAGCAAATAAGCCGCCATCATCGGCGTGAGCATCCGCGCCACCACCAGCGATGCAAACACGGCGAGTGCCGCCGTCCAGCCGAATTGTTTGAAGAATTTACCGACGATACCGCTCATAAAAGCAGTCGGCAAAAACACCGCAATCAAAGTAAACGTGATCGCAATCACGGCCACGCCAATCTCATCAGCCGCCTCCATCGCGGCTTGAAAAGGCGTTTTGCCCATGCGCAAATGCCGCACGATATTCTCCACCTCCACAATCGCATCATCGACCAAAATACCGATCACCAAAGACAACGCCAGCAGCGTCACCACGTTGATCGAAAAACCCAAATAATTCATGCCAATAAAGGCGGGGATCACTGACAAAGGCAGCGCCACAGCGGAAATAAATGTCGCCCGCCAATCGCGCAGGAAAATCAACACCACCAACACAGCCAGCGCTGCGCCCTCAGCCAGCAGCGTCAGCGATGCGGCATACTCTTCTTCGACAGGCGTCACAAAGTCAAACGCTTCGGTCAGCTGCATATCGGGCCGCGCTGCTTTGAGCTCTTCCAAGGCCTTGCGCACACCGCGCCCCGCATCCACCTCGCTGGCGCCCTTGCTGCGAGCAATCTCAAAGCCCACCACGCTCACGCCATTGAGCAAGGCGCTAGAGCGCGGCTCAGAAATCGTGTCTTGCACCGTTGCGATTTGATCCAGGCGAATCTTGGTGCTGCCCGTGCCACCTGTTCCAAGCGACAATTCAATCGCCGCGATTTCAACCGCGGATTTCACTGTGGCCAGCGTGCGCACGGGCTGCTCGCTCGTGCCCAAATTGGTCACACCGCCAGCAGTCTCCATTTGCACATCGCGCAACTGGCGCGATACCGCTGCTGCGCTAATGCCAAGCGCTTGCATCTTGCCCGCATCCAGCGTGATGCGCACTTCCCGGTTGACCCCACCTACGCGGCTGACCGAGCCCACACCGCTCACAGCCAACAAGCGGCGCGTGAGCGTGTCGTCCACAAACCAACTCAGCGCCTCATCATCCATCGACGGAATGCGAATCGTGTAAGCCAACACAGGAGCGCCCGATATATTGACCTTGCTCACAATCGGATCGCGCAAATCAGAGGGCAGATCTCCGCGCACTTGCTGCACGGCAGAGCGTGTCTCATCAAGTGCTTCTTGGGTGGATTTTTCAATGCGGAATTCAGCCGTGATCGTCACCACGCCGTCTTGCACTTTGGTATAAATATTCTTCAAACCTGCCAACGCAGCAATGGAATTTTCAATCTTGCGAGCCACTTCAGTCTCTAGCTGCGCCGGAGAGCCGCCGGGCAAGCTGGCGGTGATGATGATGTTGGGCACATCTAAATCAGGAAAGTTTTGCACCTTCATGTTTTGATAACCCAAGATGCCGGCAAAGCACAGCATCACAAAAAACATAATGGCTGCAATCGGGTTGCGGATGCACCAAGCGGAGACGTTCATAATATTTATGCTCTGTGGACTTGTTGCTATTTACTTGGCAACGACTTTGACGGTGTCGCCATCGGCTAAAAATGCTGCGCCAGAGGCAACAAATTTTTCGCCAGCTTTTGCACCCGAGACAATCTCTACCGAATCGCCAGCTCTTCTGCCGGTTTGTAATTTCACTTGCGCCACTTTGTTGCTTGGCTCAATGCGCATCGCGTAGGTAAAGCCATCGCGCAGCACCAAGGCTTGCTGCGGCAGCGTGAGCGCAGTCTGCTGGCCCAAATTGAAATCGCCTTTGGCATACATGCCGGCTTTGATATCGGGATGCTGCGGAATATCCACATACACCAAAGCATTGCGCGTGAGGGGATCCACTGTAGGCGCAATGGTGCGCACTTTGCCATTGACAATTGCGCCGCTGGCTGCGGTCACGCTGACTGCGGTACCCGCTTTGATCTTGGCAATTTCAGAGCTGGTGACTTCCGCCCGCCACTCCAAGCGCCCTTGACGCACCATCCGAAACAGCTCTGCACCGCCGGCCACCACTGAGCCTACCGTGGCGTTGCGGGCGGAGATGATGCCGTTATCAGGCGCAGTGAGCTGAGCATTGTTGCGGCGCACTTGCGCGGCAGTCACCAATGCTCTTGCTGCTTGCACACGGGCACGCGCCGTGGCTTCCTGCGTGTTGAACTGTGCGATTTGCTGCGCAGACAACGCGCCTGTATCTTTGAGCGGCGCAGCGCGCTGCACGTCAGCACTGGCGGCAGCCAGCGAAGCTTCAGCCTCCGCAAGACTGGCCTGCGCTTGCAGCAAATCGGCCTGCACCGTCTCGGCTGCAAAGGTAGCCAGCACTTGGCCTTTGCGGACCACATCGCCTACATTGACGCGCACATCATTGAGTTTTAAGCCATTGACTTCTGCGCCAATGCTGGCTTCTTGCCAAGCGGCCACCGAGCCGTTGGCAGACAGCTTCAATGCCATCGCGCTGCTGGCTGGGCTCACGCTGCTCACGGTGAGCGCAGCTTTGGGCGTTGCGGCAGCGGCACGCTTGTCTTGCGCCTGCGTTTGCGAAGAAAAAAGGGCGATAGCCGGCACAGATATTGCGCCAATTGCTATCAAAACTATAGTGAGCGGTTTGTCAATGAAATTCATGTTGGAAGTCCGTCGTGGGTGATGTGGCTGATCAAGGGTGAAGTGCAGGCGCTTTATCGATTTATTTTGGGAGGCTGTTTAACGTCGCATTCATCGGCGCATCGCCTCTCCAGCCGCCGCCAGTAGCGCGATACAAACTGATCCAAGCGGCAATGCGGTCTCGCTCCACAGCCAGTTGGTTTTGCTCTGCAAAAAGTGCGGTGCGGCGAGCATCTTCTAGCTCCACCAGACTGGCCAGCCCGGCGCGATAGCGCGATTGCGTGGCCGCGAGCGAGGCGCCGTAGCCCTGGGCAGAGGCTTTGGTTTGCGTGGCGCGAAGCTGGGCGGCATTTAAATCCACCAGAGCTGTTTCTACCTCACGCACGGCTTGGCGCGCCTTGGCTTGCAGCGTGAGTACGGCTTCGTTGTAAGCCGCCACAGCCGCTTGTGTGGTGCTGCGCGTCACCGCTTGGTTGGTGAGCGGCAAATTCAGCGCAACTGGGCCGATGCCCCAAGTCAGGCCTTCGCTGGTCATGCCCATTTGGCGTGATCGCCCTAAACCGATGCTGCCATTCAAGCTGAGCGATGGATAGCGGCGAGCATCGGCGCTGCGAATATCAAGTGCCGCAGCCGTGACATCGAGCTGTGCGGAGGCGATATCGGGGCGCTGCGCGAGCAATTGCGCGGGCACCTCTTGAATCGCATTTGCTATTGAAAACAGAGCACTCTGCGTAGATATCTTGCCGGCTACAAGCCTATTGAGCCTTAATTTATCGCGTAAATCTGCCTCGGGCAAGCCGCTCAGAGCCACCAGCGCTTTGATTTGCGCATCACACTGCGCTTGCGTTGCCGTGATCGAGTTTGCGGCATCGAAGCTGCTGGCGCGGGCAAGCTGCGCAGTAGCAGGCGCGGTGAATCCAGCTTGAGCGGTGAGCTCGGCGAGGCGAGAAGTCTCGTTGCGCGAAGCCCCATCGCGCTGGAGCAGCGAGAGCAAATTCTCGCAATAGCGGTAGCCCATATAACTCGACGCCATCTCAGCGGCGACAGCCACGCGGGCCTCGTGCCAGCCCAGCTCTGCGCCACGTGAGCGCAGCTGAGCCGCGCTGAGTGCCGCTTTGTTGCCGCCCCACAAATCAATTTCCCAAGAAGCTTGCAAGCCGGCTGACAGCGTTGCGGCAGGCGGCGCTTTGGCCGCTTGCACACCACGACTGGCCTGTGCATTCAGATTTAAATTGGGAGAAAGAGCATCATCGGCACGCGCTACGCCAGTGCGCGCTTGTGCGACGCGCGTGAGCGCGCCAGCAAGCGTAGCGCTGCCGATTTGGGCGGCTTGCATCAGCTCATCAAACACCGGATCGCCAAGCTGCGTCCACCAATTGACCAATTGCGCTGTACTGCCGCCGTGTGGCACAAGCGGCGTAAGTGACACCGCGGCTTGCCAACTGCCCGCCGCGCGGAGTTGCGCATCATTTTTCACTTGCGCGCTATCGGGCATTTTGACGGCGCTGCCGCAAGCGGCGAGCATGCTGCAAGACAGCGCCATCATCGTAAATTTCAAGTTCATTTCTTTTTTCCTTCTGTGTTACGCCGCTGCTGCTCGGCCTGCACCAAAGCCAGCGCATAGTGCACCAAGCGCTCACCCATCACATCCAGCGCTGCCGGGCTATCCACCAAACGCGGCCGCACGGCTTGCAACACCTCGCGGCCCATGTACAAAAACACCGCTTGCGCCACGATGCAAATGGCCAGCCGATGCACATCATCGTCTTCCTTCGTGATCGCCAGATGACGGCACAGCACCTTCACCAGCGCTTGGTGATACGGCGCAATGCCGTGATCAATCTCTTGCTGCCACAAGCCCGTGGGCTCCACCATCTCGCGCATGTGCAGCTTGGTGCATAGCTGCACCAGCTCGCCTTGTTTGAGTGGCTCGATAAAGCCTGAATAAAGCCCTTGCAGCGCTTGCTCTAGGCTCAGCTTTGGGCTGTCGAATAACTCAATGTCGTCTTGTGGCTGCCCCATGGGCTCAATAAAGGCGGCGCGATAAATACCGGCTTTGTCGCCAAAATAATAGCGAATCGAGGCCACATTCGCCTTGGCGGAGTCTGCAATCATGCGGGTGGTGGTCTTTACAAAGCCATGCTCGGCAAAGCAGCGCAGCGCCGCATGCAGCAGGCATTGGCGTGAATCACTTTGCCCAGCGATGCCCAGCGGGGCACAAGCGGCAGTAGCAGCGGTAGGCATAGTAATAACAGTGTTTTTAACCATGGAGCGCGATCATAGTCGGTTTAATCAAACGATTGATTTAATTTGATGTAAAGCCTGTGATTTTTTTGATGTTTGCAGTCATGTTCTAACGTTCTCACATCGGGTCATCGTCAGTTAACGATTGCCTTGCCGATTCCGATATTTTCATCGAATCTCAATCCATGAAGCTGTTCCGAAGCTGGTCAATTCGTTAACGGGCGGTCAGATAAAACCACAATACCAAATTGCTTTCTGATAGCGAGAACTGTCATCTTCATGTATTTTTCTTCATCGAAATAAACCCACTTTTTCTCCATCAATTTTGATTGACGTCTTACCCTAAAGATTTCTTCGACATGTTTTACAAAAAACACCAGCATCAGCCAATAGCCAACGGGATTCTTCAAAAGAACTCTAGATTCTTTGTCTTTGGCATAAGTCAAGCTCTCTGCAAATCCAAACTTCTGAACCGCAAAGTTTGCCCATAGCTGAACCCTCATTTCGCCTAAAAGGCTGGTGTCACAGCCAAACACAATATGGCTGATGTCATGCGCCTTCACTAGCTTTTGAGCCACGCTACTTTTGTAGTTACTCCAAACGGTAAATTGTGGATTTAACGCGTAATGCCTGCGCAACGCTTCGGCAAGAGTCAGGTCTTCGGCGGTTAGTGTGTAAAAAGAATCGCCTTCAGCAACGCTCATTAAATGGTCTTTCGTCATTAGTATCCCCACGCTTTCACATCAGCTTATCGAGCAGTGCCGGGCATAGAAAAATCATGAATGCTGTAGCCATAAAAAAATGCCACGCTTTGTTCACAGTACAAAGCTATTGCATGCCAGCAAAGAGCCAGCTATCAAAGAGGCTTGGTGCGCGTCCACACTTCGCTCTGACTTAAAAAGCCTAAGTAATACGTCACCTTGACGGACTGACCATCAGCGGCGAGCACCATCTTGCAGCGGTAGCTTTTGCCAGACTCTGGATCAATCACCTTGCCATCTTCAAAGGTGATTTCTCCTTTGGCTGAAGGCGCTGCGCGTTTGAGCCCGCTCATAAATTCCATTCCTTTGATTGAAGCGTCTTTATTCGCTCCGCTGCATTTGTTGCATTTTGGATTGGGATCTTCACCGGGTTTAACAGTGAGCATCTCTATAAATCCACGAAACAGCGCATCCGCACCACTGCCTGCCGGCTCCAAACGCACGATGCTAAGGATCTCTCCAGGCTTTTCGCCCGCGATAATCCAGCGGCCATCTAAGCCATTTGCCATGGCTGTTGCGGCATTCAAAGCAAGCATGAGCAGTAAAGCCCTGCTTACCTTAAATGCAATTTCTGGCCACACGAAGCGGCCGGTCTGTTCAATGGTTTGTGGCATGGCCGCTCCTAATTGGCTGATTAAAACTGGTAGCTCACGCCTGCGTAGAGGCTTGCGGATGATTTCTTTTGCACAATCGGGCTTTTGGCCGCATTCCCGCGCAATACAGAATAATTAACGCCGCCATTTGCCGACCAATTTTTATCTATCTTGTACTTGGCACCAAAATCCATGTCGATGCTTTTGATACCACCATCGGCTTTGTAGGCCTTGAAACCCGATGCGGCGGATTGCGCTGCGGTGACGCCAAAGAACGCTTGCGTATATTTTTGGTCTGCCCAGATCAATTTTGGCGAAAACGACAGCGTCAGGCTTGGCATGACTTCGTAGGGCAGCGTGGTGCCAAACGAAATCGTTGTACCGCCATGGCCTTCAAAAGCGTTGTTTTTGAGCTTTCCATTGCCCATATTGCGCGTTACTTCGAGCTCAATGGGCAGACCAGCCATCACATGACCATACATGCTGAAATCGGCAGCTGTTTTGATTTGGCCCATCCCTTTGAGCCGCTTGCTGCCCGGGCGAATTGCCGTGCCGTCTTTGTTATCCACACGACCAAGACCGGGGGCGATTGCCACACCGAAAGAATAGTCATCCTTTTCTACGACTGTCCAGCTTAGCCCGCGTTCACCCGCCGCAAACGTACCGAAGCCATCTGTGCGATACCCGATGTTAAAACTGGGCGCTAAACCATTGACTCTCTTTGAGGCGCCCTCGTATTCTGTGCTTGTACTTACCCCGATGCCAGCAGAAACTTCCCAAGGACTCTGATTTTTCTTCTCAGCAGTTTGAGCGATGGCCGCTGCACTTAAGCCCAGCAGGCTTGACATCGCAACTAATCTACATGCGAGCTTGATTGAAAACGTTAAATTCATGCAGTACTCCAAAAAAATATTGAAGCCTGATTGTGTTGTTGACCAACTTGAAAATGATGAGCGGAAGCTTAAACGCGATTAATCTTCGCTTAAGCTTTACTCATTACACTCAAAGCTTTTGCAAAGAGAACCTGCTCTTTTGCAGGATATCTAACATCGTAAAACCACCTATGCGACTCCTCTTACTTGAAGACGACTTGCAGCTAGGTAGAGCACTGCAAACTGCATTGACTCAAAGTGACTTTCAAACGATTTGGGTCAGGCGCATCGTTGAAGCCAAGGGTTTGCTTGAATCAGATCATTTCGAAGCCGTGCTGCTCGACATTGGCCTGCCGGATGGCTCAGGCTTGGATGTGCTCAGTTGGCTGCGCACGCGCAACAATGCCGTTCCAGTCATCATGCTCACCGCGCGCGACGCGATCAATGACCGTATTCAAGGCCTAGACATGGGCGCCGATGACTATCTCTCCAAGCCATTTGCCATTCCAGAGCTTTTGTCACGGATACGTGCCGTCACTCGCCGACGAAGCGGGTTTGCTCAGGATGCATGGCATATCGGGGATCTGACGGTCGAGCCTTCAAAACATAAAGTGAGTTTATCTGGCGAGCCGCTGGATTTGCCGCTGCGTGAGTATGCATTGTTGATGGAGCTGGCGCGCAACGCAGGCCGCTTTGTGACGCGCGCCAAATTACAAGACGCTATCTTCACGAATCAAGAGGATATCGAGAGCAATGCGCTGGAAGTGCATGTGCATCATTTGCGTAAAAAATTGGGTGCAGAGCGGATACGCACGATTAGAGGCGTGGGCTATTTATTGGAGCAACCAGCATGACGCGTTTCAAATCTTCCATATTGAGCCGCATGGTGCTCGGGCAGCTGCTGACCGTCATACTGTTTTGTATCGTCACTGCAGCCAACGTGGTCTGGCAGTTTAAGAAAGCTGATACGGGAGGTGAGGTTAACAAGGAGTTGCGAATTAACGCTCAGGCCATCGCCAATACACTCAATTCCACATCGCTTTCAAATGAACAACTACAGCTCAAAGCAGAAACCGCTTATAAGGTGATTCGCGAAAGCGTTGAACAATACAAGAAAGAATTTTCTACTCAAGAATTCAATGGCATCTTTGCCCTGCATGTGCAAAAAATGGACGGGCAATTTGTATTTCGTTCAAGCAACTACCCAGACGAACGCATGGCAACCACGCAAACGGGATTTTCAGTTGGCAAGCAAAACGGCCACCTATGGCAGCAATTTACATTGCGTGATGAGCAAAGCGGCTTGATTGTGCAGGCGGCACAAAACACTGAAGCAGTCGATGAGAATCTCTACGACATCATATTAAGGTTTATTCTTATTCCACTGATCTGGTTTTTGCCATTGGCAGGGCTGGTTACTTATTTCAGCACAGCGCGTGGATTGCATCCGCTGCGCTCCCTTGCACAAATGATTTCAATGCGAAGTCCTGGTGATATGAATGCCATCGCCCCTCCCAAAAGATATGCAGAAACGCAACCGATCGTGAGTGCCATCAACTCTTTGCTTTTGAAATTAGAGGTCACACTTGAACGTGAGCGACATTTTTTAGCCGATGCCGCGCATGAACTGCGCACACCCTTAGCCGTCATTCAAGCACAGGCTTTTGTATTGGAGCAGGCACAAGATAAAGCGACAAAGACTGCGGCCATCAATGAACTCAATTCAGGCGTCGAACGTGCTGCAAGCTTGATACACAAACTACTGCTAAACGCTAAAGTAAGTGTGGAGAGCTTTTCACCGAAATTGCAAGATGTCGATCTTTGCGAATTCGTGCAAGAACGCATCGCATACATGTCTGTGCTGGCTTCGTCCAAAAATATCGAGATGGAGCTCACCGCTCCTCGTAGCTGCAAAGTGCGTTTGGATCAAGAAACTTTCATCTCTGCCATCGACAATGTCTTGGATAACGCGATTCGCTATACGCCCGTTGGTGGCAATATCCACGTCACTGTCGAGCAGCTGCCAGAAACTAAAGGCGTCGTGCTGCGTGTTGCGGATAACGGCATGGGCATTCCTGAGAGCCTGCGCATGCGGGTCTTTGAGCGCTTTTTCCGAATTCCCGGCACGGAGCAAAATGGCAGCGGCTTGGGTTTGGCGATTGTCAAGCGCATCCTGAAACTCCACGGCGGTGATGCTTATTTATCTGCTGGACTCAATAACAGCGGGATAGCTGTCAACCTGCGACTGCCTTCTGGCGCATGAGTGCTGATCTGGCTTAATCGTTGCGCCTAGGCATGACAGTCCCATCTCAAAATAAACTCTACCTATGACCACTGCCATCATCAGCGCATTGCCCGAGGAGCAAGCAGGCTTACTTCAATTGCTATCGAATCATGAGCATACTGCGCAGATTCCACGCCGGCTAGATCGAGGTTTGATTCATAAAAGCCCGGTCATTCTGGCTTTGGCGGGCGTGGGCAAGGTGGCCGCAGCCACCACGGCCACGATGCTGATTGAGCGCTACAAGGTGCAGCGCATCATCTTCACCGGCGTGGCCGGCGCAGTGGCAAGCCACATAGACGTAGGCGATGTGGTGGTGGGCGATCAGTATCTTCAACACGACATGGATGCCTCGCCACTCTTTCCGCGCTTTGAAATTCCTTTTACAGATATCAGCCGCTTCGCTGGAGATGGCGCACTCGTTGCTATTGTTTTAGAAGCACTCCGCGCAGTATCTATGCCGGCTACCATCGCAAAATCCTTCAGAATTCACCAAGGATTAATCATCAGCGGCGACCGCTTCGTGAGCAGCGCCAAAGAAGTGCAAGCGCTGCGCCAAGCCTTGCCCGATGCCCTGTGCGTAGAAATGGAAGGCGCAGCGATTGCACAGGTTTGCCACGACTACGCCGTCCCTTTTGCCGCGATACGCAGCATCTCCGACAAAGCCGACGACACTGCCCACGTTGACTTCCCCCAATTCGTGAGCACAATCGCCGGGCCGCTGGCGGTGCGGTTTGTGGACGCATTGATGCAGCGCATTTAAGACGGCTTGTTTGAAGCGCCGCGTTTAACGCAGAATTTCAAGGTAGATTTATAGGAAAACTGGCATATCGCCGGCGTGTTTGTTGCGCGGAATGCTATTTAATTCATAGCATTTGCATGTTGGTGATTCACATGCTACGCCGATGTTGCATCAGGCTTGATCACAGCCCGGTTGCCGTCACGTCGCAACTGATCGTGAATTGCAAAGTAGCCCCAGAATTGATGCGCGGTATCAGCACGCCTGCGCCAGACAAATTGGCCACTGACAATTGCCCGGAAGCTACACCCACCGCCGGGCAGATAGCAACGCCGCTTGCCACCGAGCAACTCACACTGCTACACGCCAGCCCTGTGCTGGCCACATCGCGAAGCACGGCCCCAAGCACACCGCTGGGCCCTGCATTGCCCACTTCAACGATGTAAATCGTGGTCTGACCCGCATCTAAACTGCTGGCATTGTTGGTTTTGCTGATTGACAGCTGGGCACTGGGCGTGATCAGTGCGGGCGTGGGGTCATTGGCCGTACCCGCTCCGTTGGTGTTGCTGGGCTCGGGATTGATGCCGTCATCGCTGAGATCGTTGGCAGGCACTAAGCTGGTGCTGCCTGTGCCCCGCACTTCGGATTGGTTGTTGTAGACGGTGGTGGTGGCCGTGGGGCCCATTTGCAGCGTGAAGCGGACTTCGCACTCTTGACCCACTGGCAGCGAGCCGGTGGCCAGATTGATTTGACTCGAACCATTAAAGCCACCCGACAAGCCCATGCCACCGCACGGCCCAATAAACGCAGGTGCTGTGGCAATTCGATATTCAGAGACGCCCGGCGGATTGCTGGCTGTAAATATGCCAAAAGCGCCACCCTGCGCAGTGGCCAGCGGATCGCGCAGCAGCGCAGGATTAAGTACTTCATCACCTGTGTTTCGATAACGCAGGCTGTATTGCAAAAGAAAAGAACCATCTCCATTGTCAGACAGCGACAACAGCGCTTTAGCTGCACCGACTTGGGGGCAGCGAATCGTCACATCATCCGAAGTCAAGCCTGAATCTAGGCCCAAGTAGCTGCTGGTTTGTGTGCCGCCACCCCGGCTATAAAAAGTATCTACCGCATTGCTCACGAGCTGGCCACAGGTCTGCGTAAGCGGCACGCTGGCCACAAAGCCTATCACGACACTGGTGGCCGTGCCGAGGCTGAAATTTCCCCAAGTCGGCGTTGCATCGCCCACGGTTGGCGTGAGCGAGGTCGGGCGCGTCGCACCGCCGTTCAGCGTGACCGCGCTGGTGCTGAGATATGTCCAGCCGGGCGGCAGCACATCTGTGATGCGCATGTTTGTCACAGCCAAGCCGCTGGCAGGGTTGGAGACAACGATGGTATACGCTGTGGTGCCGCCCGGTGAAGTGTTGGCACGCGTTGTAAATTTGGCCACCGAGGGCAAATCACTTGTGACGTTAAACGACACAGCCGATTCATTGCTCTGCACATCGGGATCAAACAAGCCTGGCAACGGAATGCGCACACCACCTCGGTTGTTCCACGACCCCGGCAAATTAGCCGCCTGCCCCACAATGATGTAACGCACCACGCTGCCGGCCGGCAAGCTGCTGATCGTGCCGTTGATTTGCGACGGGCTGGGCGTGAAAACGGTTGCGCCGCAAATCGCAGCGCCTGAGAGCACGTTGCAGCTGCTGCCTAGGTATGCAAACCCGGCTGGCAGCGGATCGGTAAACGGCACATTGCTCAGCGTGCCTGGCCCCACATTGGTGATATCAAAAGTGAATGTCATGGTCGCGCCAGCGGGCACCGTGGTGGGCTGCACATTTTTGACAGTGGAAAGATCAGCGCATGAAAAGCTGCTTGTGACGATGGCAAGGTTGTTGGCTGCGCCGGTGTCGATATACGTTGTCGGGGCAACTAAGTTGAGGCGGTTGTCGAGCAATGCATTGACGCGCGCACAACTCGCATCCATCGCCGATTGCACAAACGACACCGTCAAGCTGATGGAGCTGCTTGGCCCCATGCTGGTGATGGTGGAATTAGGAATCAGGTTTTGCGCACCGTTGGTTAATGCCAGTGCAGGTGGCGAAGACGTTAACACGGGGCACACTGTTGGGCCTGTGGCCACACACGCGCCGCGTGCAATGTTGTTGATCGTGAGGTAAGGGTTGCCCACGCCTGTGCCTACGCTGCTGTGAAAGATGGTGTCGTTGAAAACCACATTGGTGGCAGTTGCTGCGCCGATATTGCTCACGGTGATGCGATACGTGAGCGTCTGCCCCAATCCCATCACGCCAGACTCCAATGTCTTGCTGGCCTGAATGTCTGTTTGCGCACACGCGGGGCGAGCGGGCAGGTTGTTGACCACCGAGGCTGTGTTGCCCGCTGGCCCCGGATCGGTGTAACCGGCAGGCAAGGTCATGCTGGTTGCGTTGCGCAATTGGAAGGTGGTGTAGCCACAGGTTTGAGTGGCAAAGGCGAGTGGCGTGAGCGTATAGCTCACGGTGATACGCCCGCCGCTGGGCCAAGCGGTCACAGTTTGGCTAAAGATCGTGCTGGATGCGCTGGTTAGCGTGCCCGAGGCCGGCACACTCAAGCTCGGGCAGATGGTGCCCAGCGTGCTGACACATGAAAGCACGGCGGCACTGTCGTAACCCAGCGCAGCTTGCAGCCCTGTGCCGGCCAGATTTAAGTTGAGTGCATCAACAATGCGCGTGCCGCTGGCATCACCCGGGCCATTGTTGAAAAACGCGATGGTGTAGGTCACAGGCTGGCCAAATGCGGCAGCCACAGTGGGCGCGACGGTTTTGCTGGTGCCAAGATCAATCTGCGGGCAGGGGGGAATCACACCTACCGGCCCGGTGGCTGTGCGCGCCTGCGAATTGTTGCCCGCTGCTGGGTCAAGCACGCTGGCCGGCATGCTTGTGATGTCGCCCGTGTTGTTCAAATTAACTTGGGTATAGCCACACGTGCCCACCGCATAGCTGGTGGGTGTAATGCGAATGCGCAGCTCAATTTGCCCGCCATTGGGCAGCAGCGGGATGGCGCTGCTGAACACATTGTTGTTGGTGCTCACGCTGGGCGATGGCGTAAAAATAGGGCACAGCGCTCCGCCTGAGGCCACGCAAACCACGCTGTTAACCAAGCTCGTGAGCGCGCCGCCCGTGCCCACGCCCACTGTTGCAGCAGTCAGGCGATCCCGCAGCGTTGCACCATCGGCTGGGCCAGGGCCAAGGTTAGTGAGCGTGACGGTGTAATCAATCGGCGAGCCCAATACGTAGCTGGTTGTTGAGGCCAATTTAGTCACACTCAAATCGGCGGATCTGTAGATGAGTGCCGTGTTGATAAACGAGCTGTTTGAACTGGGAATCGGATCGGTTACGCCGCTTGGTGGCGATACGCTGGCGTTGTTGGTCAAAGAAGTATCCGTGCCGCCCACAGGCATGCGCGCTGCAATAATGATCGTGACGCCGCCATTGGCAGGCAGCGCGGGGATGATGCCGGAGACAGAGCTTGCCGATGCGCTCAGGCTTGCTGGGCATACCGCGCCATTGATGGCCAGCGTGCAGGTGGCAGAGACATTGGTCAGGCCCGCTGGCAACGTGTCGACGAAGCTTGCACCATTTGCGCCATTGGGGCCGACGCTGGAGATGGTGAGTGTGTAGGTGACGGTCTCACCATTGAGTACGCTGCTTGGCCCAGATTTGGCTACCGAGAGATCGGCAATCTGGGCGTGAGCGGTCAGCGCTACAAACCAAGCAGCGAGCACACACCAGCGGCTGCACATTCGCAGCAAGGTGTGTTGCCCGTGTTTCCCAAATGTCATGCCAGCCCAATCATCGCAAAGATGGCGCAGATTGTAAGCAAAAGCTTCGCCGGCGGTGTTTATGGTGAGCGTGCCGCACGCATTGCTTCACAAACCTACAAGAAGGCAACTTGGCAAGTACCCACCGATTCGCATTGCGCTTTAAGCGGGAAATATGCAACCAGCCGGCGTATATATTGCGCTAAGCGCTATTAAATACGTAGCACAACCATTAAGCCAATGCCGCCTCAATATCCTTGGCCAAGCTCTGCGGCGTGTCTTGCGGTGCATAGCGTTTGATCACTTGGCCGTCTTTGCCTACCAAGAATTTTGTGAAATTCCACTTCACTGATGTGCTACCCAACAAGCCTGGCGCTTGCGCGCAAAGCCATTGAT
>JAYUSD010000069.1:0-4459 GCA_043755865.1 Variovorax sp. | reverse complement strand
GTTTTCCCAAGCCTATCTTGCCTCATCGCGCTTGGTGCGCGTAGCCCAACCTTTTTTGCAGCGTATCGCGCAAGGCACGGGCGAGAATGCATTCCTGTCAGTGATGGAGGGTGATTCAGTGGTCTACATTGCGCGCCAGGGCAGCAGTGCAGCCAGCCTGCGCCCGCAAAACATCGGCTATATGCTCGGTATGCTTGTTCCCGCGCACGTCACTGCGGCAGGGACACTGCTTTTGGCTTTGCGCACGCCGCAAGCTTTAGATGCTTGGCTTGCGCAGATCAAATTAAAAACATTAACGGCTCACAGCATCACCGACAAACTCAAGCTTCGCAAGCATCTGCTCAACAGTCGCTTGCAAGACTGGGCCATGTCTGAGCAGCAATTGGAGCTGCATTTTCGTGGTGTCGCTGTGCCAGTGCGGGATATTAAAGGCGAAGTGATCGCAGCATTGAGCGTGACGATGTACATCGGCAATGAAGCCGCAGACCAAGCCAGCGATCGCGTGTTAGGCGTGATGCAGGAAGCCGCGAGCGGTTTGCGCAATCTTGTGTGATGTGCGCAAGCCTTCGCGCCGTTGCACTTATTTCTTAGCCGACAGCGCAGGCAACACAGAAATCACTTCTTGCCGGCCATTCTTCACCTGCACCAGATAGCTCTCGCGATCCACGTCGCCTTTGTCATCAAAGCGGCCGTTCATCAACACGCCGGGCTGTTTTTTTACATCAAGCTCCAAGCCTTTCATGGCAACGGCTACGGCTTTGCGATCTAGCTTGCCGGCTTTCTCAATGGCCGCTTTCATGGTGTACACGCCAATGTAGCCTTTCGGGCCATTGTGATCGGGCAGGTATTTGTAGTCTTGGTAAAACTTGGCTTTAAATTTCAGCATCTCCGAGCTGGGCGCATCAATCGTGAGGCCAACGTGGGCAACTGCACCATTAGCCGCATCGCCAGCCAGCTCAATGACTTTTTGGCCGGTGAGCGTGGTCTCGCCGATGATGGGCTTGGCAAAACCTTGCTTGCGCAACTCGCGGAGCAAGCGAGCAGATTCGTCTTCGTTCACATAGGCAAACAGCGCATCCGAGCCGCTTGCCTTTGCTTTGAGCACGGCCGCAGAAAAGTCCACTTGGCCTGCATCGGTAGAAATTTCATCCACGATTTTTGTGGGGCCGCCGGCGAGCGACTTCTTGATCATGTCGAGGCCGCCCTTGCCAAAATCATTATTCACATAAATGATCGAGAGATTTTTGACCTTGGCTTGATCGCTGATGTAGCGGGCGATTTTTGGCATCGCCGTGGCTTGCGTGAAGCTGGTGCGGAAGATGTACGGATTGCCTTGCAAAGTGATGCTGGCTGCTTCGCCGCCTGTCCAGTTCGGGATTTCAGCCTTTTGGCTTTCTTTCATGCTGACCATGATGGAGCCGGAAAACACGGGGCCGAAGATGGCAAATACGTCGTTGTCAATCGCTTTCTTCGTCAGGGCAAGCGCGACGCCGGGGTTGCTTGTGGTGTCGTTGATGGAGAGCTCTAACTTTTTGCCCATGATGCCGCCGGCGGCATTGATCTCTTTGACGGCGAGCTCCACGCCATTTTTGAAATTAGTGCCCGATGTTGCGCCACCACCGGAGAGCTCGACCACGGCGGCGAGCTTGATGGTGTTTTGCGCAAAAGCCATCGAAGCGGTGGTCAGCATCGCGCCGAGCGCGACGGATTGGAGTGCTATAGACAAAGAGGTACGGCGCTGCATTGTGAATCTCCAGAGAGTTTTATAGGAAAGCATTTGGGCATTGAGTAACGCATTCGATCGTACATGCTGCCTTCAAGCCAACCTAGAAGGTTTTCACCTATCGGCAAGCGGTCCTCTGATCAACAGCCATGCGTTTTTACAGTGTCTGACTGGCGTACATCAGCACAATCTAAGAAAAAGCAATTGGGATGGTGAGCTGCGCAATCGCCTGCTTTGTGTCGGGTCGCACACCGCGCCACCACTCAAAAGCGAGCGCTGCTTGCTCCACCAACATGCCCACACCATCAACCATGCGGGTTGCGCCCGCTGCTTTGGCCAATTGCAGAAACGGCGTGGCGCCTTTGCCATAAGCCATCTCATAAGCCAAGCCATTGTGCGCAAAAACTGCGCTGGGCACTGCTGGCGCTTGATCAAAAAGAGAAGCTGATGTGCCGTTGACGACCACGTCAAACGGTTCGCTCAAATCTTTGTAGCTGCATGCCTGTGCATTCACGCTCGATTGCGTGCGCAGCATCTCCACCAATTCTTGCGCCTTGGCCAAAGTGCGGTTCGCCACCACCAGTAAAGCGGGCTCAGCGCGCGCAAACGGGAGCAAAGCCCCGCGCACAGCACCACCTGCGCCGAGCAGCAACACCCGCTTACCGCGCATGGGCGTGGCGTGATTTCGCTCGATGTCGTTGACCAAGCCCACGCCGTCAAAATTTTCTGCGTGCACTTGCTTGCCTTCAAACTTCAGCGCATTCACAGCGCCAGCAAGTTTTGCAGACTCCGACAAATGCGTGGCATAAGCAAACGCTTCTAACTTGAAAGGCGCAGTCACATTCATGCCGCGCATGCCACCAGCTCGGAGCGCATCGAGCTGGTCAGCAAAGCCGCCAACAATGCCTTCCACTTTGGTGTATTCCATTCGCTGTGCGCACGCTGCCGCGAACAAAGCATGGATGATTGGGGATTTAGATTGGGCAATCGGGTTGCCGATGACGGCGTAGCGGTCAATCCGAGAATCTGGAGATGTGGAATTCATCCCCAGATTATTACGCAGGCTTTTTAAGCAGGCGCTAACTCACGCTCGTCATGCGAAGCCAAGACTGTCGCTGCTGGCGAAGGCGTGCGGATCAAATGATCGAAAGCGCTCAGCGCGGCTTTCGCGCCTTCACTTGCCGCGATCACAATTTGTTTATAGGGCACGGTGGTGCAGTCTCCTGCGCCAAAAATGCCGGCCACATTGGTGTGATTCTTCGCATCGATCATGATCTCGCCGAATTTGCTGCGCTCAATCGTCGTTCCTAAAAATTCCGTGTTGGGCACGAGGCCGATTTGAATGAAGACGCCTTCAAGCGGCACAGTTTTTTCAACATTCGTGGAGCGATCTTTGTATTTCAAGCCGTTGACTTTTCCGTCCGCGCCGGTGATCTCCATTGTTTGCGAATTCGTATAAATCGTCACATTCGGTAGGCTTTTGAGTTTGTTAATCAACACGGCATCAGCCTTCATCTCGGGCATGAACTCAAAAACGCTCACATGCTTGACGAGGCCCGCCAAATCAATCGCTGCTTCCACGCCAGAATTGCCGCCGCCGATCACGGCCACATCTTTGCCTTTGAAGAGCGGGCCATCGCAGTGCGGGCAGTAAGCCACACCTTTGTTTTTGTATTCTTGCTCGCCGGGTACATTGATGTTTCTCCAGCGCGCGCCGGTGGCAATAATCAAGCTGCGGGTTAAAAGCGTGCCGCCTGCATCAGTTTTTAGCGTGATGTAGCCGCCCTCAGTGGTTGCCGGGATCACGCTGGCCGCGCGATGGCCATTCATGAAATCCACATCGTAGGTTTTGACGTGTTTCTCCAAGGCAGCGGCGTATTTCGGGCCATCCGTCTCAACGATACCAATGTAATTTTCAATCGCCATCGTGTCGTTGACTTGGCCGCCAAAGCGCTCGGCCAGCAAGCCTGTGCGGATGCCTTTGCGGGCTGCGTAAATCGCAGCGGCTGCGCCGGCCGGGCCGCCGCCTAGGATGAGCACTTCGTAGGGCGCGCGTGCAGACAATTTCTCTGCTTCACGCTTAGCTGCGCCGGTATCGAGCTTGGCCACGAGTTCATCAAGCGACGCGCGGCCTGAGTGAAACATCTGGCCATTCAAATGCACAGCCGGCACAGCCATGATGCCTTTGTCTTCCACCTCTTTTTGATTCAAGCCGCCGTCGATGATCGTCACGTCAAAGGCAGGATTGTTAATCGCCATGAGCGACAAAGCTTGCACGACATCCGGGCAGTTGTGGCACGAGAGGCTCATGAACACATCGAATTTTTGCGGCGCATCGAATTTCAGTGCTTTGATCTGCGCGAGGGTGTCGGCCTCGACTTTCGGCGGATGCCCGCCCGTCCACAGCAGCGCGAGCACGAGCGAGGTGAACTCGTGGCCGAGCGGAATCGCAGCAAAGCGCAGCTTCATCGGCACGCCAGTTTTGCGTTGCAATGCAAACGATGGCTTGCGAGCATCATCGCCATCAGTTCGCAGAGTGATTTTGTCGGAGAGCTTCACAACAGTTTCAAGCAGCTCACGCATTTCACGCGAGCTGTCGTCATCGCCCAATGCCGCGACGATTTCAAACGGCTCTTTCACGCGTTCAAGGTAGCCAGCGAGTTGGTCTTGAAGGTCTTGGTCTAACATGGCGATACTCCTAAAACAATAGCACTCCGCGCATATTCTATGCCGGCT
>JAYUSD010000068.1:0-10767 GCA_043755865.1 Variovorax sp. | reverse complement strand
TTTTTTCGACAGCATAGACCGTGTTGTCTGATCCGACGGCCACATCCAGCGCTTTAAAGTCTGCAATATTTTGCCAGCGGCCTTGATAGAAGCGCTGGAGATCATGCGCTTGATTGATGAGCCACGGCATGCCGTTTTGATCAACCGCCACTCGTTTTCCAGTCGCGCCGCCGATCAGGGCAAAGCGCTGGTCGGCTCTCTGCAAGCAATACAACCCACCATCCAAGCCCACCGCCATCACGCTGCCATCAGCGCCCACACCTACGTCTTGGTACGCACCTATGAAGCTAGTCAAAGTAACGGGCTTTGTGCTGGGAGGCAAAATACTTGCAGCCGGTGGCGGGATCGTAAACACTGGGCGGACAGCGGCAAGCGCTTGTGAATCGCGCGCATCTATGGCTTTGTCATTTTCAGCGAAAAAAAGGGTGGAACCGTAGGTTTCGTTGCGCTCGCCAATGATCCACGGCGCGCCACCTGCGCCGACAGCGATTTTGCTGGCTTTACCGCTGGCGGCTTTCCAAATATTCTCGCGCTTATCCAGCCACATGATGGTTTGATCAGGCGTTGTGATGTAGACACTTCCCTCAGACCCCACGCCAATGGTTTGCGCGTTAGTTGCGGGTAGCTCTGCCCACGCGCCGTCGCGCCATGTCCATACGCGGCCATTCAAATCAATCAGCCACGGCAATAGTTTTCCCACCGCAAGATCGGTCGCCGCAGGCCCACCACCGGAAAACCATTGGCGTTTCGCGGCATTGAATACAAACAATTTGCCGTTGTCAGCCAAAGCAAAAGCATCGCCATTTTCGGCGACAGCGATATGTGTCGCTTGCGCTAGCCCCTGAGCCGTCCAGTATCCTCCAGCAAACCTCATCACCCGCCCTTCTAAATCAATGCCCCAAGCGCCCTGCGCCGCAGCCGCTACTTTGCGCATGCGCCCTGGCATCAAAGTCCACGTGTCTTTGCCCTTCCATTGCCACACATTACTTTGCGTATCCACCGTGAGCACATCGCGCTGTGCTGAAACGCTAATGTCAGTCGCAGCGCCGCGCACGCGCTTCCATGTGAGTAAGCGGGTAAAGAGCGCGGGCTTGGTTTCTTGACGCGCGCCCTCAGTTTGAATAAACAAGTCAGTAGCAAAGATTCGTCCTGAGCTGTTTAAAAACCAAGGCTTATCCTCAGGGCCAATGGCAACATCTTGTACATCTTTGATTTGATCGAGCAAAAGCCATTGCTTGCTATTTGCATCCCAGCGGTGAACCGCGCCCGCTTGGCTCACTGCCATGATCGCGCCTTGCGGGCCAGCCGCTAATTCTCGCAATCCAGCAGCCTGCGGAGGCGCAATGACAGCCCACTGCTTTCCATCGAATCTTCGCAGAAATGACTGCGGTGCAGTGTGAGACCAAGCCCACAACAAGCCATGTTCATCTGCTCTCAAGCGTGTAATCGGCAGATCTGTCGCGGCGAGCTGAGCTAATTTTTCTCCGGTGATTGCATCTAATTGATAGACCCTGCCATCTGCGCTTAAAGCAGAGACCGTACCGTCTGGGCCTATAGCAATATCAGTCGTATCCACGGCAAATTTCTGCCACCAAGCTTGCGATATGAGTCTGAGCGCTTGAGAATCAAACGTGATTCCCCAAACGCTATCGTCCATGCCCACACGCAAAGCGGCAAAGCGCCCAGGTAGGCGCTGCCAGCTGCTACCGGTCTTGTTGACCTTGCGCCAAACTTGGCCCTCACGATCTAACCCATAACCTACGCCAGTGGCATCAAGCTGCAAGCTGACCGCAGCAGAGTTGATGCTCAGCAGGCCACTGTTAGCTTGCTGCGCCCCTACAAAAGTAGACCAGCACAGGAAACACGTCAGCAAAATTCTGCCGAATTGTTGCAACATGAGGATAAGGCTTGAATTTAGAAAAACAAGAAATCTAAAGCGCTACGCACACGCCCACTGTGCGTCTTGCGAGAAATCCAATTGCTCAGTTCGAGATCGCCCGTACGCACCTCTCGAAACAACACGCTATCTTGCAAACTAGAAATGGCAGCAGCCGAATTGGGAATCGGCTTAAACCACAACTTAAATTTATCTTCAAACTCTGCCTGAACGCGGTCAAAATCGGTAAATTTTGCGCGTTCTTCCGCAATCGTTTCAGCTGATCGGTTGGTGTATTGCGGCCGTCTTGGCGTGAGCAAGATCAACACACTCTTGTAATAATCGCGCTCGGCTTTACGCGAGAACAAATACTGCACGACTGGCACATCGCGCAAGCCTGGCGTTCCAGCGTTATCCACGCCTTTATCTCGCTCGCTCAATCCGCTCAAGATAATTGTCTCGCCAAAGCGCATCGTGACATTGGCATTCACAATCGTTTTTGTGGTGTCGAGGCGGAAATCAAATACGACGTTTGAGTTTGGGTTGGTCAAAAATGTACGTTCAGCCAAAACCTGCAATTTAATCAGGTTATCTGGTAAAAACTTTGGTGTGACTGCAAGCTTCACACCCACCTCTTTTTGAATTTGCACCGAGCTGCCCTGCCCCGCAGAAACTGCCGCACCCACGACATCCGTGCCTGAGAAAAATTGCGATGTTTGCCCACCTAACGCCACCAAAGTAGGCCGCGCGAGCACCTCATTGCTGCGCTCGCGAGCGTTAGCGATGTTAAGACTGTAGGTGATTCCTGGAATGCTGATCAACCGAGTCGTTGCGCCCGTGTTGTTGCTCGTAAAGCTGCCGGTCACATTGTCGATCGATGTGGCTCCGCCCCTGTTGCGCGACCAAGCCGGTGTACCCGAACCATTGCCAAACTGGACTTTAAGACCTTCAAGCAAGTTAACGCCCATCGTGTTGCCGTTGTCTTCCTCAGAAGAGATGATCACAACATCTACCGTGACCATTTGTTTTTCAACAAAATCACCGGGATTGCGTGGAGCACCCGGCAGCCCGGCAATAGATGGCTGGCCAAATGCTTGCCCACTAGGATTTTGCTGACCAGATGGAAACCCGCCTTGCTGCCCACCTTGTTGCCCCGAAGGAAAACTGCCTGAAGGATTGCTAGGCCGCCCGCCGCCGCTGGGCTGTGTGGAGCTGCCACCGGTGGTGAACTGGGTTTTGAGCACGCCATCTTTGTACATGCCAGCCCACGACTGCGTTCGCTTCTTCACAAAATTCAGTTCGCTTTCGCTGCTGCCGTTTTTAGCCAACGCGGCAATATGCTTTTGTGCGGCCTCCATGTCACCAAGAGCAGCAGCAACAATGGCTTTTGCACGCGCAGTGTGTGTCGAGGAGCCGCCTTTGCTGTCTTTGGCATCGCTGATACCTTGCAAAGCTGCAAACGCTGTTTTCAAATCTTTAGCGTAATATGCAGCGGTGGCTAGGTCATAAAGCAGCTCGTTGTCGTCTGGGTTGTAGAGCGATGCTTCCATCAAATGATGCTGCGCTAATGCGTAGTCTCTGCGATCCATGTAGAGCATGCCCAAGTAATGGCGCGCCAGCCAGTTGCTGCCATCAAACTGTACAGCCTGCTCATAGCCTTGCTCCGCCAAGCCATACAACACACTCTCTCCATCTAACGCACGGTAGTGGTAGGCCAACGCATTGAGCAAATGCAAGTAAGAGTTATTGATATCAGTTTTAAGTGCCAAATTAAATAGATCACTGGCTTTTTTAAAATCGCGTTTGTCTAATGCCTTGACTCCCTCAAACGCAACCTGTCTCGATGCATTGCTCAGCTTTTCCAGAGGGATTTTGGCTGCTAGATCACCACTCGATCCATCGACTTGGATGGGCATGTAGCCTTTGGGATAAAGCGGGACGCTGGATGATTGACTCGCGCCGATGCTGGCGCAGCCAGAAAGCACACCCAACACCGCGAAAGATACAGTGGTCTGTCTTAACACGGCTGAATGAAGAGCAAAAGGGATTTTTTTTGAGATGGCGCGCATAGCTCGTGTCCGGTGGATATGAAATTCAACATCACAATTGTCGAAAATTCTTACGTTTTTGGCTATAGGACTTAAGTACAGTGCATGCTCTCGCGACCTATGAAGAAGCCACTTATTGCGGTAGGTTCATGCCGCCGTTTTCTACGATGATAATTTGGCCGCGCTTTTTCTTCATCGGGATCGCCTCATCTTGGGCGGCCTGAAAGCTGGTCAACACTTGCCCAACTGAACCTACGCTATCGCCGCTGCCCGCTGGTACCATGATGTTTAGCATGCCGGGCTCAAAGCGGAAGGTGTAATTGGCGTTAGCTAACGTGCCCAGATTCGTGGCGTAGCTGCCCACCAGCTCACCCGGCGTCCGACTAGGAACGCCGCTGAGCGAATCGCCGGCAAACAGGTTGCCTGAGGTGAAGATGTAGCCGAGCGTGGGATCTGGCGCGCCAAAAAAGCGCGTGGCTTCCAGCCCCGTGAGCACCAAAGCTGCCGGCGTGATTTGCAAATTCCCGTTAGCGTACGAAATCGCGTAGTTGCCGCTGGTCTGACCCGATGGGGCGAGCGTGTAGCTGCCCGCGTTGCGAGCAGCTGCGTTGCTGAAGCTGATGTTTCCACTCAGACTGCCAGCGCCCTGCCCTGCAACGAAGCCGCTGTACGTCACACCGCTGTTGTTGCCGTTGGTCGTGCCGTTGTAGGTGCGCACAGTATCAACAGCAGTGATGCTGAGCGCGGCTTGGCTGATGGTGCCTGCTGTGCTTTGCAGCGAAATGTTGTAGTTGTTGCCGCCATTGCTGTCGTTGATCGCGTAGCCAGAATTGACGCTCAGCGTGCGAGCGCCGGCGTTGGCACTGTCAAAGCTTTGCGTCGCTGAAAAGCTGTCGCCCGCAACGATTCCAATAGCAGTTGGCGCAGCATTGCTGCCGGCTAGACCGTTATATATCCTTGAATCTGTGGCTGCGGTCAACGTTGCATCCGCTTTATTGATTTGCAAATTCCCGTTAGCGTACGAAATCGCGTAGTTGTCGCTGGTCTGACCCGATGGGGCGAGCGTGTAGCTGCCCGCGTTGCGGGCAGCTGCGTTGCTGATGGTCACGCTGCCACTTAAAACAGCTTGGGTTTCTGCATTGACGAAGCCGCTGTAAGTCACGCCATTGCTGTTGCTACTCGTTGTGCCATCGTAGGTGCGTGTGGTGTCAACAGCGGTGATACTGAGATTCGCTCGGTTGATGGTGGCATCGGCAACTAAGGGCTGCGCCGTAAGCACGTAGTTGCTGGCTAAGCCACCTGCGCTGCTAGTGCCATCGACCAACGCTGCACCGGTTACTGTGACGATATGGTTGCCCGCATTCGGGCTTGCGAACGTGCCGTTTTCGCCTGTGAAGCTGAGCGATTGGCCAGCCACAAGGTTGCTGATATAGCCGCCGCTCAGGGTCGCGGCATTTTTTCCGTCATACGCGCGGTCTGCGGCTGTGACACCGGTGATCGTCACTGCGCGGCGGTCAATTTGCAAGCTGCCTGCGTTGTGAGTGATGTTGTAGTTGGCCGAACTGGCGCCGCTTACGCCCAAGGCATAAGCGCCCGCGTTAGCTGCACCTGCATTGCCGTAGATCAGCGAGCCATCAAACGTGCTGCTGGTGTCGCCGCCAGCTAAGCCGCTGTATTTTGCGCCGCTGTTGTTGCCATTTGCAGTGCCGTCATAGATACGCGTTACGTCGTTGGCTGTGATGCTCAGGCTGGCGCGGTCAATGCTAAGCGTGCCAGCTTTGCCCATCACGTCATACGCTGCTGCACCTGTGACTTGTGCGGTGTCGACGACGATGTCATACGTGTTGCCGCCCGCCTTGCCGCCCGTGCGCGTGGCATTCGCTGCTGCGCCGGCGCTGGACAGGCCAGTTGGATTGAACGACACGCCAGCAAGCGCTGCGCCATCGGTAAAAGCATTGCCGAATTTGCTGCCTTGATGCAGTGCGCTCACGGTGTAGCTGGTCAGCACAGGCGTTTGCCCAAAGATTTTCACCACATCATCGGCAGCCACCACTGCGCCTTGCTTGTCTGCAAACATGAACCGGTTGCCTTCAGCGGCCACAGTAGGTTGATATACGGCTCTGTCTAATGCCGTGCCCCACACCGCTGCATTGCCGCTTTGTAAGCTGCCAAAGCTGTTGCCCGTAGGCGATTGGCTATACACCTGCCAGCGTGTGCCAGCTTCAGTATTGCTCATGGCTAGCGCGCCTGATCCCGCATTGTTGGTAAACGTGTTGCCAGCCAAGATCAGCGAATTGCCGGCATCACTGGCGCTCACCGTGCCATTGAGCACAATCGCGCCGGTGGTGCGGATGTCGGTTGATGCCGAGTTAATGCCTGCGCTGCCAACGACGATTTTTGTATCCGTCGCATTGATCGCCACTCGGCCCGTGCCAGAGGTGGAGGAAAGCAAAACCTGGCCATTGCCGATAATTTGGAAATCACGATCTCGCTCTATGCCGCCAATGCTGCTGCCTGCGGCTAGGTGTGCGTTTTGTGTCGCACTGGTTTGCAGCGTGCCTTCAATCGCGATTCTGCCCCCAGCAGTCAAATCCATCGCGCTGCCTGTGATGCGGCCATTTGCGCCGGCTGGTGCATCTGGATGGGTACTGCCTCCACCTTTGCCCACGCTGATCGAAAGATTGCTCCCCGAAGTCACTGCGTGATTGATTACAACATTGCCGCCATTGCCGCCGAGGCCGTCCCCACCGAAGCCGCCGTTTCTCGCTTGGAGACTCATATTCCCAGACGATCTGACTTGCTCATTGATGGTGAGCGATCCAGCGTCAGCGCCGTTGCCGCTTTGCGTGCCGCCGCCGCCCGTTGATAAAAAGACGTAGCCAGAGCTGCCCGTCTGCACCACGCCAGACAGACCGCCCACCTTGCTCACCGTCAAATTGCCAGAGCGCCCAGAATTGACACCCTCTACGCCTAGCGCCGTTGCAACAATGACATCGCCATTCGCGTTGGTAGCAGCGACAGTCACATCGCCGGTGTTGATCACCAAAATGGCGCCTTCGCCAGTATTTTCCAAGCGAAGCCGGCTCGCTACGGTATTGATAGCACCCATCGCAGATCCTATGCCGGCTACTGCCCGAATATCCACTAAATCTGAAGACTTAACGATGCCCGAGCCGCTCACTGCCCCGGCTGTGAGATACACGCTGCCCGAGCCGCCAGCGCTGATTCCCGATGCGCCGCTGACATTGCCCAAACCCAGCGTGTTGTCGCCAGTGCTGATTACGATATCGCCATCGGCAGAAGAAGCAGCCACAGATGTAGCCTTCGCGTTGGTGGCATAAATCCCGCCGCTCACCGTGGAACGCAGCGCCATAGATTCGACGTTAGTCTGCAAAGCCGCATCGCTTTTGCCAATGCTGCCAGCGGTGGTGATGCTTAACTGATGGGCGCTGTAGCTGCCGGCTAAAGTCAGGTTGTAGCCTTGCAATGTGATGTCGTCACGGTTTGCGTCGTTCACCGCAATCGCGTTGTTGCTCAAATTCAGCGTATCCGTCGCATCGTCCATGCCCGCACGCAAACTCACTGAGCCGCTGGTGGGGGCGATATTGCCATTAACGGTGAGGTCATCGCCGGCGGTGATGTCAATGCTGCGACCAGTTATTTGCCCCTGCGCTCCAGCTACTCCGGCAGCAAAGCGTCCTCCCCCTCCATCGCCAGCCGCGCCTACGGTCAGAATCACGTCTTGTACTGCGCGCAAAGTGCCGTTCAGTTCGATGCTGCCACTGTTGCCGCCATTGCCGCCGGTAAAGAAACCCGAGCCACCGCTGCCACCAGCTCCCGTGCTGAGCATCGCTGCTTGCTGGCTGCTTAATGCAGCATTGAGTGTGATGCTGCCGCTGTTGCCGCCCTTACCGCCGGTGTATTCGATACTGCCGCCACCCCCACCAGCTCCCGTGCTGAGTAGGGCTGCTTGCTGACTGCTTAATGCAGCATTGAGCGTAATGCTGCCACTGTTTCCACCGGCACCGCCTGTAGAGCCGGCATAGCCACCGCCGCCACCAGCCCCGGTGCTGAGCATGGCTACTTGCTGAGTGCTGAGCGCGGCATTGAGCACGATGCTGCCACTGTTTCCGCCGCTGTCTGTAGACGCGCCAGATGCACCAGCATTGCCAGTTACCAGCTCAACGGCTTGTCCAGTAACCGTTGCATTCAACGCCAAGCTACCTGAGTCGCCGCCACGCCCTCCAAAGGAACCGTTAGCCGAGCCTAAATCACCTGCACCGCCAAGGCCCGATGTGATGCTCACATCACCGGCTGCCTGCACGGCTTGCGCCACACTCACGTTACCTGAAGCGCCACCGCTGCCACCGTTGAAGAAAAAGCCTGCTGCGATGCCATTGCCGCCATTGCCGCTGGCTAGCGTGATATTGCCAGAGCCCGTCGTCGTGATGCCGCTCAAACTTGCCGTGCCTGCGCCAACCGTGCCGACAGTGATGCTTCCTGAAGCGCCGCCCGCTGCACCCGCAAAGCCTGTACCAGCCGCACCATCCGCCGTGCGAATTTCAATGTTTCCGTTGTTGCTCGCCGCCGCCACCGTCACATCGCCCGTATTCATCGCATAAATCCCACCCGAGCCGGTGTTTTCCAAGCGAAGTTGGTTTGCTACTGTTTGTATAGCACTCCCCGCAGATCCTATGCCGGCTACTGCCGTGATTGATACTAAATTCCCCGTGAGATTCAATGCGCCGCCGGCCAGAGTGTGGCCTTGCAAAGTAATGTCTGCGCTGCCAGCGTTGATTGCGCCATCGCTCAAAGTGAGCGCATCGCCAGCTAGCAAACCCGCTTGCAAAATGACGTTCCCGCTGGTGGGTGCGATGTCTCCACTTACGGTGAGGCTTCGGCCCGCTATGACGTTGACATTTGTGCCGTTGATCTGGCCAGCAATGCCATCGTCTCCGGGGAGGCATTCTTCGCAATCTGCCTTGCCGCCTTGGCCAGCTGCGCCTACTGCAAGAGTAACGTTGCCTTGGCCTCGCAGCGCGCTATTTAACGTGATGCTGCCGCCATTGCCGCCTAGGCCGCCATCGGCGTAACCATCTACAGGAATATCGCTGCCCTTGCCGCCTGCGCCCGCTCTCAACGTGATCGCTTGGCGAGCCGTGAGCGCGCCATCCACACTGATGCTGCCGCCATTGCCACCGTTGCCGCCGCGATCACCAACCAGTGCAGTTTCTCCGCCGCGCCCGGCTTGCACGTTGAGCGAATCTGCGGTGATGCTTGCGCTGCTTTCAATGGCAATGCTGCCGCCCGTGCCGCCTGTGCTCGAATACCATTGCCCGGCCTTGCCGCCATCGCCTGCCGTGATGCCCACGGCTTTGCCCGAGACGGCCGCTTGGATCAACACGCTGCCGGCATCGCCGCCGCTGCGTCCGCCTCGGGGATACTCTTCTCCTGTTGCTTGCACATCACCGCGCCCGCCTTGGCCGGAGCTGATCATCACATCTCCCGCAGAGACGATATGCGCCGCAACGATCACGCTGCCGCCTACGCCGCCGGGGCCGCCAAGGGAGTAGCGTGTGGCTGGAACGCCATGACTTCCCCTGCCCGCTTGCAAGCTGATGGCGCCTGCGGCTGTGGTGCTGATGCCCAAGATGCCGTCCACCTCGCCCACCGTGATCGTGCCTGCGTTGTTTAAAAACTCAATGTCTTCTAGGATGGCATCTGTGCCCGCTGCGGTGCGAATGTCAATATTGCCATTGTTAGATACTGCCGCAATCTTCACATCGCCCTGACTCACAGCATAAATCCCACCGGAGCCGGTGTTGCGCAGAGCCACACGAGGCGCTATAGTTTGTATAGCATTCCCTGCAGATCCTATGCCGGCTACTGCCGCAATTGACACTAAATCTGAGGATTCAATCGTCGCTGTGCCGCCCACAGTATTTGCGTTGAGATTGACGATGCCTTCGTAGCTCGCTGCCCGAATGCCCTCAAGGCCATCGACTGTGCCTACCGTGAGCGATTTGCCCGGCGCGCTGATTGCGATCGTGCCGTAGCTCAAGGCGGCCACGCTCACATCTTTGCTGTTGGTCGCATACACGCTGTTTTCATAGCTTTGCAGCGCCAGCGCATTCGCATGGGTGCGCAGCGGCGCAGCCGCCGTGCCGATACCGCCCCAAGTGGTGATGCTGAGCACATTGGCGCTGTAGCTGCCGGCTAGGCTGAGGCTTGCACCTTGCAAGCTGATGTTGTCAACACTCGGGTCGCGCACAGTGATCGCGTTGTTGCTCAATGTGAGCGTGTGCGCAGGATCGAAGAGGCCCGCACGCAGGCTGACGGAGCCGCTCGTTGAGGCGATATCGCCGGTGATGATGAGGTTTTCGCCGGCGGTCACGTCAATATTGCTACCGATAATGCGGCCCGCTGTGCCGGCGTTGCCGCTCAACCCGCGCACGCCACTCCCGCCAACACCGCCCAAGCCAAGCGCGCCAGCGCCGCCCACTGCGAGCACCGCAGACTGCTCTGCGGTGATGCTTGAATTCACATTGACTACGCCGCCGCTGCCCGCAAGGCCGCCCGCGCCGCCCAAGCCGCCAGCGCTGCTCACACCACCATAGCCACCACCATAGCCACCACCCACGCCACCACCAAAACCACCACCAAAACCACCACCAAAACCACCGCCCAAGCCACCGCCCAAGCCACCAGCGCCACCCGCTCCGCCTGCGCCGCCGCTGCCGCCGGCTCCCGCTGTTAGCACAAGACCTTGCGCCGCAATCATGCTTGAATTCACGTTGATCGCGCCGCCGTGGGCTCCTGCACCACCGATGCCGCCAAGGCCGC
>JAYUSD010000067.1:0-4465 GCA_043755865.1 Variovorax sp. | reverse complement strand
CGGCTGGGCTTGCGCGTGAGCTTGAGTGGCCATGTGGGGCGCGATGCAGCTGCGACAGCAGTGCTTGCGCCTTTGCGGGCGCTGGGCGTGGAGCTTGGCTCTTGCATTGAAAGTGATGCTGGCAACACAGGCAGCTACACCGCGGTCTTGGATGTGCAAGGCGAGCTCAGCATGGGCATGGCTGACATGGCCCTCACAGAGCAACTCACGCCTGTTTTGCTGGCCATCGCAGGCTTGCCGCAGCTTGCCAAGCTGTGGATGGCGGATATGAATTTGCCCTCCAGCAGCCTCGCCTGGCTGGGCGCAATGGCGCAAGCAAGGCAGCAGCGGCTGGTGATACTGGCCGTGTCTGAGCCGAAAATGAACCGCTTACCGGCAGATTTGCACGGCATAGACACGCTGGTACTTAACCGTGGCGAGCTGATCGCGCTTTGCAAGCAGCTAAGTTGGCATGAGGCGACAGCAAGCGATGTCAACGCCGTGTTTACACGTCTTCATGCCGTTGGCTTGCAGCGTCTCGTGGTGACCTGTGGCGAAAGCGGTGTGCGATACATGGAAGCTACGCAAGCTGAGGCGCAACATGCATTGCCAGTGCTCACGCCCGGCCTGCACGTGGTGGATGTGAGCGGTGCGGGCGATGCCTTTTGCGCCGGCCTGTGCGCAAGCTATCTGCGTTATCCTGCGGATGCTCTTGCGCAACACGTGCAACGCGCGATGCGCTTGGCCACGCTCACCGTGCAGAGCCCACACACCGTGAGCCCGGCGATCACCCCCGATTTGATCTAAGAACCTGCTATGCAAACAGCCCAAGCTCATCTGAATATTCACCCCGAAGTCGCGCAGGCGCTCTTGCAAGGCCGCGCAGTCGTCGCACTTGAATCGACCATCATTGCGCATGGCATGCCATATCCGCAGAATGTGCAAACTGCGCTAGCAGTAGAAGCTGTGATCCGCGCGTATGGCGCTGTGCCAGCCACCATCGCTGTATTGGAGGGCAAGATTTGCATTGGCCTGTCGCGCGAGCAGATTGAAGTGCTTGGCTCCACGCCCGACGTGATGAAGCTCAGCAGGCGGGATTTGCCCTATGCCGTAGCAATGCAAAAGCCAGGCGCGACCACTGTGGCCGCCACCATGATTTGCGCAGCGCTGGCTGGCATCAAGGTATTCGTCACAGGCGGTATTGGCGGTGTGCATCGGGGTGCGGAAAAGAGCTTTGATATTTCTGCTGATCTCACCGAGCTCGCTCGCACAGGCGTGGCCGTGGTCTGCGCAGGCGCGAAATCAATTCTGGATTTGCCGCTCACGCTTGAAGTATTGGAGACGCAAGGCGTGCCTGTGATCAGTGTTGGCCAAGATAATTTCGCGGCGTTTTTTACGCGAGACAGTGGTTTAAAAGCAGATTTCCGCATGGATGACGCCGCAAGCCAAGCCCGCTTCATTCAAACCCAATGGGCGCTGGGCTTGGCTGGCGGGGTGTTGATCAGCAATCCTGTGCCATTGGAGAGTGAAATTCCCGCAGCGCAGATCAATCAAATCATTGACATCGCAGTCAACGAAGCGCAAGCCCAAGGCATTGCTGGCAAAAAAGTCACGCCCTATTTGCTCAAGCGCATCAATGAGCTTACCCAAGGTGCAAGCCTAAAAACCAATATCGCTTTGGTGAAGAACAATGCACGCGTGGGCGCGCTATTGGCTGTAGCTTTAGCTAAGGCATCCGTATTTTCTTTGGAAAACACCTAACCCCGTTCGCCCTGAGGTATTGAAGGGCTCGCCGGGGCTTCGATAAGCCAAGCGCATCCAGTCCTGAGGTATCGAAGGATCAGCCCGAACGGAAACTTGAGGATGCATCGTGTTGGATCAAAACAGCCCCCGGTAAAATCGGTGTATGACTCAAGAAATCACAAAACCCGCCCAGCCCAGCCTCGACTCGCTCGCCAAATCCTTTGATCCCCAGCCTATTGAAGCCCAGTGGGGCCCTGAATGGGAAAAGCGCGGCTATGGCAAGGCCGGCGCACGCGGCACGGGGCAGCCCAGCACAGATGCTGCCGCCAAGGGAGAGAATTTCTCCATCCAATTGCCGCCGCCCAATGTAACTGGCACGCTTCACATGGGCCATGCGTTTAATCAAACCATCATGGATAGCCTCACGCGTTATCACCGCATGAAAGGCTTTAACACCGCATGGATTCCCGGCACGGATCACGCCGGCATCGCCACGCAAATCGTGGTGGAGCGGCAGTTGCAGGATATTGGGCAAACGCGGCACACGATGGGCGCAACTGTGCCTGAAGCACGCAAAAACTTCGTCTCCCGTGTGTGGGAATGGAAAGAAGAATCTGGCAACACCATCACCACACAAATGCGCCGCATGGGCGCAAGCGTGGATTGGAGCCGCGAATATTTCACGATGGATGAGAAGCTCTCCAAGGTCGTGACTGAGACCTTCGTGCGCCTTTATGAAGAAGGCCTGATCTATCTCGGCAAGCGTTTGGTCAATTGGGATCCTGTGCTGAAAAGCGCAGTGAGCGATTTAGAGGTGGAGAGCAAAGAAGCGGATGGCAAGATGCATTACATCTTGTACCCGTTTACCGAGGGGCCTCAAGAGATCGGCGCTACGCAAGATCAAGCGGCGCATCAAGTGCGTGGCCTGCAAATTGCCACCACACGCCCCGAGACGATGCTGGCCGATGGCGCGCTTTGCGTGCATCCGGAAGATGAGCGCTACAAGCACCTCGTGGGCAAGAGGGTGGATTTGCCTTTATGCAACCGCTCCATCCCCATCATCGCTGATGCTTTTGTGGATCGCGCATTCGGCTCAGGCTGCGTGAAGATCACCGGTGCGCACGACTTTAATGATTACGCTTGCTCGCAACGCCACAACCTGCCGCTCATTACGATTTTCACTTTGGATGCAAAGATCAATGAGAACGGCCCGGCTGCGTATCAAGGCATGGATCGCTTCGTAGCGCGCAAAGCTCTGCTCAAAGATCTGGAAGCGCAAGGCTTCTTGGTCGAGATCAAGCCCCATAAACTCATGCTGCCGATTTGCGCACGCACGGGGCAAGTCGTTGAACCCATGCTGACTGACCAGTGGTTCGTTGCTATGACAAAAGCACCAGTAGCCGGCGTATCTATTGCGCAGGGTGCTATCAATGCAGTAGCATCTGGCGATGTGAAATTCGTTCCTGAGCAGTGGGTCAATACCTATAACCAGTGGATGAACAACATCCAAGATTGGTGCATTTCGCGCCAACTGTGGTGGGGCCATCAAATTCCGGCTTGGTATGACGAAGATGGCAAGGTGTATGTGGCTCGCAATGAGGCTGACGCCAAAGCACAAGCGCCGGGCAAGACTTTGAGGCGCGATGAAGACGTGCTCGATACTTGGTATTCGTCAGCGCTCGTGCCCTTCTCGACGATGGGCTGGCCAGATGCCGTTAATTCCGTTCGCCCTGACTCTTCGACGAGCTCAGGACAGGTTGCGCCTCGCGCATCGAAGGACACAGCAGAGGCTTCGATACCTCAGCCCGAACGGGGAGTACGAGATTACGATTTATATCTCCCCTCTTCCACCCTAGTCACAGGCTACGACATCATCTTCTTCTGGGTCGCCCGGATGATCATGATGACGCAGCATTTCACGGGCCGCGTGCCGTTCAAACATGTCTACATTCATGGCCTCGTGCGTGATTCGCAGGGCAAGAAAATGAGCAAGTCTGAGGGCAATGTGCTTGACCCGGTGGATTTGATCGACGGCATTTCTCTTGCGCCCCTGCTGGACAAACGCGTGCAAGGCCTGCGCAAACCCGAGACCGCGCCGCAGGTGCGCAAAAACACCGAGAAAGAATTTCCCGAAGGTATTCCCGGCTATGGCGCCGATGCGCTGCGCTTCACCTTTGCTGCCTTGGCCTCACTCGGCAGAAACATCAACTTTGACAGCAAACGCTGCGAAGGCTATCGCAATTTTTGCAACAAGCTCTGGAACGCCACGCGCTTCGTGCTGATGAATTGCGAAGGCTATGACTGCGGCTTGAAGGATCACACGAAAGAGCAATGCAGTCCGGCACAGCTTGATGCCGACGGCCGCGTTATCAAGGCGGCGGGTGAGTTAAATGGCTATTTACATTTCAGCCAAGCAGACCGCTGGATCTCCTCCATTTTGCAAAAAGCAGAGGCCGATGTGGCGCAAGGCTTTGCAGACTATCGCTTGGATAACGTCGCCAACACGATCTACGATTTCGTATGGAATGAATTCTGCGATTGGTATTTAGAAATCGCCAAGGTGCAAATCCAAACCGGCACGGAAGCCCAGCAACGCGCCACACGTCGCACGCTGATCCGCACGCTCGAATGCATCATGCGCCTAGCGCACCCGATCATTCCCTTCATCACAGAAGAGCTGTGGCAAAAGGTTGCCCCCGTCGCGGGAATCCAAGGCGACTCAGTAGCTATCGCCCGCTACCCA
>JAYUSD010000066.1:0-10837 GCA_043755865.1 Variovorax sp. | reverse complement strand
CGTCTTTCGCGTCCGGAAATTTGGTATTAAAAATATGGCCTCGATAGCACTTTCTAACATCATCAAACGCTACGGCGCAGGCCCTAAGGCCAATCAAGTCATTCACGGCATTAACGGCGAGATCAAAGATGGTGAGTTTGTCGTGATCGTCGGGCCCTCTGGGTGCGGTAAATCCACGCTCTTGCGCATGGTGGCCGGCTTAGAGGAAATCAGCGAAGGTACGATCAGCATTGGCGGCAAAGTGGTCAATGATCTTGAGCCTTCCGAGCGCGATATCGCCATGGTATTTCAAAACTATGCGCTTTATCCGCACATGGATGTGTTTACCAACATGGCCTATGGTCTGAAAATCGCCAAAGTGCCCGAAGCTGAAATCAAGCAGCGGGTTGATAAAGCCGCGAAGATGCTGGAGCTTGAGCCCTATCTCAAACGCAAGCCGCGCGAGCTGTCTGGCGGCCAGCGCCAGCGCGTGGCCATGGGCCGCGCGATTGTGCGCAAACCGCAGGTGTTTTTATTTGACGAGCCGCTGTCAAACCTTGACGCTAAGTTACGCGCATCCACGCGCTTGCAAATTCAAAAGCTCCACCGCGAGCTCGGCATCACCAGCCTGTTTGTCACGCATGATCAGGTCGAAGCCATGACGCTGGGCGAGCGCCTGATGGTGCTCAATGGCGGCCATGTCGAGCAATTCGGCACGCCTGATGATGTGTATCACCGCCCTGCTTCTACCTTTGTTGCCAGCTTCATCGGCAGCCCGCCCATGAATTTGTTGCCCATAGCAAACGCTACAGAATTAATAGCATCCCACGTTTATTCTATGCCGGCTAATGGCCTATTTGACTCAACAAATACAGCTCTTGCAACTGTGGGCGTGCGCCCTGAACACCTGCGTGTTGCAGACCGAGGCTTGGCCTTGCAAGTGCTGAGCTTAGAGATGCTTGGCGCCGAGCGCCTGCTCTACACACGCGTAGCCACATCAGACAGCTCTGAAGCCAACATGATCGTGCGCATCGCCGAGGGCGATGCTTGCCCCGCTGTGGATGCCACGATCCATGTGCAGACCTTGCCCGGCAAGCTGCATGGCTTTGATGCCAAAGGCAAGCGGCTGGCTTGAGTCTCTGGCAATCACAGCGCACAAAGCATCCCGCTGGCTCTATGATGGCAGCATGTCTGCATCGGCTCATCTTTTGCGCACCACGCTCGCCCAAGCGCCCCTGATCGCCATTCTTCGCGGCCTCACGCCGCAAGAAGCGCCTGAGGTTGGCACAGTGCTACTGCGTGCAGGTTTTCGGATTTTGGAAGTGCCGCTCAATTCTCCAGAGCCTTATCTGAGCATTGCTGCACTGCGCTCTGCGTTGCCGGATGCACTGATTGGGGCGGGTACGGTATTGGATGTCGATCAAGTCGCGCGGGTGAAAGCGGCGGGAGGGCGGTTGATCATTGCGCCGAATTTCAATGCAGCGGTGATCCTTGCCGCGAAAGCGGCAGGCATGCTGGCGATTCCCGGTGTGGCCACGCCGACTGAGGCGTTTGCTGCGCTCTCGGCGGGCGCAGATGCGATCAAGCTGTTTCCTGCCGAAATGATTTCGCCCGCTGCGGTGCGCGCGATGCGGGCGGTGCTGCCGCGCGATGCACTGCTGATTCCTGTGGGCGGCATGAGCGCGGCGAATATAGCGGCGTATTGGGCTGTAGGCGCGAATGGTTTTGGCATCGGTTCATCGCTTTATACGCCGGGCAAAGCGCTCGCAAGCATTCAACAAGACGCTACTGATTTAATAGCACACTGTGCAGGTTGTATGCCGGCTAAGTGATGATTTAAGGCATATTTCTCTATGAAAAACACGATTCAGCTGGGTTTGCAGGGCAAGGTGGTGATCATCACCGGCGCATCGCAGGGCATTGGTGCGGCGTGTGCGCAGCGCTTTGCACGCGAGGGTGCGAGCGTGGTGCTGTCCGATGTGGATGATGCGGCAGGGCAGGTGCTCGCCTTGGCTTGCAAGGGCTCCTATGTGCATTGCGATGTGGCTCACAAGCCGCAGATTGACGCGTTGGTGCAGGCAACACTTGAAAAGCATGGCCGCATTGATGTGCTGGTGAACAACGCGGGCATTTTCAAAGCTGCGCCTTTTCTCGACGTGAGTGAAGAAGATTTTGATGCAGTGATCCGCGTCAACCTCAAAGGCAGCTTTCTTATGGCGCAAGCAGCGGCGCGGGCGATGGTGGAGCGCAAAACGCAAGGCAGCATCATCAATATGAGCTCAGTCAATGCTGTGCTCGCTATACCTTCAATAGCCAGCTACAACATGAGCAAAGGCGCGGTCAACCAACTCACGCGCGTAGCCGCATTGGCTTTGGCTGATCATGGCATCCGGGTCAACGCCGTGGCGCCCGGCACGATTGCCACCGAGCTGGCGCAAAAAGCCGTGCTCACCGATGACGCTGCAAAGGCAAGAATCATGAGCCGCACACCGCTGCGCCGCTTAGGGCTTCCTTCTGAGATTGCCGACGTGGTGGCATTCCTGGCCAGCGATGCAGCCAGCTACATCACAGGCGAGATTTTGACAGTCGACGGCGGGCGCATGGCCCTGAATTACACGGTATGAATTTCGCCGCTTGGAATTTAGCGCTCACGCCTTGACCAACGCGCTGCGTACAGCGGCTGCGCGACGATTGACCACCGGCGTAGCAAGCCGCCATTTAAGCCGCATCGCAAAATTGCGGCGCAGCTCTGAATGCGATGGATCGGCATAAAAAGACATCGGATCATCGGCCACGCCCCAATCCACGGTAGGCAAGCTGTTGGGATCGGTTTCATGACATTGGGCGCTTGCATCCTGCGTGCCATTCCAATACACATCGCCGAGCAAATGAATACCGTAGCCTAAGCTGCGATTTTCCTGCGCTAGCAATGCCTGCGCTGCCCTCTGAAATGCCAAATCAGGGACGTAGCTGTCTGTGACGAGCCAGCGCTCATCCAGATACACCTCTGCCATGGCATGCATGATGGTGGATTCGACTGGATCAATGATGCCGCGCAAAAAATGCACCGGCAACGACACAAATCGCAGCCGAGCAGGAATGCCCGCGCAGCGCAGCAAGCCCACCATCAACATGCCTTTGGTAAAGCAATCGCCCATCCCAAGTTTGAGCACATCGCTGGCTTTAAGCTGGCTGTAATCTGCCACACAGCCAAATGGCAGATGTTTGACGAAATCGTGAATGGCCACCGCTTTCTCTCGCGGGCTAGCCAAGAGCTGAGTGAGCGCCATCATGCGAGTGCGCAGCTTGGTCGATTGGATATCGATTTGAGAGCTCGCTTTCAGCCATCGCCTGTTGCTCTGCACCGAGTGCTCGATCGTTTCACCGGCTGATAAATGACCTTGTGACAAATACATGAGATGACTCTACCTTTTTTGTCTTAGACAAACAAGTGAGACCGTCATAAAAATGACATTTATTTTTGGTCGCGACCTGACAACAACGTACTTTTTAAAAATACGCGCCTCATTGACTGAATTTTTAACCATGGGTTGTTGCCATAGACTGCTTGCACATAAGGAGCTTGTATGTCACGGTTAAAACCCTTGAGTATTGATGCCACGCCCGAGCTAAAGTCACATTTCGACTTCTTCTTGGGCACTTTAGGCTTCACGCCCAACAGCGTGCTCACCATGCAGCGCAAGCCGCATTTAGTGAAAGCATTTGCCCAGCTCAATGCCGCCGTGATGTCGCCAAGCGGTGAAGTAGATTTGGGCTTTCGTCGCTTGATTGGGCATCTCGCGAGCAAAGCCAGCGGCTGCCTTTATTGCCAAGCGCACACGCTCTTGGGCGCAAAGAATTTTGGCGTATCAGAAGAAAAAATGGCCGCCGTGTGGAACTACGCCAGCAGCGATTTATATTCGCCTGCCGAGAAGATCGCCTTAGATTTTGCGCTCGCCGCTGCATCGCAGCCCAATGCCGTCACGGATGCGCTTTTCGCCGAGCTCTCCAAACACTGGAGCGAAGGCCAGATCGTAGAGATTCTTGGCGTGGTGGCGATGTTTGGTTTCTTAAACCGCTGGAACGATTCGATGGCCACGCCGTTGGAAGCTGTGCCCTTGGCCGTAGCGAAGCGCGCGTCCGGCGAGCATGGCTTCCAAGCTGGAAAACACCTGTAATTTTAGGTCTTTTAGGCACCTAGCCGGCGTATTTATTGCGTGGAGTGCTATGAAAAAGATAGTATTTGCGACCATGCCACCCAACACAGCAGTCGCGCTATCATTGCAGTATGACCTACGAAACCATCCTCATCGAAACCCTCGGCAGCGTTGGAAAAATCACGCTTAACCGCCCCAAACAACTCAACGCTTTAAACGGCCAGCTCATGGACGAGCTGGGCGCTGCGCTCAAAGGCTTTGATGCTGATTCCGCGATCGGCTGCATGATCATCACAGGCAGCGAAAAAGCCTTTGCCGCCGGCGCTGATATCGGCGCGATGGCCACGTATAGCTTTGCGGATGTGTACAAAGGCGACTACATCACCAAGAACTGGGAAACGATTCGCGGCATTCGCAAACCTGTGCTTGCCGCTGTGAGCGGCTTTGCGCTCGGCGGCGGATGCGAGCTGGCGATGATGTGCGACTTCATCATCGCGGCCGACAACGCCAAATTCGGCCAGCCCGAAATCAAGCTGGGCATCATCCCCGGCGCAGGCGGCACGCAGCGGCTGCCGCGCGCAGTCGGCAAGGCCAAGGCGATGGATATGGCACTGACTGGCCGCATGATGGATGCTGCGGAGGCTGAGGCTGCCGGCCTTGTGAGCCGTGTCGTGCCGCTCGCCACCCTGCAAGATGAGGTGCTCGCTGCTGCCAACATGATTTGTGAGTACAGCCAAATCGCCGTGATGGCGGCCAAAGAAAGCGTGAATCGCGCTTTTGAGACTGGCTTGGCTGATGGCGTGATGTATGAAAGGCGCCTGTTTCATGCGCTGTTTGCAACCGCTGATCAAAAGGAAGGCATGGATGCGTTCGTCAATAAGAGAAAAGCTGTTTTTAAGCATGTCTGATTTTTGGGAAAATGATCTTCGGTATAATCATGTTCCTTCGGTGATATAGCTCAGTTGGTTAGAGCGCAGCATTCATAATGCTGATGTCGGTGGTTCAAATCCACCTATCACCACCAAATATGAAAAGACCCTGTCCGCTTCCCAGCAGACAGGGTTTTTTTTGGGGCATGAAGGCGAGCCTGTTTAGGTCAATATGCTTACCTTGCGCCCGCTATCTTGAGTATCATGCAAGTTAAACCACTGGATAAACAATGACCATTGCATGGCTACAGCGCTTCATCACGCTGGGCAGCTTAATTTTTTGGTGGACACTGGGCGCTGGGCTTTGGGATGACCAGCGTGGCTGGGCGGTCGTGTGTGTGACCGCGCCCCTACTGATCACGCCTGTTATTTTGGGCATTCAGTGCTTTTGGGCGGCTCAGGTCAATCGACACGATGCGCTTGTGCAGCCAGCGAGTTTGATGCAGTGGTTGGGTGCATGGTGGGCTGAATGCTTGGCCGCGGCTCAGGTGTTCATGTGGTGGCAGCCGTTTCGCCACAATGCGATTGCAGACCACTTGCCACCCAAGCCCGCAGATCCATCGGGTCAGCGCGGCGTGGTATTCGTCCATGGGTTTTTTTGCAATCGCGCCCTCTGGACGGGCTGGATGCGGCGCCTGCGTTTGGGAAAACGGGCTTACATCGCGGTGGATTTAGAGCCTGCATTTGGCTCCATCAGCGAATACGCGCGCGTGATAGAAAACGCCATGGTGCACATTGAACGCGCCACTGGGCTGGCTCCCATTTTGATCGGCCACAGCATGGGAGGCCTCGCGATTCGCGCTTGGGCGGCGCAGTATATTGGCAGACAGGGCAACATGGCGCGGGTGCACCGGATCATCACCTTGGGCACGCCGCATCATGGCACCGCCATGGCCGCTTTTTCGCACACTGAAAATGGCGGCGAAATGCGCCAGACAAGTGCTTGGTTGACTGATAATACGTCGCGCCTGCCCGACAATTTTGCCAAGCATTGCACGTGCTACTTCTCCCACTGTGACAATATCGTCTTTCCTGCCAGCTCGGCCACGCTAGCTGGCGCAGATAATCGGCACATGGCAGGTCATGCGCATGTGCATTTGGCTTTTTCAAACGACATACAACAGGCTAGCCTAGCCTACTTGGAGAATTAAATCATGCCGCTGATCGTAGTGATGGATGATGATGCAAGCACACGCGTGTTGGTCTCGGGTGTGCTGCGCAAAGAGGGCTACGATGTGCTCGCCGCAGAAGATGGGGCGATTGGCTTGGCGCTGATCCGCGAACACAAACCCGATCTGGTGGTAAGCGATGTGCAAATGCCTCATTTAGATGGCTTTGGTGTGCTTGAAGCCGTGCGGGCAGACGAGACCATTACCACCACACCGATCATTTTGCTCACCTCGTTGCAAGACCGCGCCCACATGCGCCAAGGCATGACCACGGGAGCCGACGATTACCTCACCAAACCTTTTGCGCCGCAAGAGCTGCGTGATGCAGTCAACGCGCAGCTTTCGAAATTGGTGCGCGCTGAAGCGGTGCAGGCACAGGTGATTGACCGCGCTGTGGCCACCGCTTTGGCAGAGCAACAGGAAAAAATTGGCCGTCTGTATGAAAAGCGCATGGCCAAAGAGTTGTCTGAGCAATGGCCCGACAGTCTGCAAACAACCGATGCTGGAGAGCGATTTGCCAGCGCCACGGTGCTTTACGCCGATATGCGCGATTACGCCGCTTGGACGCAGCGCCTCTCATCAACCGAGCTCAGCCAAGTGGTCCAGCAGTTTTATTCCAGCGTGGGCGATACCGTGCATTTGTTTGGCTCGCACTACATGCAGTTTTTAGGCGACGGTATGCTTTGCGTGTTTGTCGAAGCCTCAGATACAAGCTCGGTCAATCACGCCATGCGTGCCGCTCGCGCTGCCTTCGGACTGCAAGACGGCACCCGCCGCTTAGACACGTTTGTGAAACAAAAATTTGGCGAGCGCGGCCTGCCACCGTTTCGCTTAAGTGTGGGGCTGCATACGGGCCCTGTGAGCTTTGCTAGGCTGGAGGGCTTGTTTGGCGGTGGAGGCCAGCTCACGCCGGTGGGCGAGACCGTGACAACAGCACTCAAAATGTTTCAAAGCCAGCCCATGATTGATTGGCCGATTGCGGCTTCTGTGCAAACGCAACGCTTGGCATTGCCTGTCGCGCGCAGTGGTCGCCGCGCGATGCTGCACATGCCTGGGCGAAATGGTGCATTAGATGCTGTCGAGTTGTTGGCACTTTGACCTTTAAGACAGCCGCTCGGCCCCTCTGCGAAAGAATTGATATGAAGACACAAGCTAGCCAGCGCCGCTGGAGCTGGACAGTGCGCAGCTTATCTATGAGCCTGCTACTGCTTTTTGCCGTGCTGCCTGCCATGCTGGTGGGCTGGTTTCTCTACAACAGCAATGTGCAGACGGTAGACAAGCTGTCGCAAAAAATCATCAACGACGTGGTGCAACGTGTGCAGGTGGATGCAGAAGAGCGATTGCAAACGGCGGGCTTAATTTTGAATGGGCTGATTCCCCCTGCCCCGAGCGACGCGCAAACCAAAACCGCACGACGCTTGATCAACCAACCGGAAGAGTTTGAGAAATTAGCCGTCTCGCTCACCCGCATGGCCGCCGACGTACCCTATCTTTATTTCGGCACCAACAAGGGCGATTTTCACGGCGTAGAGCAAATCACACGTGGCGGCACAGGCCTGATGCGTATTGGCATGCGGCGGCAAGGCGATGAAGGCCGGCAGTATTTTTCTGCGCTGATGCCGGGTGATCGCAGCCAAAGGCTCGATACCGAGGCTAAAAACTATGAGCCTCGCACGCGGCCTTGGTATACGCAAGCAGTCGCCAAGCGGGAGCGCGTGTTTACACCCGTTTATTTGTCAGCGTCAAAAAAGCAACTGTTGATCACAGTAGCGCAGCCTGTATTTGAAGACGATGGAACGATATTGGGCGTGTTTGCGGCGGATTTGTATCTCAAGCAGTTGTCTGAAGCGCTGCAAATCATCAATATTTCACCGCGTGGCGTGGCTTTTATTGTGGACGATTCTGGCCACATGGTGGCCACATCCGCAGGCGACCCGCTCTTTACCGAAGACGGCGGTAAGTTGGAGAGGCTCAAGCCAGCGGCCAGCGCCAGCGCATTGACGCGCGACGCCTTTGCACAAATGCAACCGCTGCTCGGCAAGCTCAAAGCCGATACTGTGCAACGCGAGCGCTTTAACGGCGCAGTACAAACGCAGCTGGGTGAGACCTTGGTTTCGATGCGCCCCTTCGCTGAGCATTTGGGGCTGCCCCTGACCTTGATCGTCGCTGCGCCCGAATTGGATTTTTCAAGCGATGCGCAATCTGGCTTGGAGCGAGCTGTGATTTTGATGCTCACAGTGGTGGCCTTGGGGGCTTTGCTGGCCGCTGTGATCGCTTGGCGGATGTCTAAACGTTTCAAAACTTTGATGCAAGCTGCCCTGCAAATGGGCCAAGGCCAAGTGCCGCCCTTGCAATCAGAAGCGGGGATTTTGGAGGTGCGCGAACTGGCACGCACCCTGCACCACAGCGCGCAAGAGATTCAGTCCAACCGCAAAGCGATTGAATCGCAAAAGCAAGAGTTGCTTGATGCCAATGAGCACTTAGAAGAGCGTGTGGCGCTGCGCACTGAGCAGCTAGAAGCCTCGCGCGAAGAGGCGCTGCAAGCGGCCAAGGCAAAGGCCTCATTCTTGGCCACCATGAGCCATGAAATTCGCACGCCGCTCAACGGCGTGGTGGGTATGACCACGCTCATGGCTGATACGCCCCTCAATGACGAGCAACAAGATTTCTTGCACACCATGCGTGTGTCGAGTGATCAGTTGCTCTCGGTGATCAACGATATTTTGGATTTTTCAAAAATCGAATCCGGAAAAATGGATTTGGAAAACGAGCCGCTGTCTGTGCAGGGCGCGATTGAAGAGGCGTGCGATATTGGGGCTTCGCGTGCCCGCGAGAAAGGCTTGGAGCTACTGGTCGATGTGGGCGATGATGTGCCGCCTTGGGTGCGTGGAGACATCACACGCCTGCGCCAAATTTTGCTTAACTTTTTGGGCAATGCGGTGAAGTTCACTGAAAAAGGCCAGATCGTCGTTACCGCGCATCTCAGCGAAGATTTTGATGCAAGCCGTGTGATAGATGGCAAACCGCAACCCGGTGCATTGATCGAATTTCGTGTGAAAGACTCAGGCATTGGCATCCCTAAAGATCGCCAAGGTGCGTTGTTTCAATCTTTCACGCAGGTGGATGCTTCTACGACCCGCAAATACGGCGGTACAGGCTTGGGACTGGCTATTTGCAAGCGCCTCGCCGAACTCATGGGCGGCCAAGTGGGGCTGGAGTCTGAGGCCGGCAAGGGCTCCACGTTTTGGTTTACTGCCCGCATGCACTACAGCGATGCGCCGGATCAATCCGAGAATTCGATCCTTGAGCTGGCCAGCCTTGAAGGCAAACTCGCTGTGATTGTGGATGACATGCCAGTTAACATCCAAATCCTTGAAAAACAACTCAAGCGCTGGAAGATGAACACGGTGGCGTTTAACCACGCGCCAGATGCGTTGCAATGGCTTAGCACACGCGACGCTGATGTAGTGGTGACCGATATGCACATGCCGGAGATGGATGGCGTGATGTTTGCGCAAGCTGTGCACCAGATCAAGCCGAAGATGCAATTGGTGCTCCTGACCTCTGGCACGTTGCCTACAGAAAAAGAAGCCAGTGAGTTTGCGGGGCGCTTGCTCAAGCCTTATCGGCAATCACAGTTGTTCAATATTTTGGCGCGCATTTTGTATTCGCAAGGCGCGCAATACGCACCTGCAGCCATCGCGCCAGCGAAGAAAGTGCTCACGAAAAACCAAACGGTTTTGGTGGCCGACGATAACGTGGTGAACATCAAAGTGGCCACCAGCATGCTCACCAAGCTGGGCTACGCATCGGTCAGCGTGATGGACGGCCAGCAGGCCGCTGACAGCGTGGCTGCATCCTTGCAAGCAGGCGGCAAGCGGTTTGCTGCTGTGCTGATGGACGCAAATATGCCAGTGCTCGATGGCTATGGCTCGGCGCGATTGATCATCAGCACCCACGGCCGCGCCGCGCCGCCGATTTTGGCGCTCACTGCTTCGGTGTTGGAAGAAGACCGCCAGCGCTGCTTGGAGGCCGGCATGATTGGCTTCTTGCCCAAGCCGCTGCGTATTGACGAGCTCTCGGCTGCACTTACGCAGTATGCACGCGCCAATGAGAATGCTATTGAATTAGTAGCACACCGCGTAGATTCTATGCCGGCTACCCTCGAAAAATCTCCTGAAAATAGCGTTACACAGCCTGCCCAAGAGCTGCTCATGGATTGGAGTCGCTTGGAGCAATTTGCCGAGTTTGATGACGAAGAGCGCAGCATGACGCGCGAGGTGGTGGGCTTGTTTGTGCACGATGCGCCAGCGCGCCGAGGCGACATCACAGCCAGTTTGGCCACCACCGATTCTGCGCTGCTCTCGCTGCGTGCGCATGCGCTCAAAGGCGCGGCGTCAAATGTGGGAGCAACAGCATTGTCTGATGCTTGCTCTGAGCTGGAGCAAGCCTGCAAGACCAACGGTTGGCCGCATGATGCAGCAGAGCAGATTGCACGGATTGATGCGCTCACCGATGCGACCTTGGCTGCACTGAAGGACTGGAAGCCCTGAGCGCGTGCGCTGGGGCTCACCTGCCGCGGGGGGGGGGGGGGGGGGGGGGG